>JACKEJ010000016.1 GCA_020633055.1 Sandaracinaceae bacterium | reverse complement strand
CTCGCCGGTGAAGCGCTGGAGCTCCGGCGGGAGGCAGGTCACGAGGCGCGTGCGCGTGGCCTGCACGCGGGCGCTCTTGCGCAGGGCCGCCGGGCTCAGCAGCCACAGGCCGATGGACGTGCGCTGCACGGGCCCAACGCGCGTGAGCTTCGGGTGGACGTCCCCCACGTAGCAGGGGAGGCGCCCCGCCCCGAGGCCGGCCACGATGCACGCCGTCATCGCGGGGACCGTCGTCACTGAGACGGAGGCACGACGCTTGGTGCCGCCAGCCGCCCCGCCCCGGTCGTCCTCCTGAGTGGCGAGTGGCCCCACGTAGCGCAGCTCGCTCGGGCTGGCCTTACCCACCTTGCGTCGATACGTGGCCCAGCCCAGCGTCGTCAGGCGCGTGCCCACCAGCTCGCCCGGGGGCTCCGCCGTCGGTCGCAGCGCCAGGTCTGCGTCGCCGCGCTCGAGGGAGCGCGTGTCGGGCGTGGCGTCCAGCTCGATGTGCAGCTCGGGGCACTGCTCGCTCAGGCGCTGGAGCGCGGGGAGGATGGGCGCGACCAGGCTGGGCACGGTGGTCAGTCGGATGCGCCCACGCGGCACCCTGTCGTGCACCTCGAGCGCGCGCTGCACGCCCAGCAGCTCGTCCTCCACGCGCGCCGCATGCTCGCCGATGACCGCGCCCGTCTCGGTGGGCACGTAGCCCTGGGGCGTCCGGTGGAACAGCGCCGTCCCCGCCCGCTCCTCCACGCGCTGCAGCCGGCGAAACGCGGTGGAGTGGTGGACCCCCAGCGTGGCGGCCGCGGCCCCCAGCGTTCCCCCGCGGACGATGGCCAGCACCAGCGCGAGGTCGTCCCAGTCGATGCTTGCGTTCATGCAAGCGAAGTGTGCGTTCGTGCGCATGGACTTGCAACGTTGCAAGCGGCATGGTGAGGGCGTCGAAGGAGACACACCATGACCACCCTGACCCCCACCACCATCCGACGAGCGAGCGAGCGCGGCCTCGCGAACCACGGCTGGCTCCGCAGCGCCCACACCTTCTCGTTCGCCAACTACTACGACCCGGCGCACATGGGCTTCGGCGTGCTGCGCGTCCTCAACGACGACCGCGTCGACCCTGCCGAGGGCTTCCCGCGGCACCCCCATCGGGACATGGAGATCGTCAGCTATGTCGTGGAGGGCGCGCTCGCGCACCGGGACACGCTGGGCACCGGCTCGGTCATTCGCCCGGGCGAGGTCCAGCGCATGAGCGCGGGGCGCGGCATCGCCCACAGCGAGATGAACGCGAGCCAGGACGAGCCGGTGCGCTTCCTGCAGATCTGGTTCTTGCCGGGCGCGCGCGGCACGGACCCGGGCTATGCGCAGCAGGCCTTCCCGTACGATCCGGCGCGGCCCATCGACCTGATGGTCACCCCCGACGGCGAGGGCGGCACCGTCGCCATCGGCCAAGACGTGCGCATCTTTCGCGTGCGCTTCGACGCCGCGGGTGAGGCGGCGCACGTGCTCCCGGCAGGGCGCGCCGCGTGGGTGCAGATGGTGCGCGGTGCGCTCTCGCTCGAGGGTGCGGCGCTGCGCGAAGGAGACGGCGTGCCCCTCACCACCGTCGACGACGACCGCACCTTTCGCCTCGTCGGCGAGCCCGGCGCCGAGGCGCTGTGGATGGAGCTACCCCCCGTGAGAGAGACCCAGTCATGAGCACCGACCCCCGCACCATCGCCGTCTTCACCGGCAGCCTGCGCCCCGATGGGGTCAGCGCCGCCACCGCCCACAGCGCCAAGGCGGCCTTGCCCGCGCACCTGCGCGCTGTGGACGTGGACTTCAGCGGCTTCCCCCTCTACGACCCGCGCCTGCACCTGATGGCCCCGGGCGATCCAGAAGGGGCGGACCTGCCCGAGCCCGTGCGTGCGGCCTTCCGCCTGGTGCGGGACTCGGCCGGCGTCCTCGTCGTCACGCCCGAGTACAACTATGGCGTGCCCGGCCCGCTCAAGAACGCGCTCGATTGGCTGTCCCGCCCGGCCTACAAGAGCGTCTTCGCGGGGCGCCCGGTGGCCGTGATGTCTGCGTCGCCCAGTCCGGCGGGTGCCGTGCGCGCGCAGGGAGCGCTCAAGACCGTTCTCGGCGGGATGATGGCGCAGGTGTTCGTGTACCCCGAGGTCGCGCTCGCCGGGCCGTTCAGCAAGCGCGGCGAAGACGGCGGGCTGGCCGATCCGGCCGCGCGCGAACGCGTGACGGCGCTGGTACAGGCCTTCGCTGCGTCCCTCTGAGCGCGCGATCCGCTCAGCCAGAGATCGCGCGCACCATCGCGACGCGCTGATCGGGCGCGGGCAGGGCCGCGCGTTGCTCTTCCAAGAGCGCGCGCAGCTCGGGCCCACACGCCGTCTCCTCCACGCGCACGAAGCCGAGCGTCCCGTAGTACGGCCCGTTCCACGGCAGGTGCGCGTAGGTGGTCAGCCACAGGGCGCTCGCCCCGTCTGCCTGCACGGCTGTGACCACGGCGTCCACCAGCGCTCGTCCGATCCCGCGCCGCATGAAGGCGCAGCGCACGGCCAGCTGGTCCAGGTAGGCCAGCCCGTCCACACGCGCGTAGGCTGCGAACCCCACGGCCTGGCCGTCCACCTCGGCGAGCAGCACGCGGCCCTCCCGCGTGCATGCTGCCCAGCGCGCGAGCTCCGCCTGCACGAACGGGTGCTCGTACGCGAGCTCGATCGCAAAGCCGCCGCTCGCGTACAGCGCGGAAGCGTCGTCGTCGATGGCGAGCAGCGTCTCCACCAGTGGCCCCACGGGCTCGCGGGGCGCATGGCGGATGGTCACGTCGCGCAGCGGTTCTGGGCGTTCTGGGTTCATCACGTCGTCAGAATGTCCCATGCGCTGAAACACGGCGAGCCCCACGACGGACGCGTTGTGAAACGCCGAGGCGACCTTGGCCGGTGGCGTGCGTCCTCGGAGCCGTGCTGACTCGACGCGCTCGGAGAACCTCTGGCCAGAAGTCCCCCGTCAGGTGCCTCCGCCTTTGCGTGACCAGCCGTGCTCGATCGCCTTCTGGGCGTACCAGCGGCGTTCCTCGACCGTCTCGAGCTTCTCCAGCAGCGCGAGGTGCGTGTACCAGGGCAATTGTGCAAGCACCCCTTGCACAAAGTCCTCGTCCGGCCAGGCCACGGCGAAGGCGCGCATGTACTTGAGGTTGCGGGGCGAGAAGCCCTCGGCGTCCGGAAACTCCGTCTTCAGGTCGGCCGCGATGCGGTCGACGATCTTCGCGCCCCACCCCTGCGCATCCTGCCGAGCGCGAATGTCGCGACCGATGCGCCAGTAGAGCCCCACCAGCTCGTTGTTGACGGCGCGCGCGGCCCGCTGGCGTGCTTCGTGGACACCGGCCTTCACCCCGCGGATCCACTCGGCGTAGCCCTCTGGCGCAACCTCCAAGGTGGCACGGGAGCCTTGTGCAAGGGGGGCTTGCACATTTGTCGGCTTCTTTGACGCCGCCCTCTTGCCGCGCGAGCCGGTCACGACGCCTCTTCGGTGTTGGGCTCGGTGTCTTGGGTGCCCCACCGCGGCGCGAGGCGCAGGAGCGCCGCCGTCATCGAAATGGCGAGGTCTGCGTCCTCGCGTTCATGGTGCGTCGCCCCGTGGTGCGCGGGGCTCGCGAAGATGTGCGTGGCTGAACGAAGCATCACGAAGCGTTCGCGCTCCGTGAGGTCGATGCGCTTCGCCTTCACGATGCGCTCGAGCTCGCCCGAGCCCTCCTTCGGCGCGCCGTCCATACGCTCGACCGCGGTGCGGCAGGCGGCGATCGCGTCGCTGTAGCGCCCCTCGTTCCTCGCGGCGACCGCGCGCGCGAGGTGACCTCCAGGGTCCCCGGTCCCGGGTGGAAAACGCAGCTCGGTGAGGAAGGGCAGCGTGAAGTCGTGGCCTGCGCGTCCCCCGCCGTGATTCCGCGTTCGTGTCATCAGCCCCGCACCCTCTTACGTCTTCGCGGACTTCGTCAACGTCCGGGAGCCGCGGGCGGGAAAATCTACACGAGGTCGACTCCAGCTGGTCGTGTACAGCGGGCCTTCCGTGTCTACGAGACCGGTCTGACCACCCATGCCCGGCGCTGCGTTGCGGCACAGGAGTCTCCAGGGTGCATTTCTCGCGTTCTGTGCTGTTGGGCCGCGGGGTCGAAGCCAGCGGCCTCGGACCCCCTACCGCGGGCCACCCCAAACGGTGGCATACCCCATGTGGCACGTCACGGAACGGCTGCCACTGCGCTACGATGGGCGCGGTGCGCGAGTCGCTGCATGAGCCCGCGAGGTTCCGTTCCATGGAGACCCTGCTGCTGACGCTGGCGGCCGCCTTCACGGTCAGCGCGTGCCACGGGGACAGCTTCGACACGTTACCCAACCCAGGACCCAACCCCACGACGTGGACGTTCCGCGCGCCGGCCGAGGAGGTCTGGCGAGCGCTCGACTGCGTTCGGCAGGACGCCCGATACGAGGAGGCGAGCGCGTACACGCCGCGTGGCCAGGTCCGTAGCATGCACGGCGTCCCGTCGCTTTCCCACGTGAGCGACGCCGGCACGTTGTCCACGTCGTTCGTGCTGCTGGTGGAGGTCGTGTCGGACACCACGGACGGGACCCGAGTTGCGGTGCGCCACGTCGCGCAGCAAGTACAGAACGGCATGAGCTGCGCGTGTCCGCATGGGTCGCCAGGGCGCTATCCCAACTTCGAGCCCGTCGAGTCCACTGGCGCCGAGGAGGCGCGTCTCCTCCGGGTGCTGCATGCGTGCCTGAGCGAAGCGCCACCTGCGCCCCCCCATCATCCGGCCCTCCCAGCGTCGGCGCGGTAGACGCGCCCGACGTCACAAGCGCCCCGCAGGGCGCTGCATCCTGGCGCGGCTGCTGTCGGTCCGCGTCGACGTCGGGCCTGGCGCGCGCTCAGCGTCATCATGGCGCACTCCGTGAGGAGGAAAGTACCAGAGCGAGGGTCTCCTGGTCTCGGCGAGGCGCCGAGTAGACGCCGAACGGACACAAATTCCGGAGGTCCCCACGGGTTCGGTCGCGCGTCACCGATCTGCGTGGGCTTCAGTCGCAACACCGACCTATCCTCGGGTCGATGAGCAGCGCCGAAACCCCCACGCGTGCCTATCCGCCAGACCTCACCCGCTGGGTCCTCGCGCGCTGGCCCGAGGACAGCCCGTGCCAGCTCTCGGCCGAGCTCTTGTCGGAGGTGCTCTCCACCGCGTTCTACGCGTCGATGATGGCGGAGGAGGCGCGGCCCACGCGCTTCCGCCTGCTGCTGAGCGGACCGGACGCGCTGCCCGAGAGCGGCGGCCCCAATGGCGGCGTGCTGCGACTGCGCTTCGACCAGAGCCGCGCGCTGTCCACGGGCGAGCTGCGCCGGCTCGCGCCTGCCACGCCGTTCGAGACGTCGCTCATCGGCGTCCATCGCGAGGAGGGCCAGCTGCGCATCTGGGGCATCGCCCACTCGGGGCCGGCCTGGCTCGCGCCGGCTTGGGGCGGGCGCGGAGCTGGCTCGAACTGGACGCTCGCGCCCATCGTGCACGTCAACGCACCCGGTCAGATCGCAGTGCGAAGGGGGGGCGTCCTCATCGGCGCGCTCGAGCACGGCGAGCTGGTCGACGCGACCATCGACGTCTTCCGGTCCGCCTGGCTGCCCGCACGCTTCGGCGCCGAGCGCGAGGAGATTCGCACGCACCACAGCTTGAAGCAGGCCCCCAAGGGCATCCCGACGGCGGTCGAGCACTCGCTCGTGGGTCGCATCTCGCAGCACATGCTCCGTCGCGTCATCCAGCTGGTGCGCAGCGCGGGCCACGGCGGGCTGCTGCTGATCCACGACGATGCGCAGGGGCGCGGCGGAACCCATGGGGCGTTGCGTCTGAAGTACCGCTTCGGTCAGGACGAGCCCACGCGACGCTATCGCACCCTGCTGTTGCAGCTGCTGGAGGCGCTCGCGGACGCGAGCGAGGCGCCTTCCATCGGGTGGGCGGACTTCGTGACCGCGTCGAGCATGGAGCTGGAGCAGCTGGAGCAGGCCGTGTTCGAGTGGAGCCGCGTGGTGGCGAACCTCGCCGCCACGGATGGCGCCGTCGTGCTGGACAAGCACTTCGCCCTCCTGGGCTTCGGCGCCGAGGTCTCCGCCGAGCTGCCGACGCCGTCGCGCGTGTGGTGCGCGCTCGACAACGAAGGCACGCGCCGACGGGCCGAAGACATCGAGGCCGTGGGCACCCGCCATCGCGCGGCCTATCGCTTCGTGAACGACTCTCCTGGCAGCCTCGCCATCGCAGTGTCCCACGACGGTGTGGTGACGTTCGTGATCAACGAAGGCGGCGAGGTGGTCTTCTGGGAGCAGTCGAACCTGGTGTAGCGCGGGACGGCACGGTCTCATCGCCAAGCGCTGGGATCTCTCCGAGTCTGCTGCTCGGTCGGGCGCTCCTCCAAGGCACGGATGGCGCGAGACACCCCCTCAGCGGAAGAAGCCGTCCGCACCCACGGCTCCCCCGAGCCGTGGCGCGTACACGCCGAAGAACACCTCCGCGACGAGCTCGCGTCGGCTGTTGACGCCCGCCTTGGCGAAGACCGACTTGAGGTGGTCCTGCACGGTGTAGCTGGAGAGGTGGAGCTCCGCCGCGATCTCCTTCGTGGCGAGACCCTTGAGCACCGCGGAGACTACGTCGATCTCGCGCTCGGTGAGGCCGAGGGCGCCGGCCAGCAGGGAGGTCACCTGCGCTGGCCCCGCGACCTCGAAGGTCACCACCGCGCGTCCGGTGGGGAAGGGCGCGGCGCGCAGCACGACCCAGCAGCCATCGGCCGTCCGTGCACGCTGGGCCACGGTGTGCCCCGCGAGCGCCCGCGCAGCCACCGCGTGCACGACCGCTGGCAGCTCCCCGTGACCGCGGTCGATCCCCGACAGCGCTTCCAGCCAGGCCAGCGCCGCGGGTGTGGCCTCGGCGAGCTGGTCTCCCGCCATGATCAGCACCGCGGGTCCGGCCTCGGCCGCGACGTTGATCGTTGCGGAGGCGTGGACGAGCGACCCGCGCACGGCCGGCGTCAGCAGCGCCGCCACGCGCTCCGCGAAGGCCACCTCCTCGGCGCTGAACGGTCGCGCGCCAGCGCTGCGCATCAGCCCTGCGCCAGCCCAGGCCGCGCCTTGGTGCGTGCACAGGAAGCGTAGCTCCTGGCCGACGCCCATCTCCGTGAGGTGCTCACGGACCGCGACGTGACCCTCGGTCGCGTCCATCTGCGCGACGTCGACGACCTCGGAGACGGCGCGGCTGGCGAGCAGGCGCTGGTACTGCGCGGGGGTCTCGCGCCCGTACTCGAGCTCGAAGAAGCGCGCGGCGGCGCGCCCGTTCTCGTCGAGGTTTCGGCCGACCGCCGAGGTCACCATGGTCGTCGCGGGATCGAAGGTGCAGTAACACGAGGCGTCGCTGGGGACCGCGGCGTGGAAGGCCTCCGACACGGACGCGAGCAGCTCGAGGGGCGTCGCGCGTTCGGTGCAGAGCGCCTGGATGTCGCGGAGCACACGGTCCGCTCGCAATTCGCTCCACGTCATGCGTCGCACGGTTCCATGGGCGCTCTCATGCGGCAATCCCAGACTCCTGGGGGGTACGCGATTCCCAGAACGCTGGGATGGCGAGGGAGCGGCGCGTGGCCGCACGTTGCGTCGTGAAGGGCCCGACGCATCGGCCCCAGCACCAAGGAGAACCTCTCATGATCCCCGTGACCCTGAACCACATCGCCCTCGACGTCGCCGACCGCAACCGTTCGGCAGCGTTCTATCATCAGCTGCTCGGCGCCGAGGTCGTCGCGGAGGATGTCGACAACAAGCTGACCTTTCTGCGCCTGCCCGGTTCGACGCGCTACTCGGACATCGCGCTGCACGAGCACGGCGACCGGGGCGCGGCGTACCCGCAGAATCAGCTCCGCATGGCCCACACCGGATGGGAAGTCCGCGACGCGGCGCACCTCGTGGAAGCCTTCGACTTCTTCACCGCGCACACGCGCGTCGTGCTGGCCGCCGACTTCGGCGTGGCCCGCTCGGTGATGGGGATGGACCCCGACGGCCACGTGGTCGAGCTGGAGCTCTTCTCCGTGGGCGCGGTCGACCAGCAGCCCAGCTTCGCTACGCTCGACATCGAGCGGCTGAGGTCCCTCGCCCCCGCCCACGCGTCCTGAGTCCAGCGCGTGGACTCCCCCGCGGTGTGACCCGACGTTGGTCGGTCGCGCGCATCGCGGGGTGGAACCGCCCCGTCGCCCTGTTCCCCGGAGACCCAGCATGCCCGCATCGTTGCCCGATCCCATCGTCGTCCCCTGGACCATGAAGACCCTCGACTCCGCGGTGACCACGCTCGACTTCGACGAGCGCGGCCGGATGCGCGCGTCGATCGTGCACGACGTGCTGCACGGGGTGACGCCAGAGATGCTGGTCTGGTGGTTCCAGAACCTGCGCGGCACGGTGGAGATCGAAGGACACACCCACCCCCGCTACCGGGTGTGGCATCCGCGCGATCACGTCGAGCACCGCTACCTGCGGACGCCAGCCGCGGGAGACGGAGTAGGTTCGGTCTTCCTGATCCACGAGGTGCTGGGGCGTGACCCGAGGTACCGCGTGTGCGTCCGGACCGACGTGGTCCGGCTGGACGAAGGGGGCTTCGCACACCGTCCTCGCTTTCACGGCATCTCGGGGCTCGTCGCGATGGACTACTCATGGCGACGCGTGCCCGGCGGCACCCGGTACGAGAACGCGATCACCGTCGGGCCGGCCCTCCCACGTGGCCTGTCGATCGTGCAGCGGGCCATCCGCAGCCTGGCGTTCGACGAGGCCCACGCGCGCGCGTGGCTGCTCCACAACGTGGAGGAGGTGGGCAACCTCGAGCACTTCCTGCCGGCGTTGTTCCACACCGAGAGCTGAACGCGCGCCACGGCCGGGGTGAACTATCGGACGTTCTGGCCACAACCTGATGGCTGGGCTCGACGGGCGGGTATCCCGCCGCGTGTGGTCTCTCGTTCTGGTGTGCGAAGATTGCGCACCGTGATTCGGTGTGCCAAGTCGCAACGCGTCGTTCACGTGTAGCTGCACCGCACCCTACGACGGGGACACCTGCGAGCTGGACGCGTCCATGCCGACCATCACGGAGCTCACGCCCGACGGAACGCTCAGCGGGCCCTGGGTGCCCGGCATCCCCTTCACCGTGACGGGCACCAACTTCGCGCCGGACGTCACGCTCAGCCTCGGGGGCATGGACGTCAGCATCACGCGCACGTCGGCCACGCAGCTCGATGGGTTCGTCCCGTTCGGCTTCGCGTCCGGTGACCACAGCCTCGTGGTGACCAACCCGGGGGTCGGCATGGTCACGCACGGAAGCACCGTCTTCGTGCCATGACGTGTCCATAGCGACGCGGGACCCTGGTTCCCGCGTCGCTATGGAGCCCGCCGCGTCGTTTGGCGTTCCACGCCGCCCGCGCCGTGGGGCATGCTAACGCCCGAGTTCTCACCATGGGACGAGGCGGCGGCGGCCGAGCTGTGCGCGCTCGTCCCCGGAGCCGAGAGCGACGCGTTCCGGGTCGCGCGTGCGGTCGAGGGCGTGCCGGGGCTCGCGTTCAAGGACCTCGACGCCGCGCTCGACGAGCTCGAGGGGCACGCGGAGGTGCGCTCGCGGCTCCGGCGCGCTTCCAACCTCGCGGTGGCCGTCGTCTTCGGTGAGCGCGCCCCACGCTGAGGACGGGTGTCGACGCGGACCGCGCTCAGGGCTGCCGCGTCAGCGTGTTGCCTGCGAGGGCGGAACCACGACCCGCACACGGCTCGTACAGCAGCTCGAGGTTCACCGCGCCGCCTCCGAGCGGCCCCGGCGCCCGCGCCCCTTGACGTCCGGCGCCTTGCAGGTAGGGTGCCGCCTGTTTTCTCGGAGCAAGAGACCGTGGCGCGTTTTATCGATGAGTTGAAGCGGACCCATTCCTGCGGAGCCCTCCGCGACACCGACATCAACGCCGAGGCGATCCTGTTCGGCTGGGTCCAGAACCGCCGTGACCACGGGGGCTGCATCTTCATCGACCTGCGCGACCGCGACGGCGTCACCCAGGTGGTGTTCGACCCGGAGCGCACGCCGGCGGAGGCGTTCAAGCAGGCCGAGCGCGCCCGCAGCGAGTGGGTCCTGGGCATCCGTGGCGTGGTCAACGACCGCGGCACCAAGGAAGACGGCACCAGCCTGCGCAACGCCCGCCTCGCCACCGGCGACGTCGAGCTGATCGCGAAGGAGGTCACCATCTTCAACAAGGCGCAGACCCCGCCCTTCGAGATCGACGACAGCATCAAGACCAACGAGGACAAGCGCCTCGAGTACCGCTACCTGGACCTCCGCCGGCCCAAGCTGCAGCGCAACCTGATCATGCGCTCCAAGCTCAACCACGAGACGCGCAGCTACTTCCACGACAACGCGTTCCTCGAGGTCGAGACGCCGTTCCTGGTGAAGTACACGCCGGGCGGCGCGCGCAACTTCCTGGTCCCCTCGCGCCTCTACCCCTCGCACTTCTACGCGCTGGCCGAGAGCCCGCAGCTGTACAAGCAGATGCTGATGGTGGCGGGCTACGAGCGCTACTTCCAGATCGTGCGCTGCTTCCGCGACGAGGACCTGCGCATCGACCGCCAGCCCGAGTTCACGCAGATCGACGTGGAGATGTCGTTCATCAACCAGGACGACCTCTTCAAGATGATCGAGGGCCTGGTGTTCCGCCTGTGGAAGGAGGTGCTCGGCATCGACCTCCTGCAGTGGTACCCGGACGGCACCTTCCCACGCCTCAAGTTCGAGGAGTCCATGCGCCGCTTCGGCAACGACAAGCCGGACATGCGCTTCGGGCTCGAGCACGTGGACCTCACCGAGCTCATGGTCGCGCACAAGGGCGGCGGCATCGGCATGCTGGAGCCCATGGCCCAGAAGTTCGCGGACGGCACGTACCGCAAGGACCTGCCCGAGGAGATCTTCAAGGCCATCGTGGTGCCCAATGGCCACGGCTTCTCGCGCAAGGACATCGACGGACTCGAGAAGTACGTCAACTCCATGGGCGCCAAGGGCCTGGCGCGCGCCAAGGTCGAGGGCGACGACGGCGCGTGGGTGCAGAGCCCGCTGGCCAAGATGGTCACGGACGAGTTCCGCCTGGCCGTGAACGCCGCGGTCGGCGCCAAGGACGGCGACCTCATCTTGTTCCAGTTCGGCCCGGAGGCGCGCGTCAACGCGGTCATGGCCAACCTGCGCATCCACCTGGGCAAGCTGCTCAAGCTCATCCCCGAGACCGGCAGCGCCGGGCAGTGGAACCTGCTGTGGGTAGTGGACCCGCCCCTCTTCGAGCGCGAGGAGGGCGGCTGGGCCGCGGCGCACCACGTGTTCACGCGCCCGCACGACGAGTGCGTGGAGCTGCTCGACAAGGACCCGGGCAAGGTGCTCTGCCACCGCTACGACCTGGTGCTGAACGGCTTCGAGATCGGCGGCGGCTCCATCCGCCTGCACGACCCCGAGGTGCAGAAGAAGGTCTTCGCGGCCATCGGCCTGAGCGACGAAGAGGCGCAGGAGAAGTTCGGCTTCCTGCTGGATGCCCTGACCTACGGCGCGCCCCCGCACGGCGGCATCGCCGTCGGCATGGACCGCATCGCCATGCTGGCCGCCGAGACCGAGTCCATCCGCGACGTCATCGCGTTCCCCAAGACGCAGCGCGCCAACGACCTGCTCACCAAGGCGCCTACCGTGGTCACCGCCGAGCAGCTGCTCGAGGTGCATCTGAAGACCATCGAGCCCAGCTGAGGCTCGCGGAGGCCGCCGAGCACGGGGCTTCGCGCCCCGCGCTCAGAGCGTGATGTCGAAGTGGCCGCGCAGCGCACCCTCCGCGCTCACGAGGTCGTCCAGGATGAGCGACGAGCGGATGAAGGGGTCCCGCTCGTTGTGCGGATCCCCCGGAAAGTAGAGCTGTGTGGTCAGCGACTGGTGCCCGCGCCCGTGCACCTCGAGGTGGATGTGCGCGGGCCGGAAGCCGCTCCCCACGCGGTAGTGCCCCGGGACGATGGTGTGCAGCTGGTAGCGACCTGCCGCATCACAGCGCAGCACGCCCCGGTGCGCGAAGCCTGCGAGGTCGTAGTCGCCAGCATCGTCTGCATGCCAGACCTCGATGACTGCGCCAGGGATGGGGCGGCAGCTCGAGTCCAACACGCGCCCCCCGAGCACGACGCGCACCCCGGCTTCGTCCGGGACTACCAGGTCGGTCCTGGCAGGTGCGCCCGCCCGGAAGAAGGGCCCCTCGATGTTGTCCTCGGTGCGTGGCGCGCAGGTCGCCTGAGCGCGTGAGAGGGCGCCGCGGGGCAGGTGGCCCAGCGCCGCAGCAGCCGTCAGGCCCGCGGTGCTGCGGAGCGCAGCGTTCAAGAAGTGTCGTCGATTCATGCGTGGTTCCCGTTCTGCGGCAGGTGCCGTCAGTTGGGAACGCACGCCGGGGGCGAGCGGCTCACGGAATCGTGCACGCTGGACGCGCGCCATCGACGCCGAGCCGCGCCCCGACGGGCCGTCCCCCTCGCCGCCCGGCACGTTTCGCGGTCGGCTGCCGATGGGCGAGTCGCAGAACGCTACGAGATCCCGGCCCCCGTACAACGGACCGTTCCCCCGCACGCCTGACAGGGGACCGCGCTGCGGTTCACGCGCGCGAGTGGGACACGTGCACCTCCACAAACCGCACAGGGCGAACGCAGCCGCCGTCGCTGAAGGACGGACGAGACCAGTATCATGGGGACGAGCACGACGAGGAACGTCCACCACGGAACGACCGAACGCAGCGCGTACATCAACGCAGCGGCCACGCAGAAGGCAACGCACCCCAGCGCCTGTCGCGGCTGGGCGCGGCGCTCCGAGCTCCAGACGCCACACGCCACGCACGCGACCGGTTCGTGTATCCAGATGCGCCGCTCCGCCGAAGCCCGTGCCCACGTCGTCCCTTCCTGCTCCAGTGTGTAGGTCTCGAGCGGGTGCGGCAGCATCACCTCCACGCCGTCGTTCCGGGTGTACGTCAGCCAATGCCCACTCGTCAGCGTGCCGGTTGGCTGCCCCGTGATGACGGCGCCCGCGACGGTCTCGTTCCAAGGCAGGCGCGGCCCACGCGCGCAGTCTCGACAGGCCAGACGGTGGATGCTGCCCACGGAGCCGACCGCTACAACGTCATCTCGGCCAGCACGAACTTGCTGCACAGGCGCGTGCTGGTGTGCTCGATGACCTCGGGGCGACCCACCATCCCGGTGAAGGTGCGCAGGCGGGTGCGCTCCACCAGCACGAACACGCGCTTGCCGCGGTTCTGCTCGATCCAGCGGGCCAGCGGCGCGGTGTCCAGGTCGACGAAGGTGTACACCCGGTTGCCCGTGTAGAAATTCTCGGCCTTCCAGTTCATCTGGAACGCCAGCAGGGGCTCCTCGGGACCCTCGCGCAGCTCGTAGTACTGCGTCATCAGCGGCTTGAGGCCCCAGTGGTCGCTCAGGTCCGAGAAGTAGACGTTGACCGTCCAGGCCGCGAACACCACCGAGAAGCCCACCAGCAGCCGGGCCCCCCAGGCACGCAGCGCGGGCACCGCCGCGAGCCCCAAGAGCACGCTGCCCACGATGCCGAACGCAGTGAGGATGGGCCGGTAGTCGAACTGCGTCGGCCACGGGCGGTTGTAGTTGTAGACGTAGAGGTGGATCAACCGCTCGTAGCCGTGCGGCCGCTGCTGCGTGACCCAGCTCATGTCGCGCGCCACGAAGGCCACCAGGCACGCGCCGCCGAGGCACGCAACGGTCAGCGGCAGGGCGAGGCGGTTCTTGGCGCGCCCCGTCTGCGACTCGGTTGCGCCGGTGCGCAGCAGGTAGAGGGCCCCTCCCGCGGCGCACAGGCCGACCGCCATCAGCAGCAGCCCGATGCCCTGGTTGCGCTGTGCGGCGGCCAGCACCCAGTCCGTGCCCTCTTCGCCGCGCGGGAGGATGCCCCGCACGTTGCCCATCATGTTGGCGAAGCCCACCACGAAGCTCAGCGGCGCGAGCCCGGCGAGCACGACTGTGGCGAAGCGCACGCGCACCGGGCGCAGGTCTTCGCCGCACATCGCGTCCAGCATGAGCCCCACCAGGATCATGGCGGGCACCACGGCCGGGAAGATGTAGTGGTGGAAGCGCGTGGCCATCGCGCTGAACAGCACGAACGCCGCGAAGAACCACAGCGCGAGCAGCATCAGGAACTGCCGCTGGTGGTACGCGCGCCCGTCGCTGGCGGACACGGCCGTGTGCTGGCGGCGCCGCAGCCACATGAACGCCACCACAGCGAACGGCAGGAGGCCGATGTACGGGAACGTCGCGAAGCCCAGCTGCAGCACGTAGTAGCCGAAGCTGCCCGGCGACGTCTCGTCCATGTGCACGCCGCGCGCGAGGCGGTTGATGTGGTCGTGGATGAGCAGCTGCTGCGTGAACGCAGGCCCGTGCCGCATGTACATCGCCACGTACCAAGGCAGGCCCGTCACGGCGAGCGTCAGCGTCCCGGGGAGGACCCTGAGCTGGCCGCTCAGCAGCACGTCCCAGCGCGTCGACGAGACGAGGTACAGCAGCGCGACGAGCCCCGGTAGCGCGAAGCCCGGGATGCCCTTGCCCATGAAGGCCAGGCCACAGAAGTAGTAGAAGCCGTACATGGCCAGCGCCTGTGCGCGGCGCTCGCGGAGCAGCAGGTAGACCACCCCGGCGAGGCCCGCGAGCCACAGCAGGCCCTGCACGCCCGGCTGAAACCACAGCTCGTTGAACACGGCCGTCTGGTCCGCGATGTCCGGGTTGCCGGGGATGCCGTCGTTGCCCGCCGAGCCGTAGAAGAACTCGTCCTTGTGCCAGGCGAAGCCGCGTGAGAACCACGTCACGTTGCGCGTGACGAGGTAGAGCGCCTGCGGCAGGACCGTCACCAGCAAGAGCCCCATGATGACGTGCTGGAACGAGAGCTCGAGCGGGCCCACCCGGTAGCGCGTGACCTCGCGGTCGGGGGACTCGGCCAGCGCGAGGCCCAACAGGCACACCGCGATGGTCATGTTGCCCACCATGGACATGTCCGTGATGGCCTGGTGCGCGAGGAAGAAGAAGTGTGGCGCGGTCGCCATGGCCAGGGCGGCGAACGCGCCGGCGCGGGCATTGAACAGGCGCTTCACCGTGCCGTAGACCACCATCAGCGCCGCGATGGACAGCAGCATGATGGGCAGGCGCACCGCCCACTCGGGGTGCAGCGGGTTCGCGTCGGGCAGGTAGTCCACGCCCAGCGCGCCCATGGCGAGCGCCTCCATCCAGAAGATGAGGATGGGCTTGGACATGAACCACTTCTCGTGGGCCCACCACGTGCTGATCCAGTCGTCGCGCGCCAGGATCTCGCGCGCCACCTCGCCGTAGTGGGTCTCCCACGGGTCCCACAGCGCGGGCATACCCAGCGTGGGGAGGTAGACCAGCCCCACCACGACGAACACGCCGAGCCCGGGGCGGGTGATGGCCGCCGGGACCAGCAGCAGGAGCGCGAGCACGATGGCGACGGTCAGGTACGCCACGTCCAGGGGGATCCCGAAGACGTCGTCGACGCGGAAGGTCTCGACGCCGAACACGAGCGCGCACGCGACGACCACGCCGAGGCTGACGGGCAGCATGATGCTCGGCCGACGGAACCACGGTTCGCCCGCCGCATGCCCGAGCGGGGACGCCGTGAACGGCGCCGCGCCGTCCGTGCGGGCGAAGCAGCCGAGCCCCGCGAGCAGTCCGAGCGCGGCCACGAGCGTGGCGAACATGCCCAGCAGCACTCCGCCCGGGGCGTGGTCGCTGTTGGACATGAGCAGGAACATCGCCGTGACGCCCAGCGCAAAGGCCGACCAGCCCAGCTGGCGCTCGCGGGGGAGCGGGGCGCGCTGCGTCGCCGGGGTGGACGGAGCGGGGGAGGGGCTTTCGGTAGTCGTGTCTGTCACAAGCGTAAGGAGGGGCCAGGGCTGCCGGTTGCCGTCACGGGAGGACTCTCCGCACGGGACGCTCAGCCGATCGGGTCGCGCGCGCGGAGCATAGTCGTGTCCGCCGCGCCTTGCACCTCCCCGGCACGGCGTCGTCCCGCGTGGGTGGCCGAGCCTCCAGACGTGGATGCCGCGGCGTTGTCTCCACGCCCAGCCAGGCTACCTTCCTCGCATGTCTGCCCCCCGCGCGCGCTCGCTCCGATCCCGGCTGCTGGCCTCCATCGTGGTGGTCGCGTTCGGCGCCGCCCTGGCGGCTTGGTGGACGGTGGGGCGCGAGGTGCGCGTGGAGACCGCGCGGGTGACGCGGGGCACCCTGGTCCGCACGGTCGTCACGTCTGGGCAAGTGGAGGCGCCACGGCGCACGACGCTGGGGCCGGAGGTGAGCGGCCGCGTCGTGAGCGTCAGCGTGGACGAGGGGCAACACGTGGACGAAGGCGAGGTGCTGCTCCAGCTGGACGACGCGAACGCGCGCGCCGCCGTGGAAGAGGCGCGCGCGGCCGTGGCCGAGGCTCAGGTGCGCCTGGCGCGGCTGCGCAACACGGGCGTGCGGGTGGCCCTCGCCGCAGAGGCCCGCGCCCAAGCTGAGGCCGACCAGGCCCAGCTGCGCTACGCGCGCACGGACGATCTGGTCAGCCGTGGTGTGCTCCCGTCGGAGCAGCTGGACGACGCGCGTCGCGCGCGGGACACCTCGGCGGCGCAGCTGCGTCAGGCCGAGGCGGAGGCCGAGAGCGCGAGCGCGGGAGGCGTTGACGTGCGGCTCACCGTCGCAGCGCTGCGCCGCACCCAAGCCGCGCTGCGCAGCGCCGAGCGGCGCCTCGAACAGACCGCCCTGCGCGCCCCCGCGGCGGGCCGCGTGCTGCAGCGCAACGTGGAGCCCGGCGAGGTGGTGCAGGCGGGGCAGGCGCTGCTCGAGTTCGTGGCAGACGGCGCCCCGCGCCTCGAGGTGCACCCGGACGAGAGCCACCTCGCGTTCATCCGGGTGGGGCAGTCGGCCCTGGCGTCGGTGGAGGCGCGCCCGGACCTCACGTTTCCGGCGAGCGTGCTGCGCATCGCCCCGGCCGTCGACGCGACGCGCGGTACGGTCAAGGTCGAGCTCGCCATCGCGGAACCGGTCCCGGACTTCCTGCTCCCGGGGATGACGGCGTCCGTGGAGATCGAGCTGGCGCGGCTGCCCGACGTGGTGATCTGCCCGGCGGAGGCCATCGAGGAGCCAGGCGGCGCCGCTCCGTCCGTGTGGGTGGTCTCGGACGGTCGCGCCGTCCGCAGGCCCGTGGCGGTGGGGCTGCGGGCGGGCGAGCTGTACGAGGTCACGCGCGGGCTCGAGCGGGGCGACCGCGTGGTCCTCGCGGCCACGGGCGTGTCGCTGGCCGCGCTCGAGGAGGGCGCGCGCGTCGACCCGAGCGAGCGTCCGACCCCCGCCACGTCGGAGGTTCGCTGAGTGCCGTTCACGTGGTTCTTGGCGCTGCGGTTCTTTCGCGACGGGCGCTCGCAGACGGCGCTCATCGTGGTGGGCGTGGCGGTCGGCGTGGCCGTGCAGGTCTTCATCACCGCGCTCATCGCGGGGCTGCAGGAGGATCTGATCGACAAGACCCTGGGCAGCTTGGCGCACGTGACGCTCGAGCCCCCCGAGGAGGTGGCCCGTCCCCTGCTGCGTCCCGACCCCGCCGAGGGCGTGTTCGTGGGGCGCGACATCCAGCGGCCCAGCCAGCGCCTGCGTTCCATCGACGAGTGGCCTGCGACGGCCGCGCGCACGCGTGAGCTGCGCGGGGTGACGGTGGTCGCGCCGCGGGTGTCGGGGCCTGCGCTGGCGCGTCGGGGGAGCGTGACCGCCACCGTGTTGCTGCAGGGCGTGCGCCCGGACGAGTACGCGCGCGTCGTGCCCATCGCCGAGAACATCGTGGCGGGCGAGTACCGCGTCGGCGGTCAGGACACCGTGCTCGGGGACGAGCTCGCCGCAGAGCTCGGCGTCAGTCTCGGGGACACCGTGCGCGTCACCGCAGGTGACGGGAGCGAGGCGCGCTTCATCGTGCGCGGCATCTTCGACCTGGGCGGCCCCGCGTCGGACTCGCAGTGGTTGCTGGTGGCGCTGCGCAGCGCCCAGGCGCTCTTGCAGATCCCCGGGGGCGTCACACACCTGGACGTGAAGGTGGACGACGTCTTCGCGGCCGAAGAGGTGGCGACCCGACTGCGCCGCCGCACGGGGCTCGCGGCCGAGAGCTGGATGGCCAAGAACGCGCAGCTGCTGTCGGCGCTTCGCTCGCAGTCCATGAGCACGACGCTCATCCGGGTGTTCGTGCTGATCGCGGTGGCGATGGGCATCGCGTCGGTGCTGGTCGTGTCGGTGGTGCAGAAGCAGGGGCAGATCGGCATCCTGCGCGCCATCGGCACGTCCCGCTCCGCCGTGTTGCGCATCTTCCTCTTGCAGGGGGCGCTCCTGGGCCTGCTGGGCGCGCTGTTCGGCTCGGGGCTCGGGGTGCTGCTCTTGGCCGCGTTCCAGGACGCGATGAGCCGGGTCCCTTCGGGGCCCACCTTCCGCATCCGCTACGAGCTGTGGGTGTTCGGTGGCGCGAGCGCGCTCGCCATCCTGACGGGCGTGCTGGCCGCGGCCATGCCTGCGCTGCGTGCGGCGCGCCTCGATCCCGCGGTGGCCATCCGCCATGGCTGACGCGCACAGCGATGGTGGCGCGCCGGTGCTGCGCTGCGAGGGGCTCGTCAAAGAGTTCCAGCCGGGGGTGCGCGTCCTGCACGGCATCGACCTGTGCATCGACGAGGGCGAGTTCGTGGCCTTGGTGGGCCCCAGCGGCTCGGGCAAGAGCACGTTCCTGAACCTGCTCGGGCTCTTGGACGTGCCCACCGCGGGCGAGCTGTGGGTGCAGGGCGCGGCCACCAGCGGGCTCGACGACACGCGCCGGACGGCGCTGCGCGGCTCGGCGCTCGGCTTCGTCTTCCAGTTCCACCATCTGCTCCCCACGCTGCGCGCCTGGGAGAACGTGGCGCTGCCCATGGCCGCCGTGCAGGGGCGCATGAAGGCCAGCATGCGCGCGCGCGCCGAGGTGCTGCTGCGGCAGGTGGACCTGGCCGACAAGATCGACGCACCCGCCGGCGAGCTGAGCGGAGGGCAGCAGCAGCGCGTGGCCCTGGCGCGCGCGCTCGTCCAGACGCCCAGCGTGGTGCTGGCCGACGAGCCCACGGGCAACCTCGACACGGGCAGCGCAGCGCGCGTCTTCGAGGTCATGCGGCAGCACCACGCCGAGGCGCGGACGGCGTTCATCATCGTCACGCACGACCTGGCCCTCGCGGCGCGCTGCGACCGCGTGGTGCAGCTCGTCGACGGTCGCGTGAGCTACGACGGCGCGGCGGGCGACGTGTTCCTGGCTCACGCCAGTCGACAGCTGCACGCCACGTAGCTGCCCCCGCGCGTTCTCACCTCACGGCAGCGGCATCCGGGGCCGAGCCCTTCGGGAGCGTGCTGCTCAGCGCGTCCAGAGGCGCCCGAGGGGGAGCGTCACCGTCGGGAACGGCCCTGCGCACACTGGCACGTCTCCCTGGAAGGCGCCCACCATGGTCCAGCGCCCATCGCTCAGCTCCAGCACCTCGAGGGTCTGCTCGGCCGGGTCCACCAGCCATGCGTGCGAGACCCCATGCGCTGCGTACACCGGGAGCTTCTTCACGCGGTCGAAGCCCGCCGTGCTGGGCGACAGCACCTCGCACACCCAGTCGGGCGCGAGCTCGAAGTACACCACGTCGGGCAGCTCGGGCATGCGCTCCCGGCGCCACCCCGCGAGGTCTGGCACCAGCACGTCGTCGCCGAAGTGGATCTCGGGCTCGTCCAGGATGACCCAGCCTCCGGGGCCCCCGCCGTCCCCCCAGCCGAGCGGAGGCTCCAGCAACCCGCCGAGCACCGACGCGCTGCGGGCATGCAGCGCCCGCGGGCGGGGCTGCAGGTTCAGCTCGCCATCCACCAGCTGCGCCACCATGTGCGCGGGCGCCTCTTGCACATCCTGGTACGTGGCGCGCTTCTCGGCGGGAGCACCCATGCCTCGGAACGTAGCATGGCCGCGGGGCGGCGGGGACCGAGCACGTTTCGCATGGGTATGGGTCACGTGAGCTGCGGCGCTGCGGTTTCGGCAGCGCGTACGCTGGCTGCACCCCCGCGCGAGGGGGTGTAGTGTCTGCTGCATGCGTGTCACGCGCCGCCTCGCCCGCCTCGCCTTGGTCCTCGTGGCCGTTCTGGGCACGGGTTGCGCGCAGCCGGTCCATTCCTGCGGCGGTGCGTTCCCCGCGCCGCCGACGACCTACTCGGACGCCGCCGCCGACTTCGATGGAGAGGGGTTCACGTGGCTGTTCGCCGAGGCCCTCGCGCAACGTGTGCCCGAGGGCGGCTGCGCCGACGCTGACGCTCGCACCGTAGAGTGCAGGACCGCGCGCGTCTCTCTCGAAGCTGTCTGGGGTGACTGCCTCGAGAAGCCACTGGACTGCGATGCGACGGTCAATGCTTTCATGGACGACGTGGTCACGGCCCTGCGCGAGCACCGGGGCTTGGACGCGGCTTCCCGTGAACACCTCCGGCTAGCCATCCGCACGCGCCCCCATGGCGAACAGGTCGCGACCTTGATCGAGGGCGCAGTCATCCGACACGTCGTGGGCGAGTTCGTCGCGATCGTCATGGTGGACTCCCTACCGATGAGCCGTGTCTACGGGGCGGCGGACGCGGGAGCGCTCGGCCTCTCGTCCGACCAGGCCCATGCCGCGGCGCTCGAGAACACCCTGGCCGAGCTGGCCCCGTTGCCCAACGGGTTCCCCCCTTCGTGCGGCAATGTGTTGACCATCAAGAACGGGTACTACTACGAGTCCACGCGCCTCCTCGATCCGCGCCTCGTCGGTGCGGTGACCACCACGCGTCCGCCACTCCTGGTCGCGCTACCCGCTTACGACACAGTGCTCATCGGGCTGGACTGCGGCGCGGATGCGAGGTTCACGATGTCCGTGACGACGGGTGTCGCGGGCGCGTCTTCCACGATTCCGCTGTCCCCGATGCACCTGCGCGTGGCGGTCGATGGCATCACGCCGCTCCCACCCTGATTCGGAACTTCGCACCGCGAGGCTGTGGGCGCGTTCAGTGCAGCGCCGACGTCGCCTCCAGGTCGAGCCCCTTGGTCTCCGGCAGCAGCGCGAACACCAGCCCCGTGGTCACCAGCGGGAAGACCGCCGTCCACACCACGACGGGCCCGTACGCGCCCGCCTGGTCCGCCAGGTAGCCCACCATGGCCGGGGCCAGCACGTAGCTCACGCGCCCGAGGATGTTGTTGCACCAGGCGAAGGCCGAGGCGCGCAGCTCGGTGGGGAAGAGCTCCGTGCTGTAGGCGTTCAGGATGGGCAGGTAGGAGCTCACGCTGAACACCGCGAAGATGAGCGCCACGGTCAGCGCTGGCAGGCTGGTGAGCGTGTAGGCGAAGTAGATGGACACCGACCCCGTGCCGAACACCAGCGCCGCGCCCCAGCGGCGGCCGATGCGGTCGATCAGGTAGCCCGCCGCGAAGTTGAGCGGCATGGCCACCACCGCGGCCTGGGCGATGGCGTTGCCCGCCTGCTGCTCCTCCAGGTGGATCTCCGCCATGGCGTAGTCCTTCCAGAAGCTGATGCCGCACTGTGCGGCGATGTACGCAAAGAACCAGATGGCCGCCATCCGCAGCACGGCCCCTCGGTAGGGGGTGCGCCAGATGTGGAACAGGCCCGGCTCCTCGCCGCCGCTCTCGGCGCGCACGGCGGCGAAGCGGGTGGTCTCCTGCATCCCCCGGCGCAGGTAGGCGAGGGCCAAGAGCGGGAGGATTCCTACGAAGTAGACCGACCGCCACCCGAAGTGCAGGGTGACGAGCATGGGCACCACGCCCGCACAGATGATGGCGCCCAGCGAGTTGAAGGCCTGGATGATCCCGATCACCGTGCCGCGCTTCTCCGCTGGGAACTCCTCCGCGGCCACCACCATGGCCAGCGCCCACTCGGCCAGCAGGAACACCTTGGCCAACAGCTGACTCAGCCCGAAGTCCCACGCGCTGACGGCCAGGCCGCTGGTGATGGTGAAGAGCGTGTAGCCCGCGATGGTGATGCCCAGCAGGCGCCGACGGCCGAAGCGGTCCGCCGCCCGCACCAGGAAGAACGCGAGGATGGCGCCGATGTTGGTGGCGCCCAAGAGCACCCCGGTCGCGGTCTTGTCCATCTCGAACTCCGCCCGCAGGTGGGGCAGCAGCTGGGTGATCGCGAAGAAGTCGTAGCCCTCGAAGAACGTCGCCACGCTCAGGAACGCGAGGAGCTTGCGCTGATAGGGGGTGAGGCCGGCCACGGGCGCAGTGAGCCACGCGCAGGGGCTCGAGCGAAAGCAGAAGTTCGCCTGAAGCACCGGAAGCGCACCGTCGCGACCCTGCTACGATCCCGGGATGGGTCTGCCTGCGC
This sequence comes from Sandaracinaceae bacterium, assembly GCA_020633055.1. NCBI lineage: Bacteria > Pseudomonadati > Myxococcota > Polyangiales > Sandaracinaceae > Sandaracinaceae bacterium. The sequence continues at coordinate 165,609 of JACKEJ010000016.1, read as the reverse complement.
GCCTGTCCGAGTTCTTCCGGCGTAACCGAACGCGCCTCGCTCGCGTGGTCGCGGTCGTCGGGGTGCTCGTGGTCGCCTCGCGCTTCCTACCGGTCATTCCCAGGGAAGTGCAGCTGCGCTACGACCTGGGCCCTGCGCACCAGGCGGTGTCGGGCCTCGAGCTGGTCTACCAAGACGGGGACGACGACCTCGGCAGCGCCCGCTTCGGCTTCGGCGAGGAGGGGCCGCGCTTGGTGGAGCACGCCATCAGGGTGGCTCCGGGGCACTACGACGTGCGGGCCACCCTGACGGGCGCGTTCGGGTCGCAGCGCTTCGTCCGGCACTTCGAGGCCCCGGCCGACGGAGTGGTACGCATCGAGCTGTTCGACCTGGCCTTGGCCGGAACCTCGGGGCGTCGGGGGTTGTCACCATCGACGACTGAATCCGACTGTTTCGTAAACGTCCCTTGCTTGGCACCCCCGCATGGCGGTGTTAGTTTGGCACTCCGTTCCGTTTTCCGGGGGCGGGCCAGAGTCTCGCTCCCCCCCAACCATCGTGCGACTCAACGACATCGTTCAGAAAGTTAAGGTCTATCAGCCCGGCGCGGACACCGCGCTGATCGAGAAGGCCTACGTTTTCGCGGCGAAGTGTCACGACGGTCAGATGCGCAAGTCGGGGGACCCGTACTTCGTCCACCCCGTGTCGGTGGCGGGCATCATCGCCGAGATGAAGCTCGACGTGTCGAGCATCTGCGCCGCCCTGCTGCACGACGTGGTCGAGGACTGCGGCATCACCGACGCGCAGCTGAAGGCCGAGTTCGGAGACGAGATCGCCTTCTTGGTGGACGGCGTCACCAAGCTCGGCAACATCAACTTCGCGTCCAAGGAAGACCTCCAGGCCGAGAGCTTCCGCAAGATGGTCGTCGCCATGGCGCGCGACATCCGAGTGCTCGTGGTCAAGTTGGCCGACCGGCTCGACAACATGCGCACGCTCGAGCACATGAAGCCGGACTCGCAGGAGCGCATCGCCCGCGAGACGCTCGAGATCTACGCCGCGCTCGCGGCCCGCCTCGGTATCCAGTGGCTGCGCATCGAGCTGGAGGACCTGGCGTTCCGCTACCTGCACCCGGTCGACTACGCGCGCCTGGACGAGCAGGTGTCCGCCATCGCGAAGGACACGGACAAGCTCATCGGGGACGTCGTCACACGGCTGCGCAAGATGCTGCTCACGCGCGGCTTCGCGGTGGACGTGACCGGGCGCCGCAAGAACCTCTACTCCATCTGGCGCAAGATGAAGCGCTCGGACTGCGAGTTCGAGCAGGTGCAGGACTTCATCGCGTTCCGCGTGCTCGTCGAGAACGTCTCCGACTGCTATGCGGCGCTCGGCGTGGTGCACTCCGAGTGGACCCCCGTGCCCGGGCGCTTCAAGGACTACGTCGCGCTCCCGAAGCCCAACATGTACCAGTCGCTGCACACGACGGTCATCGGTCCCGGCAACCGCCGCGTCGAGGTGCAGATCCGCACCCACGAGATGCACCGCACCGCGGAGCTCGGCATCGCGGCGCACTGGCAGTACAAGAGCAACACGGGCGGGCTCGAAGCCCGGGACGCGGCGCGCTTCGCCTGGCTGCGCCAGCTGATGGAGTTCCAGAAGGACGTGGCCGACCCGGCCGAGTTCTACGACTCGGTGCGCGGTGACCTCTTCCCCGAGGAGGTCTACGTGTTCACGCCCCAGGGCGACGTGAAGACCTTCCCACGCGGCGCCACGGCGCTGGACTTCGCCTACGCCGTGCACACGGACCTCGGACACCACTGCCACAGCGTGCGCGTCAACGGCGCCATCGCCCCGTTCCGCCACAAGCTGCGCAACGGGGACGTGGTGTCGGTGGAGACCCGCAAGGACCAGCACCCCAGCAAGGACTGGCTGGACCACGTCGTCACCGGCAAGGCCCGCGCCCGCATCCGCCAGTACCTCCGAGAGCGCGAGCGGGAGCGCAGCGTGCGCCTGGGCCGCGAGCTGCTCGAGCGAGAGGTGCACAAGCGCGAGCTGTCGTTCTCCAAGTTCCTGAAGGGGCCCCAGCTCAAGAAGACCCTCGACCACTTCAAGATGCAGTCCGCCGAGGAGCTCTTCGCGGCGGTGGGCTACGGGCGCGTCTCCGTCGCCAGCGCCGTCGAGGTCATCGCGCCCGAGGCGTCGTCCGAAGAGCGCAAGAGCCTGGAGCCCGGCCTCATCGAGAAGACGATGCGGCGCATCCAGCCCAAGACTACCGACGAGGGCATCCTCATCGAGGGTATGGACGGACTGTTGGTGCGCTTCGCCAAGTGCTGCAACCCGGTGGCAGGCGACAACGTCACGGGCTGGATCACCCGCGGCCGCGGCGTGACGGTCCACCGCCGCGAGTGCCCCAAGGCCATGGAACTGGACGCGGCGCGCAAGGTGAACGTCGCCTGGGCCAGTAACGCGCGCATGGACCTGCCCGTGGATATTCGCGTGACGACAAACGACCGACAGGGCATCCTGGCGCTGGTCTCGGGTGTGTTCACGGACCACAAGCTGAGCATCCGCGAGGCCAATTGCCGGTCCGAGACCACGGACCGGGCGGTCAATGTCTTTCATGTTCATGTGGCCGACGTAAAGCAGCTCCGAACAGTCATGCGGGATATCGAGAAGCTCACCGGCGTCATGGCCGTCGAGCGGATCTAGGGCGAGCCAACACGTCGCGCGGAGAGAGTGCCTGGTGTCCATCAGCGTCGACAGATTGCTGGACAGCGTCGATACGCTGGATGAGCTCGACCTCGAGGAGATGGAGCCCACGCGCGTCATGTCGTCGTTCGAGGACGGCTTTTTCTTCGCGGACCGCTTCAAGGTGGACGAGGTGCTGGGCAGCGGCGGCATGGGCACGGTCTACGACGCCCGGGACATGCAGACGGGGCACCGCGTGGCGCTCAAGGTCCTCAAGAAGACCAAGGCGTCAGGCGAGTCCGAGGAGCGCTTCCGGCGCGAGGCCGAGATCCTGGCCTCCATCCACCACCCAGGCATCGTAGGCATCCACGGCTTTGGTGCTGCACCCGACGGAACGCTGTGGCTGGCGATGGAGTACCTGAAGGGGCACACGCTGCGCGAGCACGTGGCCAATCACGGGCCGATGAACCCTGCGGAGCTGTGCCCCGTCATCACCGCCACGTGCGCCGCCCTCACTGAGACGCACGCCCGTGGGATCATCCACCGGGACCTCAAGCCGGACAACATCTTCCTGACCTCTGCGCGCCCGCCACAGGTGAAGATCCTCGACTTCGGCCTGTCGCTGTCACTCAGCAGCAAGAAGCTCACCGCCACGGGGACGGTCATTGGCACGCCGCGCTACATGGCGCCCGAGCAGATCAAGAGCGCCCACGCGGCGGGCGCTCCGGCCGACGTGTACGCGCTGGGGGTCATCGCCTACGAGTGCCTGGCCGGTCAGTCGCCCTTCGCAGCCAGCGACCACGGCCAGCTGCTGGGGGCGATCCTGACGGGCCGCACCCAGCCGCTGGCGGACCTGTGTCCCGACTACCCCGAGGCGCTCGCGGAGTGCCTGCGGCGCGCCATGCACCCCGACGTCGCGCAGCGCTACGCCACGCCCGAGGAGTTCGCCGTGGACTTCGCGGACGCGGCGTCCATCTATGCGGCCGTCGCGGCCACGCCAGCGCCCGCTGCAGTCAGCGGCAAGCCCACGGTGCGCATGCCCATCCCCGCGGCGGAGGTCGACGACCCCGGCCGGCGCTCCAGCAGCCCGCGCTTCTCGTCACCTGACGGCTATGCGGCCGCCGCGGAGCCGAGCGGCAAGGGCGCCCGCGGGAAGGGCGGGGCGCTGGTGCCAAGCAAGGCGAAAGAGCAGCCCCTCCACGTGCCCACGTGGATGATCCCCCTCGTGGTCCTGGGCGGGGCGGCCATCATGGCGGTCGGCGCGGCCATCGCCTACTGGTGGATGCGCTGAATATCGCTGGGCTGCGCGCGTCCGAGCCCCGGGCTTCGCGTTTCGTGCGAGGATTGCTACCCTCCCGAGCGGAGACTTCGTCAATCGAGAAAGTGGGCACCATGGTTGGGATCGAGAGCAAGCCGAGAACGGGGGCCGTGATGTGCACGGCGCTGGCACTGGCCGCCGTGATGAGCGGCGCGAGCGACACCGCGCTCGCTCAGCAGTCCATGTTCGGCGGCGCCAACCTGACGTCTGGCTTCATGCCGGACCCCCACGTCCTGCAGGGGCAGAGCGGTGGCCAGGTGGACGCCAGCGGGGTGAACCCCGAGTGTCGTGGGTTCATCTCGCCGCACCCCAGCCACATCATCAATCTGCGGGGCAACTTCCGCTGGATGCGGATCTTCGTCGAGGCCGCGGGCGACACGACGATCATGATCCAGACGCCGCAGAACACGGTCATCTGCAACGACGACACCTACGGGCTGAACCCCGCCGTGGAGCAGGCCTGGGGCCCCGGGATGTACCGCATCTGGGTCGGCAGCTACCAGCAGGGCACCGCCGTGCCGTACTCCCTGAAGCTGACCGAGATCCCCAGCGTGGTGCCCGGCTCGAGCGGTCAGCAGGTGGGGCCGCAGCCCATGCCCATCCAGCCCAACCCCAACCCGAATCCCGGACCCACGCCGCACCCCGGCCCTGGTCCCACGCCGCAGCCGGCGGGTCTGACCATGACGGTGGACGCCATGCAGGGGAACGGCACCCCTGGCTGGATCGACGCCCGGCTGCGTCCGGACCCGGCCGTGCTCGAGGGCGCAGCGGGTGGCACCATCCGGGCTCAGGACGCGGCCGAGCCTTCGTGCCGCGGCTACGTGCAGAGCATCCCGGACCACATCCTCTACGTGCAGGGCAGCGCGCGCTATCTGCGCCTGTACGTGGAGGCTGCGGAGGACACCACCATGGTCATCCGGACACCGGACGGCCGCTGGCTGTGCGACGACGACGGTGGCGGCAACCTGCAGCCGATGTTGCAGCAGGACAGCTGGCCGCCAGGGCAGTACCTGGTGTGGATCGGGACCTACAGCGCCCGCGGCACGGGGACCGTCCCCTACCGGCTCATGGCCACGCGCCAGCCGCCCGCGGGGGCGGCCCCCAACCCGCCCCCCGGTCGCGGTCGCTCGCGTCGACGCTGACGATATCTCGTCGCGCTGCTGGGCAGGGGCTCACGGCGCCCTCTCTGCCCACGTGTTCGATGGGGCATCGTAGGCCGGGAGAAGCGTCTTCCCGCGCGTGGCGGTAGTTCGACAGTCGACACGCGGGTGGGTAGTGTCAGGGCGACCATGGCATCGGACAACCCCACCCGGCGCGGCCTCACTCGTGAGGACCTGGCGGAGACGCTCGCGCTCCCCGCCACCGGGATGTTCGAGCCGGACGCCACCATCCGGCCCGTGGGGCTGCGGCGCTCCGACCGCCCCGTGGCGGGGCCGCGCCACAAGTCGAAGCGTGTGCCTTTCGAGGGCACGGGCGCGACGCTGCGGCTGACCGAACCCCTCGCCGAGGGCGGCATGGGCATCATCTCGCTAGGCGAGCAAGGCGCGTTGCGTCGCGAGGTGGCGGTCAAGACGCTCAAGCCCGAGCTGCGCGACCCGGACTCCATCGACCGGCTGCTCACCGAGGCCCGCATCACGGGCGTGGTCGAGCACCCCAACATCGTGCCCATCTACGCGCTGCAGGCGGACGACGAGGGCACGCCGCTGATGGTCATGAAGCGCATCCACGGCGTGTCGTGGCGCGCGATGCTGCGCAACGACAACCACCCGGGCTTCCCGGCCGAGGCGCAGGATCGCTTGGCGTGGCACCTGCGGGTGCTCATGGACGTGTGCGATGCGGTGCACTACGCGCACAGCCGCGGCATCCTGCACTTGGACCTGAAGCCCGACAACGTCATGATCGGTGGCTTCCGCGACGTGTATCTCGTCGACTGGGGGGTGGCGGTGAGCACGCGCGACCACCACCGCGGTTGGCTGCCCATGGCCGACGAAGTGGCCGAGGTGGTCGGGACGCCCAGCTACATGGCCCCAGAGATGGTGGACCGCCGCAGCTCCGTGCTGGACGAGCGCACCGACGTCTACCTGCTGGGTGCGGTGCTGCACGAGATCCTCACGGGACGCCCGCCGCACCAAGGAGGGAGCGTGCGCGACGTGCTCTACGCCGCCTACGAAGCACGGGCGCCCCGGTTCGGCCCCGAAGTGCCTGCTGAGCTGGCCGCGATCGCGGCGCGTGCCCTCGAGCCACGGGCGGAGCTCCGCTTCGACAGCGCCGAGGCCTTCCGGTCGGCCGTGGCGGCGTTCCTCGAACATCGCACGTCTGCGGCTCTGGCCGACGACGCCAAGCTCACCCTTTCGCGCTTGCGCGTGTCCGTGGCCCGCGACCGTCTACGCCAGGAGACGTTCGAGAACGCGCGCGCACCCGTGGATGCTGCCATGCAGCGCGAGGTCATGCGTGAGTTCGTCGAGTGTCGCTTCGGCTTCTCGCGGGCGCTCAAGGAGTGGCCAGACAACGAGCGCGCGCGCGCTGGATTGGTGGAAGCGCTGCTGCTGATGGCGGAGCACCAGCTTTCGCGAGGCGATGCCACCGCTGCGTCCGCGACGCTGCGCGAAGTGGAGACGAGCGATCCGGACGAACGCGCGCTGATCGAGGCTCTCGAGCAGAAGGTGGCGCAGCGGCTCGAGCGGCAGGCGCGCCTCGAGCGCATCGGCTACGACCAGGACCCCAAGTACGGGCGACGAGACAGAGCGCTGTTCGTGTTGATCGTGTCGTTCGTGCTCGGCGTGTTCCCAGTGGGCGGGTTCATCGGCCTGCGCATGGGCTGGTACGAGTACGCGACCTGGCATTCGTTCGCCTTCACCGGCGGGCTCGCCGCGACGCTGATCATCGGCGGCGCGCTGTTCCGGCGCCGCATGATGCCCAACCGGGCAGGGCGGCGCTTCGTCGTGGCCATGGTGGTGCTGTGCCTGCTGACGCTGCTGAACCGGGTCGTGGCGCTGACGCTCGGGCACACGGAGTTTCGCGACGTGGCCCTCGACGTGTTCTTGTTCGGCACGGGCGCGGCCATGGTGGGCACCCTCACGGATCGACGCTTCCTCGCGCTGGCGGTGGCGTTTACCACGTGTGGCTTGCTGATCGCGATGTTCCCGGCGTACGGCATGTTGCTGATCGGGCTCGCGGCCTGGCTCGGGCCCGGATGGACGGCGTGGTCGTGGTTGCGTAGCGCGGCGCGCGAGGACGACGCGGACGACTTGCCACGACGGGGCAACCCTTCCGAGTATCCCGCCGCGCGCAACTCCCGTCGTCCGTGAGCGTGTGCAGCCGGCGAGGCTGGTGCGACGTCCTGAGCGATCGCCAGCGTCACGTCGTTGTGTCAGCCTTGGCTGCGCGTGATCCGCCTGCACTACAGCAACCGCACCGAGGCTCTGTTGGCCCGCTTCGTGGCCCAGCTCCGTGCGCAACGGCGCCGCGCGCACCCCCTCGAGCCGGTCCAGGTCATCGTCCCCAACCGCAACATGGAGGCGTACCTGGAGCGCGGCGTCAGCGAGGCGCTGGGGGTCGCGGCCAACCTGCGCTTCGCGCGGCTAGAGCGGTTCGTCAGCGCCTGGCTGGAGCGCGCGCTGCCCGACGTGCGCATCATGGATCGCGGCGCGTTCGAGAGCTTGCTGCTGGCGCTCCTGCACGACGACGCGCGCCTCGCGAGCGACGCCATGCGTGACGTGCGCGCGTACCTCGACGCCGGCCGGGACGCGGACGCGCGCGACGTGCGGCGGGTGCAGCTGGCGCGTCGGCTGGGGCTACTCTTCGAGGCCTACGGCTTCGCGCGCCCGGAGCTCCTGGACGCATTCATGCGCGGGCAGCTCGGCACACAGCACCCGGACTTCGTGAGCAGCGCGCGTTTCCAAGCGGCCCTGATGGCCGAGCTGGTGGCGCCGGACGCACCCCGCCCGGTGTTCGCGCCGCGCGCCCGCTACGTCCCGCTGATGACGGCGCTGCAGCAGCTCCAGGCCTTGCCCTCCGCGCCCAGCCCGCTCCCCGAGGGCCTGCTCTTCCCCGCGGAGGACTCCCTCCAGCCCACGCTCCACGTCTTCGGGGTCAGCTATGTCGCGCGTGTGTTCCAGTGGCTGTACGCGGCCCTGGGCGACGTGTCCGAGCTGCACCTGTACGTGAACAACCCGTGCATGGAGTTCTGGGAGGACATGCCGAGCGAGTCCGAGCTGCGCGCCGCTCGTAGGCTTCCGTCGCGGCGCGGCCCCCGGGCCAGCCTCGCGGACGGCGTGCCACCCGATGGCCCGTTGGCGCTCCATCAGACCGACGACCCACCGCTGCTGGTGGCCTTTGGGCGGCCGGGGCGCGAGCACGTGCACCTGCTCAACGAGCTCACGGATGCCGACTTCGAGCCCTGCTTCGTGGATCCCACCGCGGGCGCCCACGCCGCGGGGCGCGTGCCCACCGTCCTCGAGGCGCTGCAGCGCGACATCCTGCTGCGCGCCCCGGTCGCGCAGGGGCCGGAGGAAGGGCGGGGCCAGCCGGACCGCTCGCTGCGCTTCAACGCCTGCCCGAGCGTGCGGCGCGAGGTCGAGGTCATGGCCGAGGAGGTCTGGCGCGCCGTCCGCGCCGCGAGCACCACCGACGCGCCCATCGGCTTCCACGACATCGCCGTCCTGCTCCCCAACGAAGCGCGCCACGAGTACCTCCCGCACATCGAGGCGGTCTTCTCGGAGGCTCACCGCATCCCCTACTCGGTGGTGGACCTGGCGCTGGCCAACACCAGCCGCGTGGTGGACGCCTGCCTGGCCCTGGTGGAGCTGCCCCTCGGTCGCTTCGCCCGCCCAGAGCTGATGGCGCTGCTCACGCACCCCAACCTGCTCGCCCACCTCCCGGAGGCCACCAGCGAACAGGTGCGCGCGCTGGTGCAGCAGCTGGGCATCTTCTACGGCCTGGACCGGTCCGACCTGGCGGGGACCTACGTGGACGATGATCGGCTCAACTGGGAGCAGGGGCTGCTGCGCGTGGCGCTGGGTGAGTTCATGAGCGTGGAGCCCGCCGCCACCGACGACGCACCGCTGCCCCCCGAAGGTCTCACGCTGGGCGACTCCACCTACCTGCCCGCCGCGGCCGACCCGACCTGGGCCAGGGCTTTTTCGCTCTTGCTGCGCGGGCTGATCGCCGACGCGCGCTTCGCGCGGGCCCAGGCGCGACCGCTGCGGGAGTGGGCCTCGTTCTTCGCCGGCGTGTGGGAGGGCTACGTCCTTCCATCGAACGAGGCGGAGCAGAGCGAGCTGCGCAGCTGTCTCGCGGTGGCCCGTGGCCTCTTGGAGCGCGACGTCCGTGGGCTGCCCGTGTCGTATCGGGTCGCGTCCATGCTGGTGACCGAGTCGCTCTCGGCCTTGAGCGCCGCGCGCGGCGACTACCTCGCGGACGGCGTGGTGGTTTCGTCGTTCCTGCCCATGCGCGCCATCCCCTTTCGGCACACCTTCGTGCTGGGCCTGGGCGAGGGGGCCTTCCCGGCGCGTGACGTGCACGACACGTTGGACCTGCGCCTCGAGAAGCGTCGCGTAGGGGACGTGCGCGCGAGCGAGCGCGACAAGTACATGTTCCTCGAGGTCCTGCTGAGCGCGCGCGACGTGCTGCACCTCTCGTGGGTGTCGCGCGAGCCCTACACGGGGGACCCCATCGCGCCCTCGCCCACCGTCAGGCTGCTCCTGGACACGCTGCGCCGAAGCTACGTGCGCGAGCCCGAGGAGGGCGCGCTGGTCACCACGCATGCGCTCTTTCGACACGAGCCGCTCGACCCGGCGAGCGCCTTCCCGGAGGCGCACATGGAGGCCTGGCTGCGCGCGCTGGGCAAGCTGGGGCGCGCCGCGCAGCGAGCCGAGAGCTCGACGGACGCGCAGCGCGTGGGCGGGCCCCAGCGCGGAGATGCAGGCGGCCAGGCCGAGCGCGGTCGTGACGGCGCGTGTGACGGCGGCGATGGCGCGCGCGGGGGTGATGGTGCGCGTGGGGGTGATGGGCGGCCTGCGGGCGACGACGAGGATCCCAAGGAGGCTACACATGGCGACGCGTCGGCTCTCGAGGACACGCTGCGCGCGCTCGGGGGGCGACTCCCCAAGCCGGTGTTCGAGCGCCTCACGCAGGAGCTGCGCACCATCTCGCTGTCCGAGGGTTGGCACCTGGTCACGTCGGCCGGCGCGTCTCCGAATGGCGCCTCGGCCGGCACCGAAGCCGCGCCACGTCCAGCCACCTCGGGAGCTCGGGCCACGGGCCCCGAGCCCGGCGCGAACGTCACCTCCGTGGAGGACGACGACGAGCGGCCGGTCACGACCCTCTCATTGTCGCGCACCCACCTCGCGCGCTTCTTGAGCGACCCGCAGAGCGGTTGGGCCGAGGCGCTGCTCGGCGTGAGCCGCGACGACGACGGCGAGGGTGAGGAGAGCGTGGAAGACGAGCCCTTCGAGCCTCCCAAGCTCGTCGAGGTGACCGCGCTGCGCGAGGCGTTCTGGGAGGGCACCACACACGGCTCCCTCGAGGCGGCCTACGACCGCACGGTGGGGCGCATGCAGGGGGCAGGGGCGTGGCCGGTCGCCTCCCTGGCCGTCGCCCGGCGGGGCGATGACCTCGCTCTGCTGAGGGCGTGGCACGAGCAGCTCGCCCGGCTGGCCCCCGACGCGCTACCACAGCGCGTGCGCCTGGGTGAGGCGCTCGAGGACGGTGACGTCACGCGCGTGCTGCCCAGCCTGACGCTCGAGCTGGACGACCCCCGCGACGGGCAGCGGCGCCTCCGCGTCCTGGTCCGTGGGCGCACCGAGGCGCTGTTCGGGCAGCGCGGCTCGCTGCAGCTCGAGACCTCCGCCCGACCGGCGGCGGCCCGCGCCCGCGCCCGGCGGGAGGAGCGCGCGGGGCTGCGGGCCTTCCTCGACCACCTGCTGCTCACGGCCAGCGGGGAAGAGGCCCCGCGTCACAGCGTGCACGTGCTGTATCCCGACGAGCCACGCGATGTCGCGCTGGTGCTGGGGGGGCTCTCCCAGGAGACCGCGCGCGCCTACCTGCTCGACCTCGTGCGCGACCTCCTCATGGGACCACACGCGTACTTCGCGCCCCCCACGCCGCTGCTCGAGGCGCTCCCGGAGTGGGGCTCGCGGCCTCCCGACGCGTGGCGAGCCGCGCTCCTGAAGGTGCGGGACGACGCCGGCCAGCGCGCTTATGGGAGCGTCCCTCACGCGGAGGAGTACCCCGTGCCGCCCGTCGACGAGCTGTACGCCATGTACGCGCGCCGCTACGACCTCTATGCGCGCCTCCGCGCGGGGGAGGCCGCGTGAGCCAACCGCGACGCTTCGCGCGCCCGCAGGTGCTGGACGAGCTCCCCCTCGCGTCGCACGCGTGGATCGAGGCCTCCGCAGGGACGGGCAAGACCTATACCCTCGAGCACCTGATCGTGGACCTGATCGTGCGTGCCGGCGCGCGCCTGGACGAGATCGTGGTGCTGACCTTCACCGAGAAGGCGACGCTCGAGATGCGCGAGCGGGTCCGCGAGACCCTGGTGGCGCTGGTCCACGCGGGGCCCGAGGACCCGCGGGTCGATCCGCCCCCGGAGGACAACGCGTGGACCCTGGACGAGGGCGCGATGGAGCGCTTGCGCGAGGCGGTGGAGGGCTTCGAGGCGGCCAGCATCTACACCATCCATGGCTACTGCCAGCGGGTGCTGCAGGAGCACGCGTTCCGGAGTCGCGGGCTGTTCGAGCAGACCCTGGCCGAGTCGCGTCTGCACTTCCAGCGCGCCGTGCGCGCCGTGTTGCGTGAAGCGCTGCGCCCCAGCGATCCGGCCCACGCGGTCCTCCGCGCCGCCCTGCGGGTCGACACGCCCGAGGGCCTGACCGCCACGCTGAACGCGTGGGCCTCCGAGCCGGGAGTGCTGATGCCTCCCGCCTCGCTCGAGCGAGTGCGCGAGCTGGCCGAGGGGTGCGCCGCCCTCCCGCGTAGGCACGCGCTGCTCGCCGCTGCGCGGCAGGAGACGGCCCGCACGCGGGACTCGCTCACCGGCCACCTCGAGGCCCTCCACGCGTGCGCGCAGCAGGTGCTGGGCGCCGAGGACCTGATGGCGGCGGCCGCGGCCATCGCCGCGTGGTGCGAGCGACCCCAAGGCACCAAGACCGCGCTCGACTGGGTGAACGGTCGCCGCGAGAAGAACCCGGCGCTGGCGCACGCGCTCGCGCCGTTCGACGCGCTGCTGGAGAGCATCCCTCACTTCTCCATGCTGGTGGTGCAGACGCTGCTGCCGCGCGTGCTGGCGCGGGCCGACGAGAGCAAGCGCGCCGCGCGCGAGCTGGACTTCGACGACCTGCTCACACGCCTGCGTGACGCGTTACGCGGAGAGGGCGGCGTGGGCCTCACCGCGGCCCTTCGTGCGCAGCACCGCTTCGCCATCATCGACGAGTTCCAGGACACCGACGCCACGCAGTGGGAGATCTTCCGGCGCCTGTTCTTCGACGGGAACGATGACCCGCGGCGCCTGCCCATCGCGCAGCGCCGCGCGCTCTACCTCATCGGTGACCCGAAGCAGGCCATCTACGCCTTCCGGGGCGCGGACGTGCACACCTACCTCGCCGCACGGGACGCGCTCGCGCCGCACGTCACGCGCGTGGTGCTGCGGCACAACTTCCGCAGCACCGACGCCATGATCGGCGCCTACAACGCGGTGTTCGCGCGGGGCTTCTTCACGGGTTCCATCCGCTATGACGCGCCGGTGGACTGTGGAGACCCGCGGCTCCGGGCGCAGCACCTCGATGGCAGCCCCGCGGTGCCGCTCGTGCTGTTGCGCCCCGCTGCGACGAACGGGTCCGACAAGCTCAACGCCTTCGGCGCGCGGGTGGCGCTCGCCGACACCGTGGCCGACGAGATCGAAGCGCTGCTGAGCGAGGGCCCGCGTTCGCTCGTGGTGGGCCGGGACGGAGCGCTGCGGCGGCTCCACCCGGGCGACATCTACGTGCTGGGTCGCAACGGCTCGGACCTCGACGGCGTCCACGACCGGCTGGCAGCGCGCGGGGTGCCGTGCGCCTACTTCAAGCGACACGGTCTGTACCAGACGCGCGAGGCGGAGGACCTCCTGATGGTCTTGCGCGCCGTCGCTGACCCCGGCGACCGCAGCGCGCGGCTCAAGGCCTGGCTGACGCCCTTCTTCGGGCTGTCGCTCGGCGACCTGCGCGGCGACGAAGAGCTGCACGACGATCACCCACTCGTGGCGCGGCTGATGCGCCTGCGCGAGCGCTGCGAGCTGCGCGACTACGCGGGCTTCGCGCACGAGCTGCTGCACACCAGCGGTCTCGCGAGGCGGGAGCTCTTCGCGTCGGAGAGCGCGCGCCAGCTCACGAACTACCAGCACCTGGTGGACGTCCTGCTGGCACGCTCGCACGGCCGGAGGCGCACCGTGGACGAGCTGGTGGTGGACTTCCAGCAGCTCATCGCGCGCCAGGCTGGGCCGCAGGTCTCCGACGACATCGAGCGCGTCGCCACGGACGGGCCCGCCGTACAGCTGCTCACCATGCACAAGTCGAAGGGGCTGGAGGCAGAGGTCGTGTTCGTGCTCGGGGGGCTCGCGAGCTCCGACCGCCCGGGGCCGGGGCCGCGCGTGCGTCACGTGGACGGTCGGCGTGAGGCGTTCATGCGCCCGCTCTCGGCAGGCGTGGAAGCGGACGTCCAACGGGAGCAGCGCGAGGAGGACGAGCGGCTGCTGTACGTCGCGCTCACGCGCGCGCGCTCGCGGTTGTACCTGCCGTACTTCGGGGACGACGGCGGCGCGGGCGGCTACCGGCTGCACCGCAAGGCGGGGTATCAGCCCGTCCAAGGGGCGCTGGAGGCCTTGCTCGACGCGCGGCCCACGTTTCTCACGGTCCGCGCCGCGGTGGCCGGTGGGAGCGCGCTGCAGGACGAGCGGCTCGACGCTGGACCTCCAGCCGTCGCTCCTGCAGCGGCGCCAGGGGCCCCCGCGGTGCGCGCCGAGCGGGCCAACGACCTCCTGCGCGCCGAGCCCGCGGGCGACCTCCTGCTCGCGGGGCCGGCGCCGCTCCCGGCCAGTGAGTTCGTCGCGCTGCGCGAACGGCACCGCGGGCCGCTCGCCACGTCCTACTCTCGCATGGCGGGCGGTGGCTACCGTCGCCTCAGCGAGAGCACACCGCACGAGGAGCTCAAGGCCGACGTGCACGACGCGGGCGCGTCCGCGATGGTGGACCCTCACGAAGGGGCGCCTGCCGCGCTCGACCTGCCGGGCGGGGCTGCCACCGGGCTGTTTCTCCACGAGGCCCTCGAGCGGGTCGACCTGCGCTACGTCGCGCGCGTGGGTGCCCCTGAGGAGATGCTCCACGCGGCCCCGGGCGGCGCCGAGCTGCGCGCCTTGCTCGACAACTGCGCCACGCGCAACGGCGTGGACGTTACGCACGTGCCCACGGCCGCCGAGCTCCTGTACCACGCCCTGCGCCGCCCGCTGCCCACCCGCAGGGCCTCCGTGCCGTTGGTCGACGCGACGCGCGTCGTGCGCGAGATGAGCTTCCAGTTCCCCATCCCCGAGGCGCAGCACCCCAGCCTCACGCAGGGCGGCGAGCTCCCCGCTGGGCTCGGCGACGCGTCGCCGCCGCCGTTTCGTGTGCAGCGGGGGGTCGTGCGGGGCGTCGTGGACGTGGTCTTCGAGCACGAAGGCGCGGTGTACTTCCTCGACTGGAAGAGCGACCGGGTGGCCGGGGGCCTCGAGCTGCTCGCCGAGCACGTACGCGCCCACTACGCGCTGCAGATCAAGCTGTACACCCTGGGCGTGCTGCGCCTGCTCGACGTCTGGGACGCGGACGCGTACGAGCAGCGCTTCGGGGGGCACCTCTACGCGTTCCTCCGTCCCCTCGCGCGAGGCGAAGCCGGGGTGGTGTTCGAGCGACCGTCCTTCGACGACGTGACCCGCTGGGAGCGGGAGCTTCGCGAGACGTCGTTCGCACGCGCCAGTAGCCAGGGGGCGCGCCCATGAGCCTGCATCCGGGAGGTGCGGGTCACGCCCGGTGGGCACGCGCGCACGCGGCTGCTCCGCCCTTCGACGCGCCCTTGCTGCAGGTCTGCGACGCGCTCGAGCTGGACCGCGCGCTCGCGCTGCGCGCCCACGAGCTGAGCGCTCTCCCAGCGGAGCTCGACCCCTCCGCGCGTGACGCCCTCGCGGTGCTGGTCCTCGCGCTGCTCGTGGCGCAGGAGCGCGGCTCGACGCGCCTCGGGATCCACGGGCGAGCCGCCACAGAGCTCTCGGCGCTGCTGGACGAGATGCAGGAGGGAGGCTTGGGGCAGACGCGCGGCGCCCGCGTGCGCGAGCTGGCTGCGCAGGTGGTCGCCGGTCGCGGGGGGGAGGGGGGGGCGTTCGCGCCGGCCGTGGTCGGTCCGGAGAGCTCCGGGCCGCTGGTCGTGGCGGGCGACTACCTGTACGTGCAGCGCCTGTTCGCGATCGAGGGCCGCATCGCCGCCTCGGTGGCTGCGCGCTTGCCACACGAGGGCGGCTCCGACGCGGGGCGCTCGGCCGCGGTGCCGTCCGCCCTCGACGAGGTGCGGCTCGAGCGCGCGCTGCGCGACGTCATCGCGGCGCCTGCGTACGCGGGGGACCGCGCGCTCCGTCTGTCGCGCGAGCAGCTGGGGGCCGTGCGCGTCGCTGCGCAGGCGCCGCTCGCGTTGGTGTCGGGGGGGCCGGGGACGGGCAAGACCAGCATCGTCGTCAGCCTGCTGCGCGTGCTGGTGCGCCTGGGCTACGACCCCGAGACCGACATCGCGCTGTCGGCGCCCACTGGCAAGGCCGCCGACCGCATGCGCAGCTCGGTGTCACAGGCGCTGCGCGCGCTGCGGGCGCCCACCTTCGACGACATGGCCTTGCTGCGCACGCCTCCGCGCAGCCAGACCTTGCACCGGCTGTTGGGCTTCTCGCCGCGCACGGGGCGCTACCGCGCGCACGCGCGCAACCCCCTCGGGGCGCGCGTGGTCATCGTCGACGAGGCCAGCATGATCGACGTCGCCATGATGGACCGCCTGCTGAGGGCCCTCGCACCCAGCACGCGCCTGGTCCTGTTGGGCGACGCCGATCAGCTGCCTTCGGTGGACGCAGGCGCGGTGTTCCGCGACTTGTGCACGCTGCGCGGAGACGCGGTGGTTCGCCTGACGCACAGCTATCGCATGGACGCCAAGGACCCTGCGGGACGCACCATTCTGTCGGTGGCGCGCGCCGTCCACCGCGGCAAGGTCCAGCCGCTGTGGGAGACCGCGTCCGACACGGCCATCGTTCCTCGGGCAAACGCGGGTGCGCTGACCTTCCACGGCTGTGAGTGGGTGCACGCGTCGGGCGCCGACGCGCGCGCGGCGTTCCTCGCGCGCTGGGACGAGCGCTACCTGCGACCGCTGTTGCGCGCGGCGCAGTCGCTCGGTGGCGAGCTGCTGCTCACGCAGGGGCACCCCGACGAGAGCTTCACCCCGTCCCTGCGCGCTCTGTTCGCGCAGCTGGAGGCAGCGCGTCTGCTCGCGCTCACGCGCGCCGGTGCGCTCGGGGTCGAGCGCGTGAACCGCCAGTTCCACGCGCAGCGTTCGCAGGACCCGCGCGCCCGCCTCGCCGTGGGCGAGCCCATCATGGTCCACCAGAACGACTACGTGCGCGGGCTGTTCAACGGAGACACCGGGATCGTGCTCACGGGGCGCTTCGACTTCGAGCGCGCGCCCCGGCGTCTCGCGCTCTTCCGCCGGGACGATGGCTTCGTGGGGTTCCCGTTGGTCGCCATCGAGCCCATCGTCGACCTCGCCTACGCCATCACGGTGCACAAGGCGCAAGGGTCGGAGTTCGACGCCGTGGCCGTGCTGATGCCCGACGTGGACACGCCCCTGCTGACACGCGAGATCCTCTACACGGCCATCACGCGCGCGCGCTCCAGCGTGACCCTGGTGGGCTCGCGCGGGGCCATCGAGACGGCGACCGGGCGTCCCGTCACGCGCTCGAGCGGCCTGCGCGAGCGTGTGCAGGCCGACCTCGCCGGCTGAGCGTGCGGCGCGCCGCTCACTCGCCGTGACGTCCCGTGCGGGATGTCTCGACGTGCCGCGCTGTCTCGAGGTGCTCAAACGCAGCGCGCCCGCCGGGCAGAGCCGAGCGGGCGCGTGCGAGTGGGCTCCGCGCGGAGCGCGGGTCAGAGGCGGTAGGGGAAGTTCACGTTGAACGTGGCTTGCCGGAAGGGCGGGACGCGGGCGCCGCGCACGGCGTTCGCGATGCAGGAGTTGCCCGCGAAGGGTCCGCCCGACACGTTGGCCGAGGTGACGCGCCCGTTGCTGGCGAAGGTGACCGCGACCGTTGCCGTGCCGCTGGTGCCGTTGCCGCACGCGCGCACCGCTGCGGCGCGACCGCCGAGGGCGCTGGAGACCGCCGAGCGCGACGGGGTGTCGGGCAGGTCGGCCGAGGCGGACTCCATGGGCGCGACGGCCATCCCGAGCAGGTCGTCGATGCTCGCGGACATCGAGCTCGTCATGCTGGGCGCGGGGGTGGCGGCCGGTGCGCTGCTGGTCATCTCACTCGCCGCCGGCGCCGAGCTCATGCTCGTGGCCGCAGAGGGTGTCGAGCTGCCGCGGGAACGTGAGCTGCTGGACGAGGAGCCGCTGCTGCCGTGGCTGTCGTCCGTGGCGGCTGGAGCCTCGGCCGGGGCCGTCCCCTCGGCGGGGGCAGCTGCGGGGGCCGTCCCCTCGGTCGGCGCCGCGGCGGTCGTTCCCGTGGTCTCCGCAGCTGGCGTCGGGGTGGGCGCGGGGGCCTGCGTGACCACTTCGCGAATCTCCGGGGGGCGCGTGAGCACGAAGCCCACGGCGCCGACCGCCGCGAGCACCGCGACGGCAGCCGCGATCAGCACGACCTTGTTGTTGCCCCCGCTGGCCGCCGCCGGCTGGGCAGGTGGCGGCTCCGCCGCGACCGGCGCGAGCACCGGCGCGCCGAGCGCGGAACCGAGCGATGGCCCCGCGCCGATGGCCAGGAGGTCGTCCACCGGCGCGGCCTTGGGCGCGCTGAGCGGCGACGCGGCAGGGACCGCGGCCGTGGCGCTCGCCAGGGCGCGGATGTCGATGAGGCCGGAGCCCTCGCCCATGGCCATGCCACCCGAGGAAGCCGGCAGGCCCGCGCCACCGAGCGGCGAAGAGGACCCGCCCAGGGGCTTGCTTGCGGGCTTCGCGGCTTCGCCACCGGTCGCGAGCGCTTGCAGGTTGCTGAGCGAGAACAGGACGGAGTTCTCGTTGCGTTGACCGGTCATGGCCGAGCCGGCCGACACCCGTGGGCTCGGCGTGGACGCCACCACATCGTCGCCCCCGCCGAAGAGGTTTCCGCCTCCCTCGCTCGCGAACAGGTCGTTCCCGCCGCCCGCGCTCACCCCCGCGCTGGCGGCGGCCTCGCTGCCGAAGAGGGCGCCCGCGTCGCCGCCGCTCGCCGCTGCGAACGGGTCGCTCCCCGAGTCGTCGTCTGCGACGTGATCCGCCCCTTCGCCGCCGCTCCCCAGGGCAGCCATCAGCTCGGGCACGTCATTCAGCGCCTTCCAGCCGTCGAAGCCCTCCTTCCACACGTACGACTCGTAGTCGACCGTGCCTTCGGACAGCATCCCCGCGATCTGCAGCGGCGTGAACGGGCCCTGCTGCTCGCCGTCGAGCACCAGGTGCCATGCGGCGTCTCCGCCATAGTCGAATACGCGCGTGGCTTCGTCTTCGTCGTTTCCGCCCTCTACCTGGTCACCTCGGACGACGATGACGTTCGAGCACTTCTTGCAACGAATCTTGAAGACCTTGCCGGCGACCTTTTCATCCGCGATGGAATACTTCGCGGAGCAGCTATCACAGACGATTTTCATTTCCTGGCGGTCCTCTGGTCTGCTCGGAGGGGGCTCCGAGACGGGTAAATGCGGGAATCCCTTGTCGGGACGTGATGATAAGCGCGCGAAGCTCGTTGGATCAAGATCGCGCTGTGTCTCGTTCATACCGAACCGCGAGCGCTGTCATCCTTGGGTGCCGAGTGGCACGAGATGAGCGACGTGCGAGCACACGGAGGGCCGCGACACGATCCTGGCTCCAGGCCAAGGCGGGCGGGCGCGAGGGGGTCAGTTGACGGTCGTGAGCGAGCTGCCGTCCTTGCCGCAGAACGTGACGTGCTGCGCGTAGCGCTCGCCGCAGCTCGGGCAGATGCGCGGGAGCGCGTCCCGGGTGGTGTCCTGGCGGCGGTAGAGCGTGTACGGCACGAGGACGGCTCCATCGTGCGGGCAGAATTCCGCGTCTGCGGGGTAGCCGCGCCGGCAGGTCGGGCAGATCATGCCCCCAGTGCGCAGTGGGTTGCTGCCGTGGGGGACCAGGCGCTCCCCGTGCTTCGCGCAGAAGCGCTCTCCGCCCGTGCCAGGAGCACCGCACACGGGGCAGCTGACTGGCTCGTTGGAACCGAGCTGGGCTGCGGCAGGCGCCGCGCTGGCCTCGGGGGGCGCGTCGAGGGTCACCGCGCGTGCGCGAGCGGCCGGGTCGGCGGCTGGGTCCGGGCGGGCCACGGGAGGCAGGGCGGCCTTCTGTGGGATGAGCGCAGTACCCGAATTCTCGAGCGGATTGGCGGGACGCAGCTTCGGCGGTGGCGCTGAGGTTCGGTCGGAAGGCTCGTCCGACGTGGCCGTGCGCTGGGGGGCAGGGCGCCGCCGCACACGGAGGACCAGCAGCGCGAATCCGCACGTGGCTCCCAGCAACAACAGACCGACCCCGATCAGCAGCGGCAGCCGTCCGCGCCCACCGGAGGTGATGGCGGCCACCCCGGACGCGTGCTCCGATTCGGCTCGGTCGATGCCGCCCGTGTGCTCGCCCGTCTCGCGGTCTCGGACGGCGATGAGCCCCGACAAGTCGGGTGTCCGGACGGTCACCTCGGCTCGAGCCTCGAGCGTCCCTGCCGTGGCGGTGATCTCGTACGCACCCTCGGCCTCCGCCGCGTTGGCCGTGGTCACGAAGCAGCGACCGTCCATCCGTCCGCTCGTCCCAGGAGGGCCGGCCACGCGCCACTCGATGCGTGGGTTGGGTAGCGCGCACCCGGCCGCGTCCGCGACGCGCACGGCGAGGCACACACGGGCGCCAGGCTCGAACGGGCCTTCCTCGGGGACGCGCAGTCGCAGGGTCGTCGGGTCGCCGGGCGTGCACGCGCGGGTGGGTTCGGGCGTGGCGACCGGGGTGGGCGGCGGCAGCTCGGCGGGCGGCGGGGGGAGCTCGTTGGGGACGGCCAGCGGCACGGCGCGGGTCAGCGTCCGTGTCGCGGTGCGCGTCGCGGTGCAGGTGGACTCGCGCAGCTGCCAGTTGTAGGTGGTGCGCTCCGAGTACCCGAGTGTGTTGGCGTCGCGCACGGTGTACGTGTACCGGCCGCTCTCCCCACGCGGGTTGCCCGCGACCGTCGCGCAGCTGGCAGACCAGCTCTCGCCCCGCGCCGAGGCGGACACGCGACGCACCTCCGCGTTGTCGCTCCAGCACGCGTTGGTCGACCCCGAGACGGCTCCAGAGAAGCGCAGGTGGCTGCCCTCCGCGCTGATGGTCACGCGTCCGCCGGGCTCGCTCGAGGAGCCAGGGCGCGGTCCGCAGTCGGGTCCCCAGCTTTGCAGCGCGTAGCGCACGCTGAGGGGGCTGGCTTGCCATGCGCCGGTGTACGAGACCTCTTGTGCGCCCGCACGGCTCTCGAGGGTTCCGCACACGGCCATGAGCGCGCTCAACGCAAACGCGACACGCTCGCGCGGTCGGCTCGCCGCGGCCCTGCGCGGGCACGCCACCATGGGGCGCTTCGGGCGCGGTCTCTCTCGTCGCGACGCAGCGGGCATCCTGCGCAGTATCCCATAGTTCGCGCGCCGTTCACGTCTCCGAGTCGCGTCGCGCCCACGAAAAAGGCCCGGCGTGAGCCGAGCCTCGTTCGATTGTGGGAGGCGTCGCCTCAGCCGGCGGCCTTGACCTTCTTGACCTCCGCCGTGAGGGCGGGGACGGCCTCGAAGAGGTCGGCGACCAGGAAGTAGTCCGCCACCTGCGCGATGGGGGCTTCCTTGTCCTTGTTGATGGCCACGATGCACTTCGAGCCCTTCATGCCAGCGAGGTGCTGGATGGCGCCCGAGATGCCCACGGCGATGTAGAGCTTCGGCGCGACCACCTTGCCGGTCTGACCGACCTGCAGGTCGGCCGAGACGTAGCCCGCGTCGCACGCGGCGCGCGAGGCGCCCATGGCGGCACCGAGGGTGTCCACCAGCGGCTCGATGATGCTGGTGAAGTTCTCGGCGCTCTTGAGCGAGCGACCGCCCGAGACGACCACGTCGGCCTCGGCCAGATCGGGGCGCTCGCTCTTGACCACCTCGAGGCTCACGAACTCGATGCGACCGGCGGCCGCGTCGGCCACCTCGGCCACCGCGGACACGGGGCTGGCGCCGCCGCTCGGCTCCGCCGCGTCGAACTCGGTCTGACGGCCGGTGATGACCTTCTTGTCCGTGTCGATGGTGAGCGTGCCGAAGACGTTGCCGGCGTACATGGGGCGACGCAGGACGAGCTTGCCGCCGTCGTTGCTGATGCCCGAGATGTCGCTCGCCACGCCAGCGCCGATCTTGGCGGCCACGCGGGGGAGCAGGTCCTTGCCGTACGCGCTGGCGCAGGCCACGACCACTTCGTAGTCGGCCGCGACGGCCGCGATGGTGGCCGCGTGCTTCTCGCACACGTAGCCGCCGCCGATGTCGCAGGTGAGCACCTTGCCCGCGCCGAAGCCCGTGAGCTCCGCGGCGGCGCCACTGGCGCCCTCACCGACCAAGAGGATGTCGAAGTCCCCGCCGACCTGGCGGGCCATCGTCACGCCGCTGAGCGAGGTCTTGCGGACCGCGCCCTCGAGCAGCTCTGCAACCACAAGAGTCTTTGCCATGGTGTTGTTCTCCGTTCCTGTGGTGAGACTTCAGAGGACCTTCGCGTCCGTCTTGAGCTTCTGCACGAGCTCTTCGACCGACTCCACGAAGGTGGTTTGGCCCGAGCGCGCGGGGGGCAGCTCGAACTTGGTGTAGGTGAGGGTCTTTTGCGGCGTGGCGCCGAGCGACGCAGCCGTGAGCTCCTCGATGGGCTTCTTCTTGGCCGCCATGATGCCCTTGAGCGACGCGTAGCGACCGCCCTCGGCCTCGGGGTACTTGAAGTCCGCCGGGGTGACGCCGTTCTTGACCGACTCGGGCTTGAGGATGCGGTCGGATGTGGTGACCACGGCCGGGCCAGTCACCTTGATGGTGCTGACGCCGGTGTCCAGCTCGCGCTTGACCGTCAGGGTCTTGCCGTCGTCGCTGGTGGAGAGGCTCATCGCGTAGTTCGCGAGGGGCCAGCCGAGCAGCTCGGCCAGCACGGTGCCCGCGACGTTGCTGTCGCCGTCGACGGTCTGCTTGCCCATGACCACCAGGTCCGGCTGCTCCTTGTCGACGATGGCCTTGAGGATCTGCGCGACCATGTTGGAGTCGAGCTCCTGGTCGTTGGCTTCCACCAGGATGCCGCGCTCGGCGCCCATCGCGAGCCCCTGGCGCACGGTCTGGGCCGCGTCCTTGGGACCGATGGTGACGAGGACGACCTCACCGGTGCGCGTCTTCTTCGCGCCGTCTTCCGTCAGACGCAGCGCAGCCTCGAGGCTCCACTCGTCGAACGGGTTCATCTTCCATTCGAGGCCTTCCGACGTCACCTGAGTTCCGTCGCCGCTGACCTTGACCTTGTTGGCGTTGTCGGGGTCCGCAACGCGCTTGATGGGGACGAGGATCTTCACCCATTCCTCCGAGGAAAGTAGGATGCTCAGGCGTTGAGCTCACCGCTCGTCGGTGGCCACGACTGCGCGAAAATGCGGCCTCGCGCGAGCACGAGAAACCGCGTTGGATCTAGGTGGCCGAGGCCCAGAAGTCAAGCACGGACGCCTCGGGGCGCGGTTCTCGGTCGTCCTCCTCCGTGGGGCTCCTGACGTGATCGAGGTTGCGAGGGGATCGCGCGCGGGAGGGGGGAGCTCCGCGCCCGGGCTCGGTCGCGCAGGCGCTCCCTGCGGTGCCTCCCCCATTGCGGCGCGCCAAGGCGCTTGCAATGGGGCCCCCCCGACACCCGGGCGCGGAGCTCCCCCCTCCCTCGGTCACGTCTCTAGGCTCGACGGACGGGACTGGGCCTGGGCGGGACTCGGGAGGTCCGCTTTTCGGCGGAAGGGGCTCATCTGCGCGCGACGGTCGCCCGGGGGAGGGGGCGGGAGGTCCGCTTCTGGGCGGGAAGGGCTCGTCTGTGCGCGACGGCGTCCCGTTGTTCCGGTCCCCGATCCCCACGTCCCGGTGTCCTGGTGTCCCGTGGCCCGAGTCCTGGTGTCCCGGTGTCTCGCGTCCCGGTGGCTCGCGTCCCGGTGGCTTGTGACCCCGGGTTGGCAGCCCGGGTCAGCGAGCTCGGAGGCCTTCCAGGAACAGGGAGGCCAGCTGCTTGGCGGCCTTGCGGAGCGCGACGGGGTCGGCGTCGCCGCCGACAGCCCAAGTGACGGTGATGCCGTCGAGGGCGCCCCACAGGGCGCGGGCGGCGACCTTGGGGTTGATGTCGGAGCGCAGGGCTCCTTCGCGCTGGCCCTCGGAGATGATGCCGGCGATGAGCTCGATGTACTCCATGAAGAGCGGGGCCGCGTACTGCTTCAGGAGCTTGGAGCTCTGGCGCAGGTTGACCGTGACCACCTCGGCGAGATCGCGCTGCCCCTCCAGCAGGCCCAGCTGCAGCTCGACCACGCGCGTGATGCGCTCCTCGACGGTCGCGCAGGCCGCGGACTCGTCGCGCAGCACCACGAGCAGGCGGCTGATGCGGTCGTCGAAGATCGAGACCAGGACGTCGTCCTTGTTCTTGAAGTACAGGTAGATGGTGCCGTCGGCGACGCCCGCGGCTTTCGCGATCTCGCTGACGCGCGTTGCGTAGAAGCCTTTGCGCGCAAACACCTTGATGGCGGCGCGCAGGATGCGCTCGCGCTTGTCGTTGTCCGGGGCGCGGCGGGGCTTGGTCTTCGTGGCGGTGCGTGCGGTCGACATCGGGGGCTCTGGAGGTGGGCGGTCGGGCGCAACGCCCCGAGGAGGGCTCCGCGCGACTGAATGATGGTTCATTCGGCGAAGGACTTCAACGGTGTGCTACGTTCGCGGCGCTATGGTGGATCCGGGGTCGTTGCGCACGTGGAAGAAGGTGCCGTTCTTGCGCTGGTCGTTCTTGCGCATGGCGCTCGGCCGCAAGCGGCTGCTCCGCACGTGGCAGGTGGGGGACGGCCGGGAGGAGCGCCTCGCGCAGTACGTCGCGGCCCACGCGCGGCAGGGCGACCTCGGGGACGTCATTCGCGTCATCGATCAGTACGCCTACGACGAGGCCTTTCTGATCAACGTCGGGGATGAGAAGGGCGTCATCCTGGACGCGGCCGTGCGTCGCGCTGCCCCACGGCGGGTGTTGGAGCTGGGGACCTACTGTGGATACAGCGCGCTCCGCGTCGCGCGCGCGGCCCCCGAGGCGCACGTCTTCAGCGTGGAGTTCAGCGCCGCCAACGCCGACATCGCGCGTCGCATCTTCGCGCACGCGGGGGTCTCGGATCGCATCACGGTGGTGGTCGGGACGCTGGGGGACGGCGGGGGCACGCTGGGTCGCCTGCGCGCCGAGCACGGCTTCGACGCGGGCTCGCTCGACTTCGTGTTCGTCGACCACGACAAGTCGGTCTACCTGTCGGACCTGCAGCTCGTGCTGCAGGCCGGCTGGTTGCGCCCCGGGGCGATCGTGTTGGCGGACAACGTGAAGGTGCCCGGCGCGCCCGACTACCACGCCTTCATGCGTCGGGAAGAGGGCCGTGTGTTCCGTACGCGCGAGCATGAGACGCACCTCGAGTACCAGGCGGTGTTCGCGGACCTGATGCTCGAGTCCGAGTACCTCGGGGCTGTCTCACCCTGACCCTGGCGGGTCGAGGGCGCCCGCCGCCCGAGCGGCTCGAGCGCCGGTGCCCTGGCGTCTCGCGTGCCATCGACCAGCGTTGCGCCTCGCGACCGCTCAGCCCCCACGGCGACGCACAGCCTCGGCGCCCTGAGGTCGCGCGACGATGTAGCGGGGGCCGCTGCTCGCGTTGCGCACGCTGGCCGCCACGCTCGGCAACCGCGTGAGGGCTCGCTCCGCAAGCGATGCGTCGGCCGTGCGTGCGAGCTCGGCGAGCAGTGGTTGGAGGGGCAGCTCGCCGCGCAGCGCGCCCTCGATGCGGGCGGGGAGCGCGTCGAGCTCGTCCAGCGTGGTCTCGATGGCCAGCGCTGACCAGTGCCCGTAGGCTCCCCCGCCTCCTCCGACCCACACGACGTCGAGCCCGATGTTGCGCAGCTGGGCTGCGAGGGCCGCCGCGTGAGCGCGCCCGAGCAGCGCGGGAGGGACGTCCTCGGAATCGTCGCCCGAGACAGGGTCGCGCAACGCCACCAACAGGCGTGCGTGGTTCGGTGTGGCGCCCACCCACGCCACGGCGTGGGGCGAGTCGCCGACTGCCCGACTGCGGCTGGGCGCGAAGGGCTCTCCCGCCTGCAAGGCGGCTACGCGTACGGCGATACGACGTGCAGCGCGCACGGAGCTGCCGCGGACCAGCGCGACGACGTGGGTGCGAGCGCCCACGCGCAGCCGCTCGAGCGCGCGCGACACATCGCCGAGGCGGACCGCGTCGGGGCGTTCGCCGGAGCCCAACGGCGCCACACGACCTGGCTCGGCGGGGCTCAGCGCCGCCGCGACCCACGCTCGCATACGCGCGTCGGAGCCCTCGGGACCGAGCTGGGCTCGCAGCGCCAGCTTCGCGTCCTGCAGGTCGGTGTCATCGGGGGTGTGCTCGAGGGCGCAGCGGGCTGCGACGTCCACCGTACGGGCCCAGCCTGCCCCAGTGTCCTCGAACCAGAGACCCAAGCGATCGGCGTCGATGCGTGTGGCCACCGCTACGCCATCGAGTGCCCCGAGCATGCGTGCACAGCGCTCTGCGAGGGCCGTGATGGCGAGCGCCGAGCGTCCGTGCAGCGGCTCTCCATCTTCCCCGGCGCCCCCGTCGAACACGATCAGGACCCCGCTCTCGCCTGTCGGGCTCAACCCGACGTGCACGCGTCCGCCGTTCGGCAGCGCGGCGCTGACCGGCCCGAAGAGACGCGGCGCGGACCCTCCCTCCGACTCGTCGGGCAGCGCGAACTGGGTCGCGAGCGCCTCTTGCGCACGCCACGGACGCGCGTGTCGCTGGGCCTCGGCGAGCGCCCGCGCCAGCGCGGCCTCGGCGGCCCGGCGGGTCTCGGCGTCCGGATCGACGGCTTCGAGGGCGTCGGCGCGCCCCCCGTCCACGCTGATCCCGAGGCCCAGGCGGTCGCGCTCGAAGGGCGCCGTCGTCCCGGCTCCGCCGGGTTGCTGCGCCGCCCAGCGCTGTCCGAGCGCCGCGACCCCACCCGCACCTGGCCACGCGCGCGCTGGCGGCTCGGCCGCGCCCGACGGACTGCGCCACGGGCTGGCGTCTGCCGCGTCGCTCGCGCGCAGGGCGAGCGTCGCGAGGCGCATGGCCGTCGCGGAGGGCGGCTCGCGCAGGCGCGCGCTCGGCACCGTGAGCAACACCACGCTCGCACCGCGCAGCGAGAATGCGGCCAGGTCGATGCCACCGGCGGGGCCTTCGCCGACGAACGCGACGTCACGCAGGAGACTCAGCGTGGCGCGCGCGTGCTCCGCGTCGCGGGCCCGCAGGGCGACCGCCGCTGCGCCGGCGTGACCCACCTCGACGGCCACGCCAGACGCACCGCCCAGCTCGCGCCGCGCGCGATCGACGCGCGCGTGAGGCAGCCTGCGGAGCGCCGCCCCTGGTTCGTCGAGGGCGTCGGCGGGCACGTCTCCCTCCGCCACCAGCAGGGCGCGTTGGCTGCCGTAGTGTGCGGCCACGAACGCGGTGATCTGCTCCGGTGTGGCAGCCGCGTCCTGCTGCTCCTCCCCGAGCGGGAACAGCTGGGGCGCCTCTGCGCCAAATAGGGCTCGTAGCGCTGCGGCCTGAGCGGCGCGGGTCTCGTCGGCGACGGCCCGCGCGCGGTCACCGCGCAGGCGGCGGTGCGCGGCGACGAGTTCGCTCGGGGCGAGGGCGTCTGGGCGCAGCACCGCCTCGAAGCGCCGGACGCACGCGCTCAGCTCGGTCGCGGGACACGTGAGCTCGAAGGACGTGGCGTCAGGGGTGACGCGCGGATCGACGCGAGGCCCGCCGTCGCCCCGAGACAGGCGCTCGGCCAACGCAAACGCTGCGAGGGTGGCCACCTGCGGTGGCGTCGCGTCGCGGGAGCCAGCGTCCAGGAAGAGCGTGACGTGGACCGTGCCGTTCGTCGGCAACGGCCGCACGAACCAGGTGAGCTCGGCCTCGTGGGGCAGCGCTTCGCCGTCGTCTGCGAGGGGCGCGTGCACCGCGCCGGGTGTCGTCGCGCTGGCGGTGCCGCGCGCGCAGCCGAGCAGCGGCGCGGTCGCGAGCGCCGTGATCAGCGCTGCACGGAGCGGGAGCGGGCAGCGAGGGGCAGCGTGTCGCACGCGGACTGTATAGCAGCCTCGGCCCTCTGGGCTGCGCGCGAACGCCAGGAACTTGCCGCGTCATCCCACATGAACGCACAGTGTGGTCGTGATTGACCGTCGCCAAGAAAAGCGAGTCGAGGTGGGCCTCTTCGTGCGCGAGATCGTGGGAGAGTCGAGCTACTCGTCGTTCGTGATGAACCTGTCCAAGGGAGGCATCCTGCTAGAGCGTCCGAGCTCGGCCGTCGCGGAGCAGGCCGAGGCCGTGCAGCTGGAGATTCGACTGCCTGACCCAAATGGACGCCCCGACTCGGACCCCGTGTGGGGGTTGGCACACGTGGTACACACCCACAACGATGCGCCACCCTCCGAGACCTGCGAGCCGTCAGGGGCCTATCGACGCAGCGCGTTGCGCTTCAGCGCGATGGCCGAGGCTCACCGCGTGCGCCTCGAGCGTTGGCTCTCCACGCAGCCGGGTGGCGAGCGCTGGGAGGATCTGGGGCAAGGGGTGCGCGTGCTGCGTCCAGCTTGACGCGCGCTCGCGCTCCGGAGTCGGCATGGTGGTGAGCGGCTCCCCACGCCGTTCGAGCGTTCGCGTAGGGTGACTTGACGCCTCGCCCCCGGACCGGGCACGTAGCCAGCATGACCTCGCCGAGAGAGACCATGTGTGCGATCGTGCGCACGTCCGAAGGGGCGGCCCTGCGCGTGCGCCCGCGCCCGCCGCTGCCCCGGGAGCCCGGCTGGGCGCGCGTGCGGCTCCTCGTGGCGGGGCTGTGTCGCACGGACGTCTACGCAGCGCGCGGACAGCTGCCATGTGCGGTCGATCGTGTATTGGGGCACGAGGCGGCCGGAAGGATCGTCGGGCTGAGCGCGGGGACCGACCCGAGCGCAGCGCACGCGGAGGCCTTCGAGCGCGGGACGTTGGTGGCGTTCCACCCCTTCCTCGGGTGCGGCGTGTGTCCGTCGTGCGCGAGCTCGCGCCCGCAGCACTGCCCGAATGCTCGCATGCTGGGGGTCGCCGTCGATGGGGTGTTCGCGGAGGAGGCCGTGGTGCCGCTGCGGGCTTGCGTGCCGTTGCCCGGGGTGGGCGACCCGCGCGTCGCGGCCTTCTTGGAGCCTTACGCCGCGGCGCTGGCGGTGGCGCACGCAGGGCTCGCTCCCCACGCACGCACGCTGCTCGTCGGAGAAGGACGCATCGCGACGCTCACGGAATTCGTGCTGCGCCGCGCGGGGTTCACCGACGTCACATGTGCAATCGCCCCGCCCGCCGGAGAGCGCTTCGACCTGGGCATCGAGACCCGAGTCGGTCCCGGTGGGGTGGCGGCGTTGGTCGACGCGCTGCGCCCGGCTGGTACCCTCGTGTTGAAGAGCCGACCGGCGCGGCCTCTGGCAGTGGACGTCGCGCGTTGGGTGCAGCGCGACTTGACGGTGCGCGCCGTGTCCTATGCGCCCTTCGAGCGGGCTGCCGAGGAGCTGGCGGACCCTTCCGTGGACGTCGGCGCGTGGCTGGGCGAGGTCCACTCCTACGAGCGCTTTCACGCGCTGCTCACGCGCGGCGCGGCAGACGCGCGGGGACGCGTCGTCGGGGAGTCCGCGTCCAAGCCTCTCCTCGCTTGCGACGGGCGCGCATGTGCGGCTTGATCGCCCTCTGGGATCCCGTCGCGCCGCTGTCGCGTGGGGCGCTCGACGCGGGGGTCGACGCGCTGCGCTCCCGCGGACCCGACGGGTCCGGGCAGTGGTGGTCGGCGGCCCGAGACGTGGCTCTCGGACACGCGCGGCTCGCCATCGTCGACGTCACGGGGGGCGCGCAGCCGATCGCCAACGAGGACGGCAGCGTCGTCGCGATGTTGAATGGCGAGCTGTACGACACGGCCGGGCTACGCGCGGGACTGGAGGCTCGCGGGCACCGGCTGCGCACGCGCTGCGACGCCGAGCTGCTGGTGCATCTGTACGAGGAGCTGGGCGCTGAATTCGCCGATGGCCTGCGCGGCGAGTTCGCATGCGTCCTGTACGACGTGACGCGTCGTCGCCTGGTCGCGGCACGTGATCGCGACGGCGTGCGGCCTCTCTACCTCGCTCGCTCCGGGACCACGCTGCGCTTGGCGAGCACGGCGCGTGCGCTCTTCGCCGCAGGGCACGCCCCTGGCTTCTCCGCGGACGCGCTCTCCCGCGCGGCCGCGCTGCAGTACCCCGGTCCTTCCGAGACGCTGTTCGCGGGCATCACGCCGTTGGCCGCAGGCGCCGTGTGGCTCGCCGAACGCGACGGAGTTCGTGTACGGTCCCTTGCTCGAGCGTGGGCCGACAGTGCGCTCGGTGGTGTGACGCGCTCGGGGCCGGCCGACGCACGCGAGGCACAGGTGGCTCCGAGGCGCGTCACGCGCCTGGCGACGGCGGCCCACGCGCAGCTGCGCGCCGCGCTCGACGAGGCCGTCCGCGTGCGCATTCCGGACGAGGTGTCGTTCGCGTGCGCGCTCAGCGGGGGGCTCGACTCGAGCGCCGTGCTCGCGCTGGCGACGAGGGCACGCGGGGTAGCCCCGCCGGCCTTCACGGTCCGCTTCGCGGGTGACCTGCAGTGCGAGTGGGCACTCGCTGCGGACACGGCGCGTCGGTTCGAGGCGCCGCACCACGAGGTGGCCTTGGACGCGGTGGCGCTCGCGGACCTGCTGCCGCGTGTGACGCGTGACGCCGAGGGCAGCGCCATCAACGCGCATGTCGTGGGCAAGTGGGCGCTGGCTCGGGCCGTGGCGCGGGCAGGTCACAGAGTCCTGCTGTGTGGCGAGGGCGCGGACGAGGTGGCCTTCGGCTACCCTCACTTCCTCGTCGACGCAGGGCTCGCGCCGACGGACCAGCAGCGCGCCGCGCTCGGTGGCGCCATGCTGGCCGAGACCGGTCCGCCCGCATGCGCGGGCGTGTCTTCGGACCTCTGGGGCGCGCTGACCGAAGGGCTGCCGAGCTTCGTGTCCGCGAAGCTGGCGTTGGGCGCGCGCATCCACGCGCTGGGGCGATTCGGCGACTTCGTCAGCAACGCGCGCGAGGCGCTGGGGCGGTGGGCGCGAGCGGTCGACCGTGTGGACGTGAACGAAG
Organism: Sandaracinaceae bacterium; assembly: GCA_020633055.1. Classification (NCBI taxonomy): domain Bacteria; kingdom Pseudomonadati; phylum Myxococcota; order Polyangiales; family Sandaracinaceae; species Sandaracinaceae bacterium. Next base: position 135,011 of record JACKEJ010000016.1, on the reverse strand, counting down.
CGAAGCCATCCGCCTTCGACGTGTGCGGGTCGGGCGAAGGGACGGCCGCCATCAGCCCGCTCGCGCCTGCGGACGACGTGCTCGAGCGCTCGCGTGCGTGGTGGCGCGCGAGCGCGTTCGAGCGATACATCCTGTCGACGCTGGGCGACGCGGTCGAGCTGGCGCATGGCGTGGAGGCCCGGCCCCCGTTCCTGGATCGTGAGGTCCAGCGCGCCTGCGCCGCGTTCTCCCCGAGCGCGTTCGTGTACCAGGGCGTCGAGAAGTGGCCGCTGCGCGAAGCGCTCACCGGCACGTTGCCCGACGCCGCGCGCGCGCGGCGCAAGCAGCCCTTCTTCGCCTCGCCCATGCTGCTGGCCGAGCGCCCGGGCCCCCTGTTCGATCTGGCGCAGGCCACGTTGACGGGCGCTCGCGCGCCAGCCTTCGTGGACCGCGCGGCTGTGGCGCGCACGCTCGAGCGGCTGCGCACCGCGACGTTGGCCGAGCGCCGCGCATGGGAGGGACCGCTGATGTGGCTCCTGACGACCGCGCTGCTGGAGTCGGAGCTGCTCGCGTGACCGCACCTCGTCGCATCACGGCTGGCGCGGGCTGGTGGACGGACTTCTTCGACGAGGACTTCGCGGCGCTCTGGCTCCGGGACGAGCGGTCGTGTGAGACGGAGGCGCGCACGACCGGCTTGATGCGCGTCCTGGGGCTGCGCCCGGGCGATCGTGTCTTCGACCAGTGTTGCGGCGATGGTCGCGTGGCGTTGCCTCTGGTCGCGCGCGGGGTGCACGTCGAGGGGGTCGATGGCGCCCGTGGCTACATCACGCGCGCCCGCGCCCGCACCGCCAGCCTACCGACCGAGAGCAGCGCGACGGCGCGCTTCGAGTCGGGAGACGCCTTCGTGTACGTCCCCAGGGCGCCCTGCCACGCCGCCATCAATTGGTACACGAGCTTCGGGTACGTCGAGGACGACACGCGCAACCTCGCCATGTTGCGCGCCGCGTACGCGGCGCTGAAGCCCGGGGGGCGGTTTGCCCTCGACTACCCTGACGTGGACCGTGTTCGGGCTCATTTCCGACCACGCACCGTGCGCGCGCGCGACACCCCTGATGGCTCGCTGATGGCGGTGCGCGAGGCGACGCTGGACGAGGCGCGTGGGATGCTGGTGGACCGCTGGACCTTCAGCGCGCCCGCTGGCATCCGGCGCGTATCCACAGGCGAGACACGTCTGTTTTCGCGCGAAGAGCTGGACGCCCTGCTGCGCGCCGCGGGCTTCGACATCGTGCGTCCCGTCGCCCCGGCGGAGGTGGGGTACCCGGCCGACGCGGGGCGGTGGATCTTGCTCGCGAAGCGGCCCGAGCGCGGGGGGGAGCGCGCGTGACGGTTCCCACGCGCATGCTCGGCGCCCCCGAAACACAGGGTGCCAACGAGCCCCGCCCACACCGCATGGGCCTGGCGCAGCGCCGCGCCATCCACGCAGGCGCGTGTCTCGTGCTGCCGCCCAGCGCGACGAGCGAGGCGCTGGTGGGCACGGTGAGGGGTCTCGTGGCGGCCGCCTTCGATGGACAGGTCGAGCACGCTCACCATGGGCGGGACGACGCTGCGTTCTTTCAGGCGCTCACCCGCGCCCGCGCGGCGCTCGACGCCGACGCGGGAGCCACGCGCATCGGACGCGCGCTCTTGGCCGAGCTGGGCGTCACGGGGCCGGGGTTTCTCGTGGACCGCATCCGCCTTCGTGGGGTGGCTCCGGGAGGGCACCGCGCGCTCGGCACACGCGACGCCTACGCGCTCCATCGCGACACGTGGTACGCCAACCCGCGCGCGCAGATCAACCTTTGGGTGCCGCTCCGGGCCGTGGGCCGGCTGGACGGGCTGTCGCTCTTCCCCGACCTGTTGCGGTGGCCGCTGCGCAACGACTCGGAGCGCTTCGATCATGGCGTCTTCCAAGCGCAGGGGGGCTTCCAGAGCGGAGTCCCGCGTTCGCCAGCCGCGTATCCGCGCCTGCTGGGCGTCCCGCCCCGGCCTGCGTGGGTCCCGGCCCTGCCTCGCGCCGGGCGGCTGCTCTTTGCTGGTGCGCAGCTGCACGGGCCGACGCCCCACGACGAATCGGAGACGCGCTTCAGCGTGGACCTGCGCTTCGTCGCGCTGTCGGACATGCGCTTGCGGCGGGGGGCCCCGCAGGTGGACGACCGCAGCCGCGGCGACGCGTCGAACGCGTACGTGGCCGCGTCCTGGGACCTGGAGGTGGCTGGTTGAACGAGCTGGGGCAGCGGCTGGAGCGAGCTCTCACCCAGCACGCCGCGCGCGTGGCCGTGTTGGATCGTGGCCGCGCCTACCTCTATGGGCAGCTGTCCGCACGCGTGGTCCAGGTCATGGCGACGTTGCGCGAGGCGGGCGTCTCCGAGGGAGCGCTCGTCGCGTTGGGAGGGGGGCGCGACGTCCTGCGCGTGGCGGACCTGGTCGCGCTCTTCAAGGTCGGGGCGTGTCCGCTCCTGCTCTGTCCGCGGTGGCCGCGTCGCTACCAGGAAGAGTGCGTCCGGCGCAGCGGGGCCACGTGGTCCCTCGCCGCAGGGCGCCTGGCGTCGACGCTCGTCGCGCGTGGCCACGACTCGCCGCGGGCGCAGCTCCCCGCCGGGCTGGCGTACGTGGTGTACACGAGCGGGAGCGCCGGCGTGCCCAAGGGGGTGCTCGTCCCGCACGCAGGGCTGCTGCCCGTGCTGGACACGCAGCGGCGCGCGTTCGGACTGGAGCCCGGGTCGCGGTCGCTCTTCATGCTCGGGCTGGGCTTCGACGCGAGCCTCTCGGATCTCGGGACGGCGATCCTCGCTGGCGCCACGCTGGTGCTGGAGGACGAGGTGGCGTGCGCGCCGGGACGTCTGGGGCAGACTCTCGCACGGCACCACGTCACGTATGTGGACCTACCGCCCGCGTACCTCAGCTCGCTCGACGAGCGCGCTCTGCCGCCGTCGCTCACGACGGTCGTGGTCGGTGGCGAGGTGCCACCCGCGCGCGACGTACGCCGCCTCGCACCGCACGTCGCGCTCTTCAACGTCTATGGTCCGAGTGAGGCGACCATCTGCACCAGTATCGCGCGCTGTGGTTCAGACTGGAGCCGGCCGTTCATCGGGCACCCCATCGCCGGGATCCGTTATTCGTTGCGTGACGGAGGAACACCCGGGCCGCACGGGTGGGAGGGCGAGCTGGTGGTCGAGGGGCCTGGCGTTGCCTACGGCTACCTCGGGGACGAGGCACAGACCCGTGAGCGCTTCCGGGATGGGCCTGTGCGCGCCTTCTGCACCGGTGACCGCGTGTGTCGCACGCCCTCGGGCGCGTGGGAGTTCCTGGGGCGCGTCGACCGACAGCTCAAGCGCCGCGGACAGCTCGTCGCGCCCGAGCACGTCGAGGCGGCGCTGCTCGGCGCGGGGCCCGTCGCCGCCGCGACGGTGTCGCTCGATGCGGACGAACAGCTGGTCGCCACGGTGGAACGCCACCCGACCGCGGCGCAGGTCGCTCCCCGCGAGCTGGAGGCGCAGCTGCTCGCCGGACTGCGCGAGGCGCTCCCGCCGTCGCTGGTGCCCGACCGGGTGAAGGTCGTCGCTGCGCTCCCACGGACGGCGAACGGCAAGGTCGCCCACGACCGTGCGAGCGCGCGTGCTGTGGCGTCGACGATGCGCGCGGCCCAGCGGAGGGCTCCTGCCTGCGCACCCACGCGAAGCGAGCCCGAGGTGCCCGGGTCCCGGCCCTCGGACGGGCGCGCGGCGCTGCTCGCGGCCCTCATGGGAGCGGCGCTGGGACGTGCGCCCCTCTCACCGGACGACGACTTCTACGCGCACGGAGGAGACTCGCTGCGTGCGCTCGAGGTCGTCGCCCGCGCGGAGGCGGGAGGTCTCGCGGTGTCCGTGGCGGACGTCGCGCGTGGTCGAACGCCGCGCGGCGTGTGCGAACTCCGCGCTTCGGACACGGTCGGGTCGTGCGCGCGCGCGACCCTCGAGGCAGCGGTGTCCGAGGGCGTCCGCGCCGTGGCGATTGCGCGTCGCACGAGCGGGACGTACGGTCACGCGGCACCGGCGTCTCTACGGGGCGCGCACGTGCTCCTCACGGGCGCGACGGGCACGTTGGGGGGCGCCCTGCTCGAGCCGCTGCGCGCCGCAGTGGGCCGCGAGGGACGCGTCCACTGTTTGGTGCGCCGCCCGGCGGCGCCCGTGAGCGCGGAGGAGGACCTCGCTGACGGGCCGGCCGCGGGGGGAGCGCCGCAGCGCGTCCTCGGAGCGCGGAAGCCCGTCCCTACGCCGGGCAGGTCCGGCTCGGCGCAGGACGACCAGGCGCCGGTCTCGTGGCTGCTGGGAGACGTGATGGATCCGATGCTCGGTCTCGCCGTCGACGCGTACGCCCAGCTCGCGCGGGACGTTGGCGTGGTGCTGCACCTCGCCGCCCAGCTGAACGCGGCGAGCATCGGCAGGACGCTGATGCAGGTCAACGTCGATGGCACGCGACACGTCCTGCAGTTCACGCTCGCGGCGCGGCCGAAGGCGTTGCTCCACGTGTCGACGCTCTCCATCTTCACGGACGCGGCGCCGCGGCCAGAGCGCTGCATGGAAGGTGACGACCTGGGCGACGTCGCCGGCTTCGCGAGCCACTATGCAGCCAGCAAGTGGGCGGCCGAGCGCTTGCTGCGCACCGTCGACCCTTGCTCCACGCGCACCACGGTCGTGCGACTCGGCCTGCTCTCCGAGGACCACGTAGGGCGAGGCGTGGCACGCGGTCACTTGGCTCGCGTCATCCGTGGCCTCGCTGCGCTGGGCGCACGTCCACATGCCACGCTGGAGGAGCTGACTTCGTTGCGGTTCGATGCGACCCCTGTCGACCACGCGGCACGCGCCTCGCTTGCGCTGCTCACGCACGACCTGCGCCACGGCGTTGGAGGCACGTACCACGTCGCGGCCGCACGCTCGGTGTCGTTGGCCCGGTTGCTGCGGGCCATGCGCCTCGAGGGCGTGGTGCTCGAGACCTGTTCGTGGCCCGAGCTGTGCGCCCGGGCCGCGGAGAGCGCGGACGCGAGCGGCGACGCCGTGTTGGCGGCCCTGTCGCTGGGGCGCCTCGGTCGTGGTGGAGCCGCCGAAGATCCTGCGCTCGACCTGTTCGCGGCGACCGGTACACACTTCTCTCTCTTGGACTCTCGACGCGCACTCTTCGGCACGAGCCTCGAACCCCCCGAGCCCGACGAGCGGATGCTGCGCCGGTACGTACGGAGCGCGCTCGCGTGAGGACGGGCGTCGGGCTGGTCCTCGGCAAGTTCTACCCGCCGCATCGTGGGCACGTGTACCTGTGCGAGTTCGCGGCCGCTCACGTCGAGCGCCTGCACGTCGTCGTCGGAACCCTCGCGCGCGAGACCATCCCAGGCGGGCTACGGCACGCGTGGATGTGCGAGTTGGTCCCGCAGGCCCACGTCCATCACCTGCGCGACGAGAACCCCCAGGACCCGAGCGAGCACCCCGAGTTCTGGAGCATCTGGCGTGCGAGCCTGCGCCGGGTCCTGCCGGAACCCGTCGACCTCGTGTTCGCCTCCGAGCCCTACGGCGCGCGGCTGGCGCAGGAGCTCGGCGCTCGCTTCGTGCCGGTGGACATCGATCGCAGCGCGCTCGGCCTGAGCGGCAGCGCCGTGCGCGCGGACCCACTCGCGGCGTGGGGCGCCCTGCCGCGTGTGGTCCGTCCGTACTTCGTCAGGCGCGTGTGTCTCGTGGGCCCCGAGTCGACGGGGAAGACGACGCTGGCGCGCACCCTCGCCCGCAGCTTCGACACAGCGTGGGTGCCCGAGTACGCACGCGCCTACCTCGCGCAGCCACGTGTGGCGCCCGGAGGGGCGCTGGCGTCCACCGAGCCGCCGCCGCTCGTCCCGGACGACTTCGTCCACATCGCGCGCGGACAGGCGGCGTCCGAAGAGGCGCTCGCGCGCGAGGCCCGGAAGGTGCTGGTGTGCGACTCCGACGCGCTCACCACCGCGCTCTACGCCCACGAGCTGGTGGGCACGGTGCCGGCCGAGGTCGCCGAACGCGCGGACACGGCCCGCTACGACCTCACGCTGCTGACCGCGCCGGACGTGCCGTTCGTCCCGGACCCCCAGCGGTTCCTGCCGCACACCCGGCAGCGCTTCTTCGACCGTTGCCGGGCCGAGCTCGAGGCGCGCGGGCGTGCGTTCGTCGTGCTGCGGGGGGCCTGGGACGAGCGGCTCGCGACTGCCCAGGCCGCGGTGGACGCGCTGCTGTCTGCGACACGTCCGTGAGCGGGGCGGCGTGGGAGCGCTGTGGTCCCCGGCGCGTCTCAGCTGGGTCGGCGGCGGGACCGGGCCGCACGGCGCGTGTCCGATCACGCTGGGCGGCGCGCCCACGGGGTGCACCGTGAGTCAGATCAGCACGTGGCGCTCGTCTGGCTTGCGCAGCGGGGGCAGGTCCGTCTCGCCCAGGCGCTGGCGCAGGTTCACCTCGATCATGCGCGTGATGGCGGACAGAGGCAGGTCGTTGGCGTCCAGCCCGAAGGGGTTCTCGATCTCCTCGCCGACCGCGTCCAACCCGAAGAACGCGTACGAGACCAGCGCGACCACCGCGGGCGTCCCGACGCCGACCTGATCGATGATGCCGATGGGCAGGAAGACGCAGTACACCGCCACGATGCGGTGCAGGAGGATGTTGTAGCTGAACGGGATGGGCGTGCTCTTGATGCGCTCGCAGCCCCCCTGCAGGTTCGTGAAGTTGGTGAGCGTGCTCTCGAGCGCCGGGAAGTGCATGGGGTGCACCCAACCCAGGTTCCAGCAGCGCCTGAACTCGTCGCCCATGCGCTGCAGGACGGCCACCGGCGGGTTCAGCTCGCGCTCGAGCTTGGCGAACTCGGGGGCCGGCAGGAAGGGGCGCAGCTCCTCGAAGTCGCGGTCGTCGCGCAGGTGCTTCCGCAGGGCGTGGACGTACCCGATGGTGCGGTAGACGAGCGCCTTGCGCACCGCCAGCGACTCGGCGTCCTGCTCCTGTGGCCCCACCAGCGTCAGGATCTGACGCGTCATGGTGCGCGCTTCGTTCACGATGCCGCCCCACAGCTTGCGACCCTCCCAGAAGCGGTCGTAGCTGGTGTTGTTGCGGAAGCCGAGGAAGATGCCGAGCGCCACGCCGATCAGCGTGAACGGGAGGGGCGTGAGCATCTCGTGGAACATCGTGTCGTGGTAGCGGTGCGCGATGGTCACGGCGGCGGCCAGCGCCGTCGTGAAGAGCACGCGACGCCACACCTTCTGGATGGCGCTCCCGTGCCAGCGGAAGAGGATGCGGAGCCAGGTGATGCGGTCGAAGACGATCATCTCGGCCGGCAGCTTCGCACAGCTGTACGCGCCGTGCCGAGCGATTCTCGTGCTCGAGCGGTCGTCAGAGAGAGCGGGCGGCGTGCGCTCGGCCGCGGTGCGTGGCGAGGGGCGCGGTGGTCGGGGCCGGAAGGATGTACGTCGCGGGCCCGAGGCCGTCCGGGATGGACGCGAGATCCGCCTCGGGGTCGATCATGCGCGCCCGCGGGCGGCCGTTGAGCGACACGAACACGTCGGCGCGCACCTCGACGTCGCGATGTCCACGTGCCCGGTAGTCGTCGGCGATGCGATGCGCAAGCTGCAAGATGAGGTCGGGCTGGCCCGCCATCTCGCGCTCCTGGAGCGCGTTCAGGTAGTGGCAGGGCTCGACGATCTGCTCGTTGACCAGGTCGCTGGCGCGGACGCGATACGTGACCGCGCCGGTCTTGCTCCGGACCATCACGCGGAAGGAGTAGCGCATGCCCTGCTCGTGCCAGAGCACGTTGCCGCCGTAGAGGTGGGTGCGCAGCGGGAGGAGCACCTGCAGCGCCGCGTACGCGCACAGCGCGGCCGTCGCCAGGGGCGCGAGGACTGCTGGACCGGAGGTCGTCTCCGCGCCTCCCGGGGCAGCCGGGCCGCCGACACCAGCCCTCGTTGCGGCATCGTCGCGGGTCGCGGAGGCATCTTCGCCACGCGAGGAGCCTGGGGCTGACGATGTGCGGACGCCGAGCGTGCGCAGCGGTGCGGCGAGGCGCGCCGCGAGCCATCGGGGCCAGCTGGGGTCGAAGAAGATGGGCGCCGAGAGCATCATCAAGAAGGGGAAGATGCCGATGTGGAACAGCACGTGGGTCAGCGCGTGGAACACGATCACGGCCACGTACGCAGCGGCGCGCGTGCGGCGCCACGAGAGCCACACGACGATGGTGCTGTCGAACAGGAAGCCTGCCCAGCTCATGAGCAGCGGGGTCATGGGCAACGCGAAGAGGGGCCCCAGCACCGGGGTCTCGAGGCGCGCCGCGAGCCAGATGCCGAGGGGCTGACCGTGGAGCAGCCAGTCCGGCTGTGCCTTCGCGAGACCCGCGAAGACGTACACCACGCCCACCTGGAAGCGCAGGAGGTATACGCACCACGCCGGGACGGTCGCGCGGCGCAGCTTCGGCCGCAGCCGGGCGTCCAGCGAGAGCGCGCGGTGCGCGGGGACGAAGGCGAACAGCAGCGTCAGCAGCGCCGCTTGATAGTAATGGTTCAAGTAGTTGCTGACGTCGCACAGCTCCACGTACACGAAGCTGCACAGGAACACTGGGGCGGCGAGGCGGTAGCACAGCCCCACGCACGCGAGCGCGGCGGACACCGCCATGGTGACGTGCAGCGCCATCATCGCGCTGGGGCTGAGCACCTGCACGCCGCTCGCGCCCCAGTAGTGGAAGAAGAACGACGGGAGCACGAAGCAGCGCTCCACCCAGCCCTCCGCCATGAAGCGCACCGAGGAGATGCACATCAGGCCGAAGAACAGCACACGGAACACGGCCAGCGAGGCGATGTCCAACTCGCGGACCAGGCGCTCGCGCAGGCGCGTGACGGCGCTCGGCGGCGCCATGGTCAGTCGTTGTCGGCGCCCGCGCGGTTGGGCGGGTCGAGCGAGAGGGTGCCCAGGAAGGTCGTCTTGAGGTCCGTGTCCAGGCGTTGGATCGCTTCATACAGCGCGCGCACGTCGTCGAGGTCGTTCACCAGCGCCTCGGCGAGCGTGCCGTCCACCTGACCGACGGCCGCGATGGCGGCGTCGATGTCCGCCAGCATGGACACGGAGAACTCCGCCGCGCCCACGTCGACCAGCAGGTCGTCGAAGCCGAGCCCAGTGCCACCCGTGTACACCAACCGGAAGCCGATCAGGTTGTGCAGGATGCGCTCCTTGTTGTCCCCCGCGTACAGGGTCTCGAGCGCCTCGGGGCACGTTGTGGTCGCGCAGTCGACGACGCCCGCCGCGTGACCGAGGCGCATGTCCTTGGTGACCTGATCCAACACGAACAACGCGTCGGCCATCGCGTTCAGACCCTCCTGTGCCGTGCGGTAGAGCGCGCCCGCGCGGGTGGGGTCCTGGAGCTCCAGCAGGAACCCGCCGTCCCACGCCGACACCAGCCGATCCACGCGCTGCTTCACCTGAGCGCTCAAGGCGCGCGCCATCTGACCGCGGCGCTGCGCGAGCGCGTCGGCGTCGGCGGACAGCGCCGCCCACGTTCCGTCGGTGTTGATCTCCGCGAGCGCCTCGCATCCGTTGTCCGTGGTCTCGACGAACAGCAGGTAGTCGATGGCGCCCATGCCGCGGATGTTCAGCGCGGCGGTGTCGAGCGCCGCGACGTCCTGGAACGAATCACCCGCCAGGAAGCGGTCCACGCCACAGTAGCTGAGGGGGAGCACGGCCCACGAGTAGATCTCGTCGAACAGGTCCTGGCCACCGGGCGTGAGCGTGGCAGAGCCGAGCGGACCAGTGGTCATCATCTCCACCTCCATCAGCGTCTCCATCAGCGCCAGGAAGGCCGCGCGCGCGCTGTCCCGATCCGCCACGAGCCCGCTCGCGGCGTACGCAGCGATGGCCGTGTCGAACGCGTTGGTGCGCTCCTGCAGCGTGCGGTAGCTCGGCAGGAGCACGTTCGCGCCGAGGTTCGCCAGCACCTCCGGGCGGCGACCGGGCAGCACCTCTGGGGACGAGCCGCACGCGCTGGCAGCCAGCGCCGCCGTGAGCGCGAGCAGCCAGCAGGGGAGCACATTGGAGAGAGACCGCGCAGTGCGGCCGAGACGTGGGCTGGTGGTGGTGGTCATGATGGCGCCAAGCTCACGGCCGCGCGGCCGATCCGCGGTGGCCAGTGAGATTGATATTCATTCTCAAGAAGTAGACCGCGGGGCGGGGCGGGTCAAGCGCGACCAGGGCCGCGCACGACCAGGTCGTGCGTTGCGCGCGGCGCAATGCTCCCCCCGCGCGCATGCACCGGGCACCGCCCCTGCGACGTTCTAAACCCAGGTTCATGCGGGGGTGGCACCTGGTCCGCCACGATCCGTGCATGACCACGCTCTCAAGCTCATCGTTGCAGCGCTCGGCGCTCGCCTCTGGCTCGTTGCTCGTCGCGCTGTGCGGCATGACGCTGGTGACCGGCGTCAGCCAGCAGCTCTTCGAGTGGGTCCACCCGCCCGCCGTCTACGCCGCCTGGTTGATACGCGACGCCACGCCTTTGCGCGCCATCATCGCCGTGGATGACCTGTTCATCACGGCGTACGTGGCCGCCACGGTGCTCTTCGTCCGCTTCCTCGGCGCTCGTGACGCACACCCTCTCCACCTGCTCGCGTTGGGCGCGAGCGTTGCGGCGGGTCTGCTCGACCTCGCCGAGAACCACCACCTGCTCGCGCTGCTGCGCGCCGCCGAGGGCGGGGAGACGCCGCCGCTCGAGGAGATCCTCCTGCGTTCGCAGCTCAGCCAGCTCAAGTGGATGCTGGGTCACGCCGCGTTCGCGCTCATCGGAATGACGCTCGCGGGGAGGGACGTGGTGTCGCGCGTCATGCACGTCTCGCTGGTCTACGTCCAGCTGCCCTTGGGTGCCGTGACGTGGGCCATCGCGGACGGGCCGTGGCTCTCCGCGCTCGTCTGGCTGCGCTACGCCGCGCTCGTTCTGGGCTTCTACGGGGTGGCGTTCATCGCCCAACCGCGCGCCGCTGACGCCGCAGTCGGCTGAGGTGCACGGGCGTGATGCCCAGGTACGAGGCCACGTGCTTGGCCGATACGCGCGCCTCGAGCCCCGGGTAGCGCGTGCGGAACGCCTCGTAGCGCCCAGCGGCGTCCAGGCCGAGCAGCTCGTACTCGCGCTCGGCTTTTACCCGCAGCAGCGACTCGGTCACCCGAGCGCCGAGGGTGCGCCAGGCGGGCCGCTCCTGAGCGAGCTGCCGTGCCGCGGAGAACGGCATGAGCAGCAGCCGACTGGGTTCCTCGGCAACGATGTAGGCGCGGGAGGGAGCGCTCGACAGTAGGTCCGCCAACGAGCCGCTGAGCTGACCCTCCAGCACGAACGCCTTGGTCCGCTCGGTTCCGTCCGGCAGCACGAAGTGCTCGCGCAGCAGGCCCTGCACGACCACCGCGACCTGTTCGGCCTGATCGCCTGCGCGCAGGAGGAACTCGCCCTTCGCCAGGAGGCGGATACGCACGCTCGCGACGCCGGCGGCGAGGTCGGCCTCCGCGAGGTCGGCCACGCCGCACATGGCGGTCGCGTAGGCGTAGAGGTCGACCTCGCTGAGCGTCATCACCGACTACTCTAGCCTCGCCCGGCTCCAGCGCCCGCCCGATGGGGCGCGGCCGCGCGGTGATGCTGCCGGCAGCGCATCCGCGCTCTTGCAGAGCGGATGCGCCATGGCGCCTATTCGCAGCTGAGCGGCGCTACGCAGACCTGCGACAGACGGTCGCAGACGTAGGAGGCGCACTCGACGTCGTACATACATGCCGCGCCGTCGGGGAGCGGGTCCCCCACGCAGGTGGAGCCCACGCAGGACAGGCCGTCGGCACACTCTGCCGCGACCTCGCAGTACGTCCCCGCGTTGCCGTCTCCCCCGAGTCGCGCGCACACGCCCGACCGACAGGTCAGGTTGGCGTTCAAGTCGCACACGACGAGCTGGTCGACGACGTCCGAATCCCACGGGTCGTCACAGAGCTCGCCGGGGCGGGTCTCGAACACGATGGGGACGCAGACGTTGTTGCCCGGGTCGGTCGAGAGCTCACCGCAGATCGTACCGGGAGCACACGAGTCCTCGTCGACGTCGCACGCCTCACCACGCTCGCGCCAGGGCGAGCAGATCGACGCGATGCAGTAGTGGCCCGGCGCGCATCGCCCGCCGACGCACTCCTCACCTGCCAGCGGGTCCGTCGTGCGCTCGTCGGGCCGGATGCCAGCGACACAGGTGTTCTCGTCGTCGCAGTATTGGGGCGCTTGGAGGGTCGACGGACAGTCGAAGTCGAAGAAGCAGAACGAGCCCGGCAAGCCCCTCGCCTCCTGGCACGTCCCGCAACCGAAGCCCACCATCGAGCACCTGTTCGACTCACACTCCCTGTGAGCCGCACACCCGCCACCGGTGGGGACCGTGCCGCGCAGCACCGAGGCGCACGCGCGCTGCGCCGCGGGAGTGGTGGCGCAGGTGCGCCGGGTCGCTGCGATGCACGCCTCCGCGGCGGCGGCGTCGAACACCACCGTCCCGGCGTCGATGTAGGGCCGCATCACGCGAGCGGTGATGTCATCACCGGAGTCGGCGCCAGCGCACACGGCGGCCGAGCGATACGCCGCGCGGTCGTACGCGTCGTACTCGTCCGTGCCTCCGCAGCGGAACAGCGCGTCACACTCCGCTCGGGTCAGCCTCTCGTCGAAGTTCTCGAGAGTCACGCTCCCTTCGTCGCCACCACACCCGGCAAATCCCATCAGCGCGACGATCCACAACGTCGCCAATCCCTGTCTCGACATCTCTTCCTCCATCTCCGGCCCCGCGGGCTCCAACACCGGCTCCTCGTCGCAATTCGGCGCCACCCTGTCGTCAACGAATGGGGGTGTCAAGCGCTCCTCCGTCGCGGCGTCACGTGGTGCCCGGAGCAGTCGTGCGCGCGCCATCCCCCGTAGGGGCGAGCAGCCCGATTGATCCGGGCGGCGCGGAGACGTACCCTCGCGAGTCTGTGACCCACGAGGCGCACGACATGGAGGACGGAGAGGCCAGTGGGACCAAGCAGGTCGCGCAGGCTGGGCTGCCCGCCGCCATCGTCGTGGTCGACGAGGGCGGGGCCTTGCTCTTCTCAGGAGGCACGGAGCCGGTCTGGGCCGGTGCGGCGCCCGCTGGGTGGCTCGACGGTCTGCCCGCTGGCGAGGCGGACCGAGTGCGTGCGTCCGTGGCCACGGCGCTGCGCGATGGGGCCATGTCGGCGCGTCTGCTGCTGCCTCGCGGGCATGGCCTCCCGGTCCGCACCAACGTCCGCATCACGGCGCTGGACGCGCCAGACGGCGTTCAGGTCGCGTGCCTCATGGCGCTGCACGACGTCAGCAGCGACGCGGGGCGAGATCGCTTTCTCGACAGCGTGCAAGACCTCTTGGCCGAGGCGCAGTCCGCGTTTGCCGTCGGGGTGGTGGACCTACCCGAGTTCCGTCGCGTCGTATCGGGGCTCGGCACCGCAGACGCGGACGCCTTGCTGCGCGGTGTGCTGGCGCGGATCACCACCACGCTGGGCGCTCGCGCGAGCGTGCAGCGCATTGGCCCCTCGGAGTTCGCGCTCCTGATCCCACAAGGTGACGACGAAGAGCTCGTGCAGGCCTGGATGGAAGACCTCCACGACGAGCTGCGTTCCCCCTACCGCGTGAAGGGGCGCGACGTCACGCTCCGCAATGCGGTCGGCTTCGCCAGCGCGAAGCGTGGGTACCTCGAAGCGGCGACGCTGTTGAGCGACGCCGAGACCGCCGCGTTGCACGCCAACATCCGAGACACCTCGGGCAGCGCCGTGTTCCGCACCGCCATCCGGGACGAGGATCGACGCGTGATCGAGGTCGCGAGCGCGCTGCGCTCGGCCGTGCAGCGCGGGGAGATGCACCTCGTCTACCAACCCATCCTGGCCCTGGACACCCAGCGCGTCGCGGGCTTCGAGGCGCTGGTGCGTTGGACCAGCCCCTCGCTCGGGGTGGTCGGCCCGGACGAGTTCATCCCCATCGCAGAGAAGCTCGGGTGGGTGGGTGAGCTCGACACCTGGGTCATGCGCAACGCGTGCTCGTGGGCGGCGGGCGTGGCGGGCGCGTTCTCGCTCAGCGTCAACGTCTCGGCTCGCTGGTCGGACGACATGACGCTGATCGACCGCGTCGCCGAGACGCTTCGCGAGACCCTCTTTCCGGTCGAGCGCCTGCGCGTCGAGATCACCGAGACGGCCCTGGCGCGCGACGCCGTCGCCAGCCGCCGCGTGCTGCGCGGGCTGCACGACCTCGGCGTGTCGCTCGCCATGGACGACTTCGGGACGGGGTACTCCTCGCTCCGGGCGCTGGCCGAGCTGCCGCTGGACGTGCTCAAGATCGACCGCACGTTCATCGACCCCATCGATCGCGACGCTCGCGCGTGCGACATCGTCTCCGCCGTCGTGGCGATGGGTCAGTCGCTCGGGATGAGCATCGTCGCCGAAGGGGTGGAGACCGAGGGGCAGCGCGAGCGGCTCACTTCGATGGGCTGCGACCTGGGGCAGGGGTACCTCTTCGAGCGCCCGCTGTCTGGGGCCGATGCTCAGCGCCGACTGCTCGCGGACCGGTGAAGACCGCTCTCGCTCGCGGGTACGGAGCCTACTTCGCGCGCATCAGCATGGCGCGCACCTGTGCCCCGGCCTCGCCGTCGCCGAGCTCTGCTTGGAGGGTGTCGATGCGCTCGACCGTTCGCCGCAGCAGGTGTCGCGGCGGCGCATGGACCAGCAGCTCGTTCGCGAGCTTGCGCGCTTCGAGCGGGCGGCCGGCGGCGATCACGTACACCAGCAGCTCGAGCGACAGCGCAGGGTGCTCGTGTAGGTCTCCCCCCGCCGCGTCCAGCCGCGCCCGGGTGAGGTCCTCCGCGCTGCGCAAGTCCGCTGCCGCGTCGCCGCCGTGGCCCAGCTCGCGATGCACCAGCGCCCGCTGCAGGTAGAGGCTCGCCTCCCCGGGCAGCTGCGCCACCGCGTCGTCGGCGCGGGCCAGCGCAGCGTCCAGGCGCCCCAGCTTGCGTAAGGCTGCGATGACCGCGACGTGCGCGGGGACCGAATCGGCGACCGCGGCCAGCGCCGCCTCGGCGTCCACCAGAGCGGCTTCGTGCCGTCCCGAGTCCCCGTACACGCGAGCCCGACCGAGCCGGGCCTCGAGGCAAGCGGGGTCTTGGTCGAGCGCGCGATGGAGGTCCAGCAGCGCCTGCGCGCCGTCTCCCTTGCGGCGATGGGCCTCGGCCCGCGCGGCGAGCAGCGTGGCGTCGTCTCCGTGTCGCCCCACCTCGTCGTCGTAGGCCTCGAGGGCGAGGTCCAGCTGACCCAGCTCCAGCCAGGTCTCGGCACGCGCGTTCGCGAGGCCGGGCAGCTCCGCGTCCAGCGTCTCCGCCGCGTTCAGGTCGTCCAGCGCGTCGTCGAGGCGCCCCAGCGCGTGCAGCGCGAGCGCGCGACCGACGAGTGAGAGCGCGTCTCCAGCGTCGCGTTCCACCGCCCGCGTGTAGCTGGCCACCGCCTCGGTGTAGCGACCCAGCGCGCGCAGGCTGTCGCCGCGTCGCGCGAGCGCCGTGTTGCCGTGCGTGGGGTGCTCCACGAGCTTCGCGTAGGCGAGCGCCGCGTCGACGTGCCGGCCCATCTGCCACAGCACGTTGGCGCGTCCCATGAGGCTGTCGGCGTGGTCCGGCTTGATGCCGAGGGCTACCTCGTAGTCCATCAGCGCCCGCTCGAGGTCGTCCTGGGCCAGGCGCGACTGTGCGCGCATACGGAACAGGCGCGCCGACTTGGGCTGCTGGGCGATGAGCGGCTCCAGGGCGTCGAGGGCGTCCTCGTGACGCTCCAGCTGCTGCAGGCAGCGGGCGCGCCCCTCGTGGGCCCAGGGGTAGTCGGGCTGCAGCTCCACGGCACGCTCGAAGTCTGCGAGCGCGCTCTCCGGGTCCCCCATCATGAAGCGGGTCTCGCCGCGGGACGCGACGGCCCAAGCGTAGTCGGGCTTGAGGTCGATGGCCCGCTCGAAGCCCGCGATGGCCTCCTGGAAGCGGTGGAGCAGGCGCAGCGTGTCCGCGCGGTGTGAGATGGCCCAGGAGTCCTGTGGGTTGCGCTGCAAGAGCCGCTCGAAGTCGAACAGGGCGGCGTCGTAGCGACGCAGCTCCACGTAGGTCTCGGCGCGGCGACCGATGGCGAACGGGTTGTTTCCGTCGAGCGCGATGGAGCGGTCGAGGTCCACCAGCGCGGCCTCGTAGCGGCCCATCTCGAAGAGCACCATGCCGCGGTTCGCCAGCGCCCACGCGTAGTTGGCGTCCAGGCGCACCGCTTGCGACAGGTCGGCCCAGGCCTCCTCGAGCCGCCGTGTGGAGCGATAGCTCGCCCCGCGGCTCCCCCACGACCAGGCGTTGCCCGGATCCAGCGCGATCGCGCTGCTGAGGTCGGCGATGGCGCGGCGGTGGTCGCTCGTGAGCCGGTGCAGCTCGCCGCGCTGGGCGAGCGCCCAGGGGAACTCGGGCTTGAGCCGGATGGCCTCGTCCAGGTCGGCCAGCGCCTCGGTGCGTCGCTCGCACTGCGCGTGGCACTTGCCGCGGCTCGCCAGCACCCAGGCCAGCTTCGGGTTCAGCACCAGGGCTGCGTCGAAGTCGGGGATGGCCTCTTGGAAGCGGCCCGCCAGGCGCTTGGCTTCACCGCGCGACGCGAGGGCGGAGACGTGCTGGGGGTCCACCTCCAGCGCGGCGCTCAGATCCGCGATGGCGGCGTCGTACTGACCCGCGTCCATCTGGATCTCGCCGCGTCGGTACAGGGCCCACACGTAGCGTGGGTCGAGCTCGATGGCGACGCCGAGATCGCTGATCGCCATGGCGCGGTCGCCCAGCCGATGGTGGGTGTCGCCGCGTGAGGCGAGCGCGAAGGCGTAGCGCGGGTCGAGACGGATGGCGGTGTTGAGCGCCGTGAGCGCGTCGCCGTAGCGCCCCAGCCGGCGCAGCGCTTCGCCCCTTCGCCCATGAGCCTCGGCAAGGTTCGGCGCGAGGGCGATGACACGCTGGAGGTCGACCAGCGCCTCCTCGTTGCGCCCGTCTTGCAGCGCCTTGCGGGCGCGTTGCATCAGGTCGTCGATCGACTCGCTGTCCGACATCGGGACCCATCTTTACCGCTCTCGGCGTGAAACACCAGCCTCGCCGCGCGACCCCGCTGCATCCTGGACGCGCGTCTGGTAATTCCTGTCCCCATGAACGGCTCCCCCCGCTCGCGCAGCACCTACCTCCTGACCATCCCGCTCGCGTTCCTGGCGACGATGGCGTGCGCACGCGAGGGTGTCCCTCCTGAGAGCACTGGGAGCACGGAGCACGCGGAGACCCCGAGCGGTGTGCCCGGCGCGGCGGAGGGCGCATCCGAGGCCCAGACGGGGGAACGAAGCTTCGGCGCTCCGTTGGTGGGGAACGGAGAGACCGTGCCGCTCGGCGCGCTCCTGGACGAGCCCGCGCGCTATACCGGACAGGTAGTGCGCACCGAAGGGGAGATCAGCGCCGTGTGTCAGCGCATGGGCTGCTGGATGGAGCTGCGCGACTCACAGGCGCGCGCGGTGCGCGTGCCCATGGCCGGCCACGCCTTCTTCCTTCCACGCGACGTCGCAGGTCGGCGCGCGATCGTGGAGGGGCCGCTCACTGTGCGTCCGCTCGGCGCGGCCGAGCGGGAACACCTCGCCAGCGAGGGTGCGGGGGCGACCGACGTGGCGCTCGAGCTGAGCGCCACCAGCGTGGTCATTCTCGCGCCGGCGCCGGGCTGATGCCCGTCTCCTCGGTCCAGGGGGCTGCCCTTCGCGTCAGCCTTGTGTGACGCTGGCCACGACGTGCTGTCCGCCGTGATTGCTCTCGAAGGCGCGCGCGAGCGTGAGGCCAAAGTCACGCGCTCGCTGCGGTGGGGTCAGGAAGGCCGCGCGCGAGCCCTGCGGTAGGCTGCGGACGAGGCTCCCGGTGCGCTGGTAGAGGTTCCGGAGCGTGCGCTCGTCACCCACCCGCACGCCGTAGGGAGGGTTACTGACGAGCACGCGTGGCCCGAGCGGCTGGGTGAAGACCGGTGCGTCCGACACGGGCGCGACCGACAGCGTGAGGTGCTGCGCGACCCCTGCACGCTCGGCGTTTTCGTGGGCCGACGCGATGACCCCCGCGTCGCGGTCGGAGCCCAGCAGCGGCGGCAGCGCCGTGCGGGGAGAGACACGCTCCGAGAGCTGGGCGGCAGCTGCGTCGAGGACGGTCGCGACGTGAGCCGGCGCGTACTGGAAGGCGAAGCTCCGTCCCGCGCCTGGGGCGCGACCGGTCGCCAGCAGCGCGGCTTCGACGAGCACCGTCCCCGCGCCACAGAACGGGTCGCCCAGGGGCGTCGCGCGATCCCACCCGGACACCAACACCAGCGCTCGCGCCAAGTCAGGGCGCAGCGGTGCTTTGCCCGTGGCCAGCCGGTAGCCTCGGCGGTAGAGCGGCTCGCCGCTGGTGTCCACTGTGACGTGGAAGCGGTTCTCGAGCGCGTCCACGTGGATGCGTGTGTGTGGCACGTCGCTGCCCTCGTCGAGCGTCGCGAGAGACGGGCTGCGCAGCGACTCTTCGATGGCGCGGCGGGTGCGTTCGGCGATGGCCTTCGTGTGGTAGAGACGGCTCTTCACGCTGCGCACGCGCAGGTCGAGCGGTAGCGTGGGGGACACCCACGGCCCCCAGGCGACCTGCCTCAGCTTGCGCACGAGCTGTGGAAACTGAGACGCCGAGAACGAGGCCAGCTCGACGCGCACGGACGTCGCCAGCCCGAGCCCCAGGTTCAGCAAGGCGATGCGGTCGAACCCGCACGCGTCGTCCACGTCCACGACTACGGCCTCCACCCCGAGCGCGTTCGACGCGGTCAGCGCGTCTGCGGGTCGCCCCGCGAGCAGCAGGAGCGCGCTGAGCTCGGCCGAGAGCAGCCCCGTGAGCCCCGGGGCACAGGTGACGTGCAGCCGCATGCGCTCAGCGATATCCGCGCTTGGCCAGCGACTGCCGACCCATCGCGATCTTGGCGCGCAGGGGCAGGATGAAGTCCATGCTGACGGTGCTCATGTTCTGCGACTGCGCGCGCGTGGTGTGCCACTTGGAGAGCGACAGGCGCGCGATGGCGCGCACGAACTCGGCGCCCTCACGCCCGTACTTCATGCGGAAGTTCAGGAGGCCGAAGGCGCTCGTGACGATCTCGAGCTCGCTGGCGGTGATGTTGCCGAGCGCGACCTCGTCCAGCAGGTGCGCGCGCAGGATGCGGCCGCGACGACGCACAAGGGCGATGACCATCCCGATGAAGGCCGTGACGAACGCGAACCACAGCAGGATGCTGATGCAGAAGATGGCGCCTCCCTCTTCGCTCATCCCGGCGAACGTCGCGCCGCCGTTCCACATGGCGTGCAACGTGACCGCGAGCGCGTAGCCGAACACGGGCCCGAGGGCACGCAGGGCTGGGTGCCGCCCCTCACGCGCCAGGCCGAAGCCGATGCCGGTCATGGCCGTGTACACGGGGTGGCCCCACGGAAAGAGGATGCCGCGCAGCACGAAGTTGGCCCCCAGCCCGCCGAGCCCGCCTTCGGCTGCGGCGCGACCGTAGTACAGGACGTTCTCCACGGCCGCGAAGCCCAGCGCGACGAAGCTGGCGTAGATGATGCCGTCGACGATGCCGTCGAACTCGCGCTTCAGGAAGACGAACATGCCGAACACGGCCATGCCCTTCCAGAACTCCTCGACGATGGGTGCGCAGATGACGGCGCCGACGATCTCGCCGGCCTGCTCGCCGTACACGTTCCCGAACCACCCACCCACCAAGCTGTTGATGGTGACCGAGAAGCCGCACGCGGCGATGCCGCCCCAGAACAAGCAGCCGAGCAGCGCGTACCAGGGCTCGGGGTCGTAGCGGTCCAGCAGACGCGGGAACGTCAAGTACATGACGCCGGCAGGGAACGCGAGCACCGCGCCCATGCACATGTACATGAGGATGGCGCCCTCACCGGCGAGGACCGGCAGCCCTACGAACCAGATGATGAGCTGCAGGAAGCCCAGCAGCATGCCCAGGATGTAGAGGCCCAGGCCGAGGTGTCGTCGAGCGCGTTCGGGGTCAGGTAGGGACACTGGCCGAGCGTATGGCTTGCCGGCGCGTCCGTCTACAACCGCCTGCGGGAGCGCGGGCCGGTCGCGTCGCGCGGACGCTGACCGGCCCGGGCGCCATCACTTGCCCTTCGCGGGCGCGCCCTTCTCGGCCGCCACGGCAGCCGGGTCCTTCCCCTGAGCGCGCAGGGCCTTCTCGGTGGCGTCGGGCGCGGTCGCGTTCCAGCCGTAGCCGATCTGCGCCTCCACCAGCTTCTGCGTCCCCGGGCCGACGATGCCGTCCACATCGTAGCCGAACGCCGTCTGCAGGCTGAGGACGGCCTTCTCCGTGGCGGGCCCGAAGTCGCCGTCCACCGAGATGGCGTAGCCCAGCTGGACCAGCTGCTTCTGCAGCGCGCTCACGTCTTCCCCCTTGGAACCCTTCTTCAGCAACTTGCTCATGTGTCTTCACCCTTCGCGCGCTTCGCAGCGGACACCCCTTGTGCCCCGCGGCGCGCAGGCCACCTAAGCACGAAGCGGACCATGATCGGAACCCCTGAATTCCGACGTTCTCGTGTCATGGATGCGCGCGCGAGGAGCCCACGCGCGGCGACCCGTAGGTCACACCCTGCGATCGAGGGGTGCAGCCTACGGGTCGCGCGGAGCGTCCATGCGTGGCCGCTCACTCGGCGGCGGGGGCCTCCGCGGCCGTAGCGGGCATGCGCGCGTGGGCCGGGAGCTCACCATCGAGGGCGCGCAAGAACGCCACGATGTCCTCGACCTGGGCGTCGGTCAGCTCACGCCCGAGCTGCACCTGCCCCATGATGCGCACCGCACCGGCCAGCTCCGCCTGCGAGCCGTCGTGGAAGTAGGGCGCCGTCTGCGCGACGTTGCGCAGCGTGGGCACCTTGAAGAAGTGTCGGTCGCCCTCTTCGTGCGTGAAGTTGAAGCGCCCGAGGTCGGCTTCGGTGACCTCGCCGCCGCGCAGCGCGAAGTAGTCCTGGACGGCGCCCATCTTCTGGAACGACTGCCCGCCGAGCGCGGGGCCGTTGTGGCAGGCGATGCAGCCCACCTCGCGGAAGGTCATGTAGCCCCGCTGCTGCTGCTCGTTCAAGGCGCTGTGGTCTCCGCCGATGAAGCGATCGAAGGGACCCGGGGTCAGCAACGTGCTCTCGAACGCGGCGATGGCGTCCGTGATGTTGGCCTGCGAGACGCCGTCGTAGCCCGCCGCCGTGAAGGCCGCGACGTAGCTCGGGTCGCCGCCGAGGCGCGCGACCACGTCGTCCCAGGTGGCGCCCATCTCGACTGGGTTGGCGACCGGGCCCGCCGCTTGCTCTGCAAGGTCGGCGGCGCGGCCGTCCCAGAACTGGCGGATGGCCAGGCTGGCGTTCAGCACCGTGGGCGAGTTGATGGGCCCGATCTGGCCTCGGATGCCCTCGGAGGTGCGGCGGTTCTCGGCCCCGCCGTGGTCGAAGCTGTGGCACGTGACGCACGCCACGGTGCCGTCACCGGAGAGCGCCGTGTCGTGGTAGAGCCGCCGGCCGAGCTCGAGCTTGGGGGCGGGCACCTCGGGGGCTGGTGGCAGCGCGGCGAGTGGCGCGTGGCTGGTGAGGCTGGTCGCCGTGGCGGCCGGCGCTGGCTCCGGGCTCGGGGTCGGGGTCGGGGTCTCTTCGGGCTCGCTGCCGCCACATGCCACGAGCAGGGCGGTCGTCGAGAGCGCGACGGCGGTCGCGAGGAGGGATCTGCGCAAGGTGCCTGACATGACGTTCCTCGATTGGGGTCTGGGGGGGTGGTCGCCCACCGAGGCCGAGCGTAACAGGCTCCGTGCGCAGGGCGAGCGCCGGCGCGTAGTGACCGCGGAACAGGTCAGGGGGACAGCGCGCGCAGCACACATGCGTACGTCGCGCCGCTCCCAGCGACGACCGAGACCGCCAGCACGGCGCGGCGTCGCCACACCGCTCCTGGGCGACCGAGCAGGGACAGCGCGACCCACCCCAGGGCGACCCAGCCCAGCTGTGCCAGCTCGACGCCCACGTTGAACGCGACGAGTCTCCCCACGCGGGACGGCCCCGTGGCGTCGAAGCCCGACGCGAAGCCGAGCCCATGCACCAAGCCGAAGCCCACTGCGAGCGCCATGCGTGCGCTTTGCCGGGGCGTCGCTTCGGCTCGCGTGACCTGTAGCCCTCCCAGGCACGCTGCCGCGAGCGCGAAGTAGCCTAGGGCCGCGACCCCAGCGGCGGCTCCCAGGGCACCCGCCACTACGGCGACCATGACGATGGGGAGCGCGCGCCGTGCTCCCTCGGGTTCGGCGAGCCCGACGTTCTCGGCGGCCACGAGCAGCACCGACGCTGCGATGAGTGACTCGACCGCCCGCGCGTCGCTCTCCAGCACCGACAGCGCGGCGAGCGAGAGGGTCAGCGCGTGCCCGACCGTGAAGCCCGTGACCAAGACCATGGCCTCACGCGCGCGCCGCACCAGCACGAGCAGGAGGAGGACGAACGCCGCGTGGTCCCAGCCCGTCGCGGCGTGCCGTGCGCCGTGCACCAGATAGGCATACAGGATGGAAGCGCTCCCGGGGCGAGGCCCAGTTTCTTCGCCGGGCGGGCCGAGTGGTAGCTCCCCTTTCTCCCCCACGACGAGCACGCTCTGGTCGTCGCGTCCACCCTCGAGGTGCGCCATGTGATGGTGTCCAGGGACGGGCCAGGGCGTGACGACGTAGCGCGTGGGTCGTGCTGTGCACGTGAAGCGCAGCAGCACCCGGAGCTCGGCGGGTGGGCTCGTCGTGCGCAGCGGCGGCGCCCCAGCGCAGGTGCGGCCGCTCGCGTCCACCACGCGAAAGTGTGTATGGAACGCCGCCACGAGCGTGGGCGGCAGCTCTGCGTCGGGGGCGCTGCCCGACGCGAACCGATGCGCCCAGATGGCGAGCTCGGGCGACAGGGAGCTCAGGTCCACGGTGCGTGAACGGACACGCACGGACACCTCCCGACCTGCGACGTGGACGACGGACTGGGACACGCTGCGATCGTGGGCGTGTGCCGAGAGAGGCGCGGTCAGCGACACGAGCGCGGTCAGCGACGCGCGCGCGGTCAGCGACACGAACGCCCTCGAGAGACCCGTCGCGCGTTCGGGCGTTGGCCCACGACGATGCGGCGCTCGCGAGCTCATTCCACGGCCGAGCCCGGAGCCACGCGTCGGACGATCGGGGTATCGCGGCGTGCGCGCTCCAAGTAGGCGCGTACGGCGTCGTCACCGCGCTGGCGGCGGTAAAGGGCCCTCACCTCGTCGCGCACCTCGCGGAGCGGCGGCGCCTCCGGGGCACGACGGTCCGCCACGCGCAGCCTCACGAGGCCGTCGTCCAGCGGGTGCGGCGGGAGCCACACGCCCACCTCGGCCGCCGACAGCGCGCTCGCCAGAGACGGTCCGACCAGCTCGCGTAGGTCGCGCTCGCTGACCCAGCCTCCCGGGACCGGCAGCGGCGCGTCGTCCAGCAGTTCGCCCTCGGCCATCACGCGTGCGACCGCGTCGGGGCCACGAGCAAAGCGCAGCTCCACGCGCAGCTGCGGCGCGCCCCTCAGCTCGCCGCGGCGCTCCCCGTAGAACCGCTCCAGCTCCGGCTCGCTCGGCTCGCTCAGCTCGGCCTCGCTGGCCAGCAACGCGAGCGCAGCCGCGCTCAGGTCCGCGCGGGTGCGCGGGTCGCGGTGAGGGAGCCCGTGCGACAGCGCGAGCTCCACCAACAGCGCCTCGTCCACCAACCGCTCGAGCACGTGGGCGCGGTCGTCGGGGCGCTGGCCGCCACGCCGGTCGCTGGCGAGCGCGGCGGTGGCGCGGTCGAGCTCGTCCTGGGTGATGACGACGTCGCCCACGCGCGCGGCCGCATGCGCGGGCAGGTCTGTGGGCGCGTCACTCACCCGCACGGTCTCGCCAGCAGCGAGGGCGAGGGCGAGGGCCATCCCGCCGGTCAAGGCCAGCGTGGGCCACGGGGGACGTCGGGTGTCGTCCACGCGCGGGCTACTCATCGGAGGGCGCGCGGGCGGTCCCACCCGCGTTCGCGCCTTCGTCGCCGGTCACGGCGGTGGGGGGCGGCACCAGAGACGCGTCCCAGCGCACGTAGATGGGAGAGGCCCACGCGCGCTCGTTGGAGGGGCCCGCGCAGTCGTCTTCGACGTCGGTGCGGTAGTCGCCGTGGCACGGGCGGCATACACCGCCCTCGCAGCGCAGGCCCCCGGCGTTGATCTCGCTCGTGGTCTCCTGGATGGCGCGCACGTAGTACACGGCATCACGCTCGCCGTAGCCCGGGTCGCTGAAGGTCTGCTCGCACACGGCGCGGCCCGGGGGGCAGGGCAGCACCAGGAAGGGGTCGTCGATCAAGCCCGCGATGGGCTCGTCCTCACGCTCTTGCGGCCGGATGCGCACCACCTCGATGCGCTCGATGCGTCGCCGGCGGTCGCCCGGGTGGTAGCACTCCCCGCGGCACACCCGCTCGAAGCGCGCGCTGCCGAGCGCCTCGATGCGGTCGGGTGGGCAGCCCGCGATCTGTTCGAAGCTCCCCGCGGCACGGACGCGGAACGTGGGCGCCGCGCCGCGGCTCACCACCGACCCCATCGGCAGCGTCCCGTCGCCATCGACGATGTCGAACCACAGCAGGATGCGGTCGCCGCTGGTGCCGTACACCCTGCGCGCGCGCAGCGCCTCCCAGATGGCGTCGCGCGACCTCGCCGTGGCGTGCACGGCGACCAGGCCGCCTGTCATGAAGAACGACGCCTGGCGCTCGAGGTCGACCACTGCGAACGCGGGGATCTCGCTGAGCAGGGTGTCGTCGACCGCGCGCGAGCGCGCCACGCGCTCCGGGGCCGCGCCGAAGATGCGGTCACGGTAGGACTGGTCCACGAAGCCCGAGGCCTCCGTCATCTGCCGCCGGTCGTAGGGCTTGTAGCCGGTGCCGGGGCGTGCGCCGTGGTTGTCGCTGGACGCGATGAAGCCCCACGTCGCGTGCCGCGCCGTTTGCCCCTCTTCGAAGTGCCCGCGCGCGAGCGCGTACTGCACCGACCCCCCGAAGCGCGACATGAACGACGGCTCGAAGCAGTCCGTGCACTGCCCGCAGTTGCCCCACTCCTCGACGGTGGCGCCCGGCACCGTGTGGTGCCCGGCGACGCCTGCGTTGGCGTAGTTCGAGCGCGCCGTCGCGGCCCGCGTTTCGCACTCGGTCTCACTCTCGCCGGCCGCTGCGCAGCGGGCGCGGATCAGCTCGCCCGCCCGATGGCAGCACGGCTCGAACGCGTCGGTGGGCGCCGGGCAGCCGTGGGTTCCATCGTCGTTGCGCAGCACGTGCGGGGTGGGGCGGTACTCCTCCGAGTTGCCGTGCCCGCTGTAGACCTCGACCAGGCCCTGCCGGGGGCTGTCTTGTGCTGGGTCCAGCTGCTTGTCCCACGTGTAGCCCGGGGGCGTGTAGAAGCCCCAGGTGGTGCCGTGCGGGATGACCAGCGCGTCGAGCCCCCACTCGTCCAGCTTGCGGAACAGCACGGCGGGCGTCTCCGCGTACTCGCGGCACTCGGCCGGCAGGCCGGGTGACGGACCGGTCGGACACGTGTCGAGCGCCATGTTCTCGCGGAAGAACTCGCCGATGTCGAGGTAGGCCTGCCGCTCGCTGAACTCGGTGATGGGGATGCTGACCAACGTGGCGATGCCCCCGGGCGCCGAGAAGGCCCGCTGCAGCAGGCCGCTCGACGCGATGGCGCGCGCCGGGAGCTCTTCCTCGGCCGTCCCGTGGAAGATGACGTTCTTGTGCCCGTAGTGCTCCTCGGGCGTCGTGCCCACCTGCGTCCACTCGAAGCCCGTGAAGGCGACCAGGTCCGGCTCGGTGCCCCCGGCCTCGGCCAGCGCGTTGCAGTCGCGCACGGACTGCTTGGACTCGCGCCACAGGCGCGGCGTGAGCATCTCGGCGTGATCGGTCAGCGCGAAGAAGTCGAGCTGCGAGCAGTGGCGCGCGAAGTCGCACGCGTCGGCGGGTGGGTGCGCGCCTTCGCCCCCCATCAGCGGCAGGGATCGCATGAACGCGTCGGCCGAGAACGTGGTGTGCACGTGCAGGTCGCCGAACAGGATGCGCGTCTGATCCGGGTCGGCCCCCTCGGGCAGCGCCTCGGCGTTGCGCGTGTCGCGCGCGCTCACCACCTCGACGGGCAGCCGCGGGCCGACGATGTCGCCCGCCGTGGGCGCCCTGCCGCCGCCGAAGACGACGTACAGGGCCAGCAGCGTGAGGACGACCGCACCGAGCGCGATCCCGGCACGGCGCTTCCATGTGCGACGGGTCATCCCGCGACGATGCCCGGATTCGACGCTCACCTCAACGGGGACGGCGTCGCCGTGGTGCCCGGCGGCTTCGCGGCACGCCGGACTCCTCGCCGAACCGTCGTCAGCGAGATGGGACGATCACGGGATGTGGCGCGAGAAGGTCACCACCGGGTCCACCTCGGTGGTTCCGTCCAGGATGGCCAGCAGCGCCGCGTCGTCGGACTGCAGCACCGTCCTGATGCCGAACGCGACCGCGTAGGTGTGCGTGATCGGGAGGCTCGTGGTCAGCGGCAGCGTCTGGCAGCTGAAGGTCCCCGTGAACGACTCGTGGCACGCGCCGTCGAGCTGCACCCAGGTCACGTCTGCGAGCGCGGAGCGGTCGTACAGTGCCATGTCGCCCGCGTCGTTGGTGGGGGTCATGAACAGCATCGGCCCGGTCATGTCGGCGAAGCCCGCGTCGGCCACGCGGTCCGTCCCGACACCGCCGTCGAGCGCGATGGCACCGACGATGCGTGTGTCGGGCACGAACATGCGGAACGCGTCCAGCTCGGCCTCCACACAGTCGGGGGCGCAGCTCGCCTCGATGGTTGTGAGGTCGAGCCCGGCCCCATCCACGAGCCACGCGGTGTGACCGCCGTAGCTGTGCCCTGCGACGAGGACGCGCGACGTGGCGACGTGTCCGGCGAGCGGGTGGGTGCTGGGCAGGTTCTCGATGGCGTCGATCGTGGCGCGCATGTCGTAGGCGCGCACCATGTCGTACTCGAAGGCGCGAGGGAGGATGTTGTCGAGGGCCGTGTTGCCCGTGTGGTCGGGCGCGACGACGATCCAGCCGTTGCGCACGAACTGTCGCGCCAGCCGGAAGTTGCTGCCGCCCCAGGCGCGGTCGCCGTGTGAGTAGACCATCAGGGGAGCCTGGCCGCTGGGAACGCGCACGCTCGCGTCCAAGTAGGAGTTGGCGTCTACCGACAGTGCGTTGAAGCGCGTCGAGGTGCCCTCGGTGTCGTTCGTGGCGTACCAGACGTTGAGCCGGATCGTGCGCTCCTCGCCCGTCCCCGGCACCGTGTAGCTGGTCTCGAGGAACTGGAAGCCCGCCACTGGCTCCGCGTCGGTCAGGATGTCCGGTGCGCCCATGTTGACGGGCACCCCTGGGTCGCCCGCGTCGCCGTTGGTTCCGGCGTCGTCGGGTGGCGCGCCATTGCTTCCACCGCAGCCGGGGATGGCGTGCGCCAAGCCAAGCAGCAAGAGCAGCGAGAGGGCCAAGGTGGGACGCGAGAGTCGGACACGACGAGTCGCGCCGTGAGGGGCGGAGGGGCGGAGGGGCGAGCGCATGGACGCCTTGTATCACACCTTTTGGAAGGTGAGAGCGCGCTGCGCCCCCTCACCCTCCAGCCCCACCTGCACCCGGTCACCCGCGTCGTAGCCGCCGCGCAGCATGGCTTCGGCAAGCGGGTCCTGCAGCTCCTTGAGCAGCACCCGCTTGAGTGGGCGCGCGCCAAAGGCCCGGTCGTAGCCCAGCTCCACCAGGTAGCGCTGGGCGTCCTCGGCCACCTCCAGCCCGATGCGCCGGTGCCCCAGCATCTTGCCGATGCTGCGCAGCTGGATCTTGGCGATGCCCAAGAGGTCTTCTTCGCTGAGCGGGTTGAAGATGATCACCTCGTCGATGCGGTTCAGGAACTCGGGCTTGAATTGCCGGTGCAGCTCCTCCTCCATCTTCTCGTTGAGCGAGGCGTCGTCCCCCTCGTGGTCCAGGATGAGGTGGCTGCCGATGTTGCTGGTCATGATGACGACCGTGTCCGAGAAGTGCGCCAGCCGCCCCCGGCTGTCCGTCAGGCGCCCGTCGTCCAACACCTGCAGGAGCACGTTGAACACATCGGGGTGGGCCTTCTCCATCTCGTCGAACAGCACCACGCTGTAGGGGCGCTGGCGCACGGCCTCGGTCAGCTGTCCGCCCGCGTCCGAGTCCTTGTAGCCCACCGGCGCACCCAGCAGGCGGGCCACGTTCTGCTTCTCCATGAACTCGCTCATGTCGAGGCGGGTGAGCGACGCCTCGTCGTCGAACAGGAACTCGGCCAGCGCCTTGGCCAGCTCGGTCTTGCCCACGCCCGTGGGGCCCAGGAACAAGAACGAGCCGATGGGGCGCTTGGGGTCACGCATGCCGATGCGACCGCGGCGCACGGCTTTCGCGATGGCGACCACGGCGTGGCTTTGCCCGATGACACGCTCGCCCAGCCGGGCCTCCATCTGCAGCAGCTTCTCGGTCTCCCCCTCGAGCATCTTGGCCACCGGGACACCGGTCCAGGCCGCGACGACGTTGGCCACGTCCTCGGCGTGCACCACGTCGTGTACGACACCGGCGTCCGGGTTGTCCGCCCCCGCCGCGGAGGCCTCCGCGAGCTGCCGCTCCAAGAGCGGGATGGTGCCGAAGCGCAGCTCGCCAGCCCGCGCGTGGTCCTCGCTCGCGCGCACCTGCTCCAGCTCGCGCTCCGCCGCCTGTAGCTCTTGCTTGATGCGTCGCACCTCGGACACGGACGAGAGCTCGCGGCGCCATTGCTCGCGCATAGCCTCCACCTTGGGGCGCAAGGTGGCGATCTCGGCCGCCAGCGCATCGCGGGTGCGGACGCTCTCGGCGTCCTCGTCATTGGCGAGGGACGCATGCTGGATCTCGAGCGCCTCGAGCCGGCGGAGCAGCGCATCCACCGCGCTGGGGACGCTCTCCATCTCGACCCGTACCTGGGCGGCGGCCTCGTCGATCAGGTCCACGGCGCTCTTCGGCAGCTGCACCCCAGTCACGTAGCGGCGCGCGAACTGGGCCGCGGCCACCAGCGCGGGGTCCTGGATGCGCACCCCGTGATCTGCCTCGAAGCGCCCGACGACGCCGCGTAGCACGGCGATGGCCTCCTCGATGGTGGGCGGCTCCACGGCGATGGCCACGAACCGCTGCAGCAGGGCAGCGCCCTCGTCGTGAGCCTTGCGCACCGTGGCCGGGGTGGCCACGGCGATGGCCCGCAGCTCTCCACGCGCCAGCGCGGTCGCCAGCATCGCGCCAGCGCCGGCCTCCTGCGGACCCAGCAGCGCGCCCAGGTCGGGGATGAACAGGAGAATCTCGCCGCCCGAGTCGCGCACCGTGTCGAGCACCCCCCGCATGCGCTCCTCGAGCTGCCCGCGCATCTTCGCCCCGGCCATCATGGCGCCCATGTCCAGCGCGACGATGCGCTTCTCCTTGAGCATGGTGGGCACGTCGTGCGTCGCGATGCGCATCGAGAGGGCCTGCACGATGGAGGTCTTGCCGATGCCGGCCTCGCCCACGAGGAGCGGGTTGTTCTCGCGCCGCCGCGCGAGCACCTGGAGCATGCGGCGGATCTCCGCATCACGCCCCACGGTGGGGTCGAACTTGCCCTGTGCGGCCAGCCGGGTGAGGTCGCGCCCGAACTCCTCGAGCGGTGCCGCGCTCGTCGTGCTCGTCGCGCCACCGCGTCCGGCGCCGCTCCCCGCGCCTCCCGAGGCCGCCGCCGCGGGGGCCGTCTTGCTGGCGGTCAGCCCCGCACGCAGCACGGGCGCGCTGACCCCCACGGCTTGGAACACGTCGCGCACGGCTCCCGTGGTCTCCTGGGCGCACGCCAGCATCAGGTGCAGCACCGACACGGGGACGCCACCATCGCGAGCGGCTTCGCCCTCCGCCCGCCCGAGCAGGTCCAGCACGCGCGGGGACATGTACGACGTGCCCCCGTCCACCGTGCGCCGGCGCCGAATCAGCAGCTCGGCCTCGACGATGAGGTCCGTGGGGTCCACGTTCAGGCGCTCGATGGCCTGCTGCACGACCGGGCTCTGCTCGAGCAGGATGAACAGGAGGTGCAGGGGCTCCACCTCGGAGTGACGGCGCTCGTCCGCGAGGGACTGGGCGGCCGCGATGAGCTTGCGCGCCTCGGGATCGTAGGCTTCGAGGCGGAGCGTCAGGATGGACATGCGCCCGAGGTTCGGTCGCCGAGGGGGGTCCGGTCAAGGGCGCAACGTGGACCTCGCCGTGGCTGGTTGCTCGTGCGCCGTGCAGCTCCCATGATCGCGCCGATGGACGACACCTTCGCCGACGATCAAGAGGTCCTGAACGCGCTCGCTGCCGACGGACACGACCTCGAGAGCCCCATGGTCATCGACTTCTTCATGCTCGCCTCGGACGAGCCCGCCGCGCACGAGATGGCCGAGGTGCTCCGCAAGGCGGGGTACGAGACGGAGATCGAGTACGACGAGCACGGCGGTCACGACCACGAGGACGACGAGGAGGTCGACCACGAGCACGACCCCATCTGGGAGGTGGCCGTCAGCGTCGAGATGGTGCCCACCGCGGCCGAGCTCGCGCGGCTCCAGCGCGAGCTGCAGGAGCTGGTCGCGCCCTTCGGAGGTGAGGCCAACGGCTGGGGCACCGTCGGGAACCTCGAGGACGAGGGCGACGAGGGCCACGACGAGGACTGAGTCCTCGTCGGCTCGCTACGACGGGCGCAGCTCCTGCAGCGCGCCGGTCCGCTCCACGTAGAGGGACACGGACGGGAAGGCCATCTGCCAGCCCTCCCGGTCGAAGCGCTTCTTGATGGCGACGTTCACGTCACTGATCGTCGCCAGGTAGCGGTGCCCGTTGGGGTTCGTCACGAACAGGGCGAACGAGATGTCGAGTGACGAGTCCCCGAACTTGCGGAAGTACACGCGGCCCGTCTCGGTCGTCGCGGGGTGCTCGTCGATGATCTCCTTGATGGCGGCCAGCGCCTGCTCGAGCTCTTCCGTGGTGGTGCCGTAGGTCATGCCGACGCCCCCTTGGTAGCGCCAAGCCCCTTCGAAGCTGTGGTTCACGACGGGCTTCGCGGCGATGTCCTTGTTCGGGATGCGGATGCGCTCACCCGTCATGGTGCGGATGCGACAGGTACGAATGCCCACGTCGATGACGACCCCCTTGTGCCCGTCGATCTCGATCAGGTCGTCCACCTGGAACGGCTGGTCCGTGAAGATGGTGATGGACCCGAAGATGTTGGCGAGCGTGTCTTGCGCCGCCATCGCCACCGCCAGGCCGCCGAGGCCGAGACCGGTCAGTAAAGAGACGACGTCGACGCCCAGGTTCGAGAAGCAGATCAGCAGCGCGAAGGTCCACACGGCGATGCGGAGCGTCTTCTCCACCACCGGGACGATCTGGTCGTCCAGCTTGGACTCGCTGGCCTCGACCCAGGGCACCACCATGCGCTTGTAGATCTCGCTGATCAGCCTGTTGATGGTCCAGGCGCTGAGCATCGTGAGCGCCACCACCAGGGCGTTGCCGATGGTCTGCTCGATGGTCGGGGGAACCTGCAGCAGCTCGACCGAGTAGCGCAGACCGAACAGCAGCACGCCCAGGTAGATGGGGCGACCGAGGGTGTCCACCAGCACGTCGTCGAGCTGCGTGTCCGACTTGTCGGCCAGCGCCTTGAGCTTGACCGAGACCACCCACTCCGACGCTTTGGCGATGAGGACCGTCACCAGCATCGCGCCGAAGAACGCGCCGACGCGCTGCAGCGTCGCTTCGTCGACGGACGTGTTCAACCAGTTGCTGAGTTCTTCCATCATGATGCTCGGCAGGCTTTTATCACGAACTTCCGTGGGGCGCGGAGCTCGCAGCCCTCCTGAGCGCGACCGGGTCCAATCGGTGGCTTCTCGACTCGACTCGCTGGGCGTGTGAGGGCGCTCAGCCGAAGACGACCATGGTCTGGCGGCTGAGGGCTAGGGGGGCGCCGTCGGGGGCCCAGATGGTGGAGGACTGGTTGTGGTAGCCGTCGCGTCCGGCGACCAGCTCGGCGTCGACGCGGAAGCCGGTCATCGGGAGGCGCTCGAGGTCGTGGTCGAGCAGCTCGAGCATCCAGGTGAGCGAGCTGCCGGGTGCGGGGGTGCGCAGCATGGAGAGGCCCAGTGGGGGGATGAAGTCGGACAGCGCGACGAGGAGCGCTTCGCTGCAGGTCGACTCCTCGGGCATCCCCAGCCGCACGCTGGCCGTGGTGGTCTCGGTGCCGCTGAAGGGGAGGGCTCCCGCCAGCCACGTGGCGTCGAAGTGTTGCGTGAAGGTCGGCGTGACCCCGGGCACGAAGCGGAACGGGGTGGGCTTGTCCGACGGCACGCGTGGCTGTGTAGGCGTCACGCGCACCGCCGAGGTCCGGGGCGCACCGAACACCCCTACGAGCAGGGCCAGCGCGTCCTCGTCTCCCGCGGACGACGGGTCGGCGTCCGCGTCGCGTAGCCAGGCCATGACGTGCACGGCGCTCTTCCCGCGGCGCAGCACCCTGGCGCGCGCGATGACACGGGTGCCCGAGGGTGGCGCCAGGAACGTGGTCTGCAGGGAGCGCAGGGGGAGCTCCACGGGGACGAGATCCCGCATGGCGCTCGCGCCGAGCGCGGCTTGGAGGCCCCCGAACACCGCGCGGCCTTGGCGCCAGTCCTCGGGGATGTCCAGGGTGAGGTGACCTTCGGTGCGGTCGGCGGAGGCGAGGAGGTCGGTGAAGCGCATCTGCGCAGCCTGGACCGAAGCCCGCCTCGACGCAGGTCGCGCGCGCTGTCGTCGCGTTGGGTGGCCTGTGGTAGTACGCGCCATGGATCCGGCAGCACCCACGGCCGCGCAGGCCCGCAGCGGGAACACGACCTTGCTGGTGTGCGTGTCCATCGGCCTCGCCGTGTTCATCGCTACCGACGTGGTCGCGTCCCGCTCGGACACGTTCTGGCAGTGGGTGGAGCGGGGGGCGAGCGGTAGCGAGGACGCGGGGGTGGTGCTCGAGGCCCGCGCCTTCGCGCTCGCGCGGGAGTCCCGCCTCGAGGCGCTGGTGATGGGAAGCAGCGTCGCCGACGCCGATTTTTCGCATTCGCTGCTGGCCGAGCGTCTGTCCGTGCCACGCGCTCGCGTGGCGAAGCTGTGGATGCCCGCCATGTCGGACGTGGAGCTCGCCATGCTCTCCCCGCAGGTGCGGGCGCTGCGCCCGGCCCGCGTGTTCGTGCCCGTGACGCCATTCGTCATGCTCGATGGCCTACGCTGGGACCGCACCCGAGCCTACGACCCGTCCATCGCGCTCCGCCTCTTCTCGCCGGCGGAGCTGCTCGCGGACCGCGCCGAGCATGCGTCGCGCGCCTTCGCGTCGGCCAACGTCGTCGTGCGACGCCGAGCCGAGCTGCGGCGTGTGCTGCTCGGCTCACTGCGCGACGTGACGGCCATGCCTCCCGTGGTGGAACGTCCCCGCATCGGTGAGCAGATCCACACCCTCGAGGGCGCCACGCTCGCCGACTTCCGCTGCGACACCGTCCACGCACGCGCCCTGGTGGTGTTCGCCGCGGAGGTACGCGCGGCAGGCGCCCAACTCGTCCTCGCCAGCGCGCCCATCGCGGAGCGCAGCGTGGCAGGCAGCCCCGCGCTGGCGCAGCGCCTCGACGCGTGCCTGAAATCACTCCCCTTGTCGGGGGCCGTGCTGCGTCTCGCCCAGGACCGCCCCCCCTTCGGTCGCCGTGACTTCCGTGACCTGATCCACCTGGGGCGTGCCGCGGCCGAGCGTTTCACCGAATGGGCGGTCGGCGGCGGTGCGCAGCGGCCGGGGGCAACGTCTGGTGACGCCGACGGTCGCGACGAAGACGCCGCGGGCGATCGCCGGCGACGTGGCCACAGGTGGCGCCGTGCGCTTTGACTCGATCGAGTTCCTGGTGTTCTTCGCGGTGGTGCTGGTGCTGCACCGCCTGCTCCCGCCGCGGCGATGGCTGCTCGTGCTCGCGAGCTATGCGTTCTACGCGTCTTGGAACCCGCCGTTCGTGTTGTTGCTCTTGTTCTCGAGCGCGCTCGACTTCATGGTCGGCCGCGCGCTCGGCGCGCTCCCGATCGAGCCCAGCACACACCGTCGGCGCCGCGCGCTGCTGGGCCTGAGCGTCCTCGGGAACCTGGGCGTGCTCGCCTACTTCAAGTACGTCGACTTCGCGCTCGACAACCTCGTCGCCATCGGGCTCGTGGCCGAGACCCAGGTGGCGTCCCTGCGGGTGCATGCGGTGCTACCCCTCGGCATCTCGTTCTACACGTTCCAGACCCTCAGCTACAGCATCGACGTGTACCGCGGGCGCGCGCGCCCCGTGCGCAGCGTGGGCGACTTCCTGCTCTTCGTGAGCTTCTTCCCGCAGCTCGTGGCGGGCCCCATCCTGCGCTCCGAGGAGTTCGTGCCACAGATCCACGATGCGCGACTGCCCGACCGCAAGGCGGTGCTCGAGGGCGTCGAGCTGTGTCTCGTGGGGCTGTTCAAGAAGGCCGTCATCGCCGACAGCTTCGCGAACGTCGTCGACGTGGTCTTCGCGAACCCGGAACACTTCTCGGGCTGGTCACTGCTCGTGGGCTCCTTCTGTTTCAACTGCCAGATCTACTGCGACTTCTCGGGCTACTCCACCATGGCGCGCGGCCTCGCGCGGCTGCTCGGCTACGAGATCCCACGCAACTTCGACTTCCCCCTGCTGGCCACCAACCCGCTGGACTATCGCCGTGGCTGGCACGTGACCATGGGCAACTGGTTCCGCGACTACCTCTACCGGCCCCTCGGCGGCGACCGCGGCGGTGAGTGGAAGACGGCGCGCAATTCCATGATCACGTGGATGGCGTTCGGCCTGTGGCACGGCGCCAGCTGGACCTTCGTGCTCTGGGG
The DNA here is from genome assembly GCA_020633055.1 of Sandaracinaceae bacterium. NCBI lineage: Bacteria > Pseudomonadati > Myxococcota > Polyangiales > Sandaracinaceae > Sandaracinaceae bacterium. Next base: position 99,974 of record JACKEJ010000016.1, on the reverse strand, counting down.
CGCGCTGAACGGGCTGCTGCTGGTCGCGTACCGCCTGCTCAAGATGCGGGGCCTGCTGCTGCCCAAGGGGCCCCTCGCCACGGGCGCAGGGTTGGTCGCCATGCCCGTGTTCCTGAGCCTCTCCACCATCGCCTTCCGGGCGCAGGACGTGCGCGGCGCGTTCTCGATGTACCAGCGCATCCTGACCTGGGCCGACGGCGACGTCAGCATCAGCCCGCTCTGGCTCGCCGCCCTCGCGGTCCTCTATGGCATTCATTGGCTCAACCGTCGGTACCAGACGGAGGGCGCGCTCGCGCGCGTCGGTTGGCCCGCCCGCGTCGCGTTCGTTTCGTTCATGGTGTCTGCGCTGTCGCTCGGGGCGGGCTCCGGCGCCCCCTTCTACTACTTCCAATTCTGAGGCATGGCAGTCTGGCCGCGTCGCGGGTCTCCAGGGCTGGTGCCCAGCTCGTGGCGTGCTCAAACGACGACGGGCCCCCAGTCCGGAGGCCCGTGGCGTGCTCGAACGACGACGGGCCCCCAATCTGGAGGCCCGTGGCGTCGTTCATCGGGCGCGCGCAACGCGCGCCGCCGCGCTCAGCGGTCCGAGCCGATGCAGGTCGACCCGAAGTCGACGCGCAGCGCGCCCGCGGAGCCGTTCTGCGGGGTGGTCCCGCCCGCTCCGCCCGTCACGGTCACGGTGCCGGTCACCGTGGAGCTGCCGCCGAACGACGTCACCACCACGTCGTCGGCCGAGCCGCCGTCCGCGCCGCTCGACCCACCGCTGGCGGTGACCGATGCGCTCAGGGTCGCGGGCGTGCCCATCAGGACCGAGCCGTAGAAGCCACCACCGGTGCCCGAGGTGGACGCGCCGCCGTTGGCCGTGACGCTCCCCGCGAGCGATGCCGCCCCGCGCAGCGTGGCGAGGTTGAACTCGCCCGCGTCGCCGCCGTGCCCCGTCGTCCCGTCGCCGCCGTCGATGTCGATCGCGCCATCCACACGGATGCCCGTGGTGACCAGGCTGGGGCTGCAGCCCGAAGGTGCGATGATGGCACCACCGTCACCGCCGATCGCGCCGTCGCCGCCGTGCAGGGTCGCGTCCGCGAGGAACACGAAGTTCTCCAAGGGGCCCTCCGAGAATCCGCCCGGGATGGGCTGCCCCAGCGAAGGAGCGAAGACGATCACCCCACCGTCACCTGCGCTCCCGGTCCCGCCGTTGCCGCCGACCGCGGTCACGTCCGTGTCGAACACGTAGAGGCCGAGGCCGCCGTTGGTGGTACCGCCGTCCGGGACGGACTGCAGGTCACCCGCGTGACCGCCGCCGTCCCCACCCGCGCCGCCGCTCAGCAACGCCGAAGCGTATCCGAGGTAGCGGCTCGCCGAGCCCAGCGTGCCCTGGTTGTAGGTCTCGATGTCGCCGCCGCTGCCGCCGCTCGTCGCGCCGTCGCCGCCGAAGGTCGTGATGTTGCCCGACAGGTCGTAGTGGCGCACGACGGCGAGGCTCTCGAACGCGTAGCCCTCGTCGAGGTACACGTCGCCGCCGGTGCCGCCGCCAGCGCCCGCCGAGTTGCCGCCACGCGTGTCGATCCCACCACTCGTCGCGATCGAGCCCCCGAAGCCAGCGACGAGGTACACGTCACCGCCGTCACCACCGCGGCACGACATGGGGTCGCACGTGCCCGTCTGGACGCCGCCGCGGGTGCGGACGGCGCCGCTGCTGCGCACTTCGAGGGGCGTGCCGTACACACAGTCAGCGCCCAGGCGCACCTCGCCGCCGTCGCCCGCGATGGCCGTGGCGTTGCCGCCATCCGCCGTGATGGCTGCGCCGTTGCAGACGAGCCGGGAGTCGGCCCGCATGAACACGCCGCCGCCGTCGCCGCCATCACCCGCGCTCGCGGTGCCGCCCTGCGTCTGGATGGTCCCCGCGGTGAACGTCTGCGTGCCGGACACGAGCACCACGTCTCCACCGTCTCCGCCCGTCGCGCCGTCGCTCCCGCGCGAGTCGATGCTGCCGAGGGCTACCAGCAGGTTGCTACCTTCGAGGTAGATGTCCCCGCCACCCGCGCCTGCGCCCGAGCCCGACGTGACCACGACCGACCCGTTCTGCAGCAGGAGACGCCCGGCCAACACGGAGAGCCCCGAGCGCCCGGAGCCACCCACGCCAGTCGTCAGCGTCCCCAGCACCTCGAAGTCCGCGTCGGTGACGACCCGCGCCGTCGTTCCGCTGTTCTCGGTCAGCGTCAGCGTCGCGCCCACGGCCACGCGCACGCCCGTGATGCGGACGCCAACGAGGTTGGTCGCGTCCCAGCGCAGCAGCCCATCGAACCCGGGGCGCGTGTAGACCGCGCCGTCCGCCTGGGAGGACTCGCCGTCCGTGTCCACCACGGGGACCACGAGGTCCGACGTCACCTCGAGCCCGTTCGAGCCCAGGTCCGTGGTCACCGTCGGCGCCGAGCACGAGGCATCTGCGGCGCCGGTGGCCGACAGCATGAGGTACGCGTCGATCGTCGCGTTGCTGCTGCGCTCCGACACCCCGCCGCCTTCGCCGCCGCCGCCCGTGCCGCCGCTGCCGCCGTGCGTGTCCAGCACGAAGCTGCCAGCGGGGCCTGTCGGGGGCTGCACGCCCACCACCATCGGGGCGTCGTTGCAGTCGAGGAAGCTGGTGTCCACCTCGCCGTCCTCGAGCGTGGCGTTGCCCGCCGTACCCGAGCCGTCGCCATTGTCGAGTCCGATGTCCAGCCGCCGGCCGCCGTCGGGGCACTCGACGCCGGGGTCCAGGCTGACGGTGCGGACGAGAACGTCGTCCTCGACACCCAGGTTGTTGCCGTTGCAGATGGAGCTGGTCCGGTCGATCTCGGAGTCGCTCAAGACTCCGTCACGGTCGTCATCGACGCCAGTGGAGACCCGCACACCGCCGGTGGGGCAGGTGGGATCGCCGGGGGCGATCGCCGTCACGCTGGGGATGATCGGCGGATCTCCCTCCACGGTGTTGTCACCGCCGCCGCAGCCAAAGGCTGACACGCAGGCGCCGAACGAGACGGTGAAGAGGGCCCCGCGAAGCGTGGGGCGATGGAGGTCGAGGAAAGTGAGTGTAGGACGCATCAAGAGTACTCCTGCGCGAATACTACACGCTCGAACCCTCCGTGTCGCCCCCCCCGATGCGACTATCGCCACCGATGGAACGCGACGAATTCTTGGCCCATCTGCGCACCCTGGGCTCGACGAGGCCCGCCAGCTGGCGTTGGGGGCCACCCTCACGCGGGAGACCTGGATGGATCCCGCCGCAAGTGTCCGTGCTCGCGATCTCCTCACGCTGGCCGCCCTGTGGCTCTCTGCCGTGCGCTCGAAGGACCCGGAAGCCTGAGGGGCCCCCGAGGCTCAGCCGAACTGGGCCATCGCGAACATGGCCGTCACCTTGTCGTTGGTGGCCCGCAGGCGCCGCGCCAGGGTGCGCAGCATGTTGGCCTGGATCGCGAGCGCCAGGTCCCGGTCGGTCCCCAGCAGCATGTCGAGGTCCGCGTACGAGATGGCGTACAGCACGGACGCCTCGTGGGCCATGGCCCGGGCGGCGCGGTTCAGCTCCCGGTCGATGAACTCCATCTCCCCGAAGTAGGCTCCGGGCCGCAGGATGGCGAGCGCCTCTTCCCCGATGCCCGGGACCATCTTGGAGATCCGCACGGAGCCTTCGGCCACCACGAAGATCTCGCTGCCGTCGTCCCCCTCCTCGAACAGGACCTCCCCGTGCTTGAGGTGCCGCTCTTGGGCGATCGAGCGCAGGTGGGCCAGGTGGAGGGGGCCGAGACCGGCGAAGAGGTCGATGGTATTGAGGATGTCGGCGGACATGGCGGTTGCGTCAGCATACCGTGCTGGCCAGATTTCTCCTCTTTTCGCTTGCAGACGTACGCGACACCCTCATAATCCCCGCCCTGCCCGTCTAGGACGCGGCGGCCCAGAACGGATTTTAAAGATGTACGCAGTCATCAAAACGGGCGGAAAACAGTACCGCGTCCAAGAAGGCGACACGGTCCGCGTCGAGAAGCTCGACGGTGAGATCGGTGGCCAGGTCGAATTCGGCGAGGTCCTGATGCTGGGTGGCGAGTCCCCGCGCGTCGGCACGCCGACGGTCGGTGGCGCCAAGGTCGTCGCCAAGATCATCGGCCAGGACCGCGCCAAGAAGGTCATCGTCTTCAAGATGCGCCGCCGCAAGAACTACCGCCGCAAGTACGGTCACCGCCAGCCCTTCACCGAGCTGCGCATCCAGAGCGTCCAAGGCTGAAGCAGGAGGAACTGAGAAATGGCTCATAAAAAGGGACAGGGTTCTTCTCGCAACGGTCGTGACTCCAAGGCGCAGTACCGCGGGGTCAAGGTCTTCGGTGGCGAGACCGTCAACGCGGGCTCCATCCTGGTGCGCCAGGTCGGCAGCACCGTGCACGCGGGCAACAACGTCGGCGTGGGCAAGGACTACACGCTGTGGGCGCGCATCGACGGCGTGGTGAAGTTCGAGCGTCGCGGTCGCACGGCCGGCAAGAAGGTCAGCGTCTACCCGCTGACCGAGCAGGCCGCCGCGGAGTGATCCGGCGGCGCTGGTCGGCCGTCCTCGGTCGCCCGGTGCCCCCAAAGGTGGCATAGTCCGCCGATGCGCGATCACCGACCCAGCCTCACGGCAGCCCTCGTCAGCTTCGGACGGGGGGTCAGCAGACCGGGCATGAGCACCGACCCCTTCGCGGTCGAGCTCTGCCCGTTTCCGTTCCGTCCGTTGCTGAAGGTCTACCAGGCGAGCGACGTGCTGCGTGAACCCGTGCGCTCGGCCTACCGTGTCGTGTCGCTCGGGATGGTGGATCACGTCTCCTTGCGGACCTCGGCCATCGATCGCGCGGTCGGGGGGGCGTTGGCGGACGGGGCCGAGCAGGTGGTGCTGCTGGGTGCTGGGCTGGACGCTCGCGCGCGGCGACTCCCGGCACTCACCGGGCGCCCGGTGTTCGAGGTCGATCATCCGGCCACCCAGCGCTACAAGCGCAAGAAGATGGGCGAGCACGAGGGCCTCTCCTACGTGGCGGTGGACTTCGAGCGCGACGACCTCGGCGAGCGGCTCGCGTCGGCGGGGTTCGACGTCGGCCGCGTGACGACGTGGGTGTGGGAAGGGGTCACCATGTACCTCGCCCCGCTGGCCCGGCTCGAGCAGTTGTCTGCGCCCGGAAGCCGACTCATCGCGACGTATATGGTGCCCGATGCGGTGCCGTTCGGCGTGGTGGGTGCCCACGTGGTTCGTCGGACGTTCGATGCCATCGGCGAGGGGCTCCGCGCGAGCTACGAGCGGGCTGACATGAAGCAGCTGCTCGACCAGCACGGGTTCACGGTGCTGACCGACAGCAACAGCACCGACTGGGCTGCCGCGGCCGACGTGAGTGCTTGGCAGACGGTCGTCATGCGCGGCGAGCGTCTGGTCGTCGCGCGGCGTCGCCCCTGATGTGCACGCTGATCGCGTTCCACCATGGCGCCGGCTCAGCCACTCACGCGGAGGCGACCTCGCGGCACGGAACCTGGGTCGCGGCCAACCGTGACGAACTCTATGCACGACCCTCACGCCCTCCCGAGCGGATCGCCCCCTCCGTCGTGGCCGGCGTCGACGTGTCGCAAGGAGGAACCTGGCTGGGCATGCACGCGGCCGGTCTCTTCGCGGGGCTGACCAACCAACGCAGCTTCGGTCCGCGCGACCCCAGCAAGCGGACGCGCGGCGAGGTCGTGACGGGCGCCCTCGCAGACGGCACGCTCGGCGGCGCCCTCACCCACCTCCGGTCCCTCGACGGACGCGAGTACAACGGCTTCAACCTCCTGGTGGGTGACGGACGAGAGCTGTTCGTTGCCTACGCCCGACCCGACCGGGCGGCGCTCGAGGTGGAGGCGCTCCCCCCCGGCATCCACGTGCTCGGCAATGATCGCCTCGAGTCCCCGACCTTCCCCAAAGCGGAGCGAATCGCCCGCGCCGCTGCGCAGCACTCCGCACGCTACCCGCACGCCCCGCTGGACGAACAGCTGGATCCGCTGCGCACGCTGCTGGCGGACCACACGCAGCCGCCGCTCTCCGAGGTGCGCGTCTCCGTGGACAGCCCGTTCCCGCCCGAGCTGCTGCGGGCGCTAGAGGCCACGTGCATCCACACCTCCCAATACGGAACGGTGTCGTCTGCGCTGCTCGAGTTGGTCCCTGGAGCTCTCCCCCGCTACTGGTTCGCGGACGGACCACCCTGCCGAACCCACTTTCGGGCCGTCCCCGTGGCGGACCTTCTGATACGCTGATACGCGATCCCCGCGCTTTCAATGCATGACCAGTTGGTCGTGTTATATTCGCGACGTGTCTTCGAGGCTCCCCATGCATGACCTACGCTTCCCCCGCTCTTCTCGCGCCACCCGTACGCTTGGCTCGAGTCTGCTCTTGGCCCTGTGTCTGGCGGGGCTCGTGTCCTGTTCGGACCCCGCTCCAGGACAGACGCACGTCCTGCTGATCTCGGAGATGCGCATGGTCCTCGGCCCGGAGCCCGACGGCTCACTGCGGGGCATCGACCTGGACGATCGCGTGGACGACACGCCCTCGCCCGAGACGTGTGGGAAGGTCGACGGAACCGCTCCCGACGGGACGCCGGGGGTCGACAATCAGTTCAGCATCCTGGGCGCCGCAGTGGTTTCTCAGCTCGGGGGCAATGCGGACGCGCTGATCCAGACCTCCATCAACGATGGTCGCCTGCTGGTGCTGCTGGAGCTCACGAACGTCGACGACCTCGAGAATGACGACGACGTGACGGTGCGCATCCACATTGGCAGTGGTCCGGTCGATGTCGGGACGGACGGACGCCCCGAGCCCGGACAGAGCTTCGACATCTCGGCGATGAGCCAGGACATCGAGGTTCGCAACGTGCAGATCGTCGATGGACGCATCGACATCCGCCCGTTCGACATCAACGTCAACGTCGACATCCTCCAGGCCATGTTCCAGCTGACGCTGCTGGACGCCCGAATCGTGCTCGACCTCCACGAGGACGAGTCCGGGTCGGGTGTGCTCGGGGCCGCGGTCGACCGCTTCATGGTGCGCGACATCGTGGCCAACGACGAGGTGTTGATGCCCACCCTGGGCGCGGTCGAGATCCTCCTGCGCGGTCTCGGTGACCTCGCGCCGAATGACATCGGCGGCTGCGACCGCATCTCCGTGGGCATCGACATCGACGTGGTGCCCGCCTTCATCTTGCGCTGATCACCGCTCCGTCGCGCAGCTCCCGAGTCACCTCCCGCCCGTCGACGGTGGCATGACGCCGAGCAACTCGCAGGGCGCGTTGAGCGCGTGGGTAGGCCACGTGGTATGAAGGGGCATGAGCGAGCCCAAGGCGCCGCCCCGTCGTCCCAAGGACGACCTCACGGGCAAACAGCGAAGCTACCTCCGAGGGCTCGCGCACCACATTCAGCCGGTGGTCCAGGTCGGACGGGAAGGGATCACCGACGGGGTGGTGGACGCCGTCACGCGTGCATTGCGCGATCACGAGCTGATCAAAGTGCGCGTGCTCGAGTCCTCACCCGACGAGCGCCGAGAAGCCACGCCGAAGCTCTCCCAGCTGTGCGGTGCTCACGAGGTGGGTCAGCTCGGCCGGGTGGTCATTCTCTACCGCGCCCACGACACCGATCCCGTCATCCGTCTGCCGCGACGCGCTGCCGCGAAGTGAGGCCCCACGAGCGCCTGACTGACCGATACGGCCATGCGCCGACCGGTTGAATTTTATGTCGCGCGTGTGACATAATCCCGTTCATGTGGTCGTGGTTACGCCGCCAACGAGACGCACTCACCCCCGTCATGTTTCGGGTGCGTAACCCAAAGGGCAAGCTCGTGGACGAGGTGGAGGTCGAAGGCGTGTTCGATCGGCGTGCGCGCCTCAGGAGCCGCAAGCGCACGGCGAGCGGTCTGTGCTTGGTTCACTGGCCCGAGGGCTCGCAGCAGCTCGACGTGACGTTCCGTCACAGCGATGGGGAAGCGTCCCTGACGGTCCGCAGCGACCGCAAGGACCCGCATCGCGTGGTCGAGGTCCAGCTGTCGGCGCCCGCCGCGTGAGCGCGCGTGGGTCCGAACGAGGGGCGCGTGACGAGGCGCCTGCACACCCCGAGCTCAGCACGCTGCACCTCGACGGTCAGCGGCTGTATCTGCCCAGCGATCTGCTGGTCGACGCACTCTTGGACGAGCCCGTCCTGGCGGGGCGGCCTCTCGGTGTGGGCCGCTTGTTTTCGCAGTTCGTCGCCGTAGCGCGTCAGACGCCAGGCGTTCGTGTGGCCTTCGGCGACGCAGGCGAGCCCGGCAAGCCGTTCATCCTCAGCCATGTCGTGACGGTGCAAGGCGCACCCCGACGGGTGGTCCTCGAAGGCCAGACCTGCTTCGCGTGTGGGTGGCGAGGGATGACCGGAAACGCGCGGGACTTGGCGCTCTACGAGGGCTGCCCCGACCCGCTCGACCGCGTGCAGGCGGCCATGCGCGAGCCCTCTCTCCCGTGCCCGTCATGCGGCGCGACGCTCACCCGGGCGTGCATCTGGGTGCACACGGTGGCGGACGGTTCGCGCTGACACCGCGGTCGGTCGTCCCCGGAACCACGACGATGCGGCGAGCGCGAGACACGCTGCGCGCCATCCCGACACGAACACACGCTACGCGGACGGGCTGTGGGCGCGCCCCCTCCGCGTCTCGTACGGCGGTCGCGGTCTGACGCGCCAGGACCGGAATCGGGGCCCCGTGAACGCGGAGCGACGGGGCGAGGCGACGAGTCGGGACGCGCGCGGAACGGACGGACCCTGCGCGCGGCCCATTTTCTCCTGCAACATGCGCGGGGAACGGGTACCCTCGCGCTCGCTCGCGGGCCCCGAGGGGCCCCTCTTCGCTCTTGGACACGACCCTCGTGGCATCTCCCTCTCCGCGCTCCCCATCGCGCTGCGCCCTCTCCGGTGAGCGTGACCCCGCTCGTCCCCGGCGTTCGTGGGCACTGCTCTCGGTCACGGTCTGGGTCGCCATCGCCATCGCCATGACGGGCGCCGACGCGCACGCTCAGGCTCCCGCGAACGACGCCGAGCCGACCGACGAGGAGACCACCGACGCGAGCCGAGAGCCTGCGCCTTCTGCTTCAGCGGCAGACGAGAGCGAGGACGAGGGCTGGGACGACCCCGACGAGGCGCCGCGCCCCCGCCCTGAGCGCGTGTACACGGAAGAGGACGAGGACTTCGACACGCTGCCCGAGGTGGACGACCCGTGGGTCATGCAGGCGGCGGCCCGCACCGGCCTCGGCTTCGGGACCACGCTGGGCGATCTGCCGCGCGAGTTCGTGTGGGACAGCCACCTGCGGGCGGAGCTCATGTTCACCCACCGTGGCGACGAGCACTTCTCCATCGGCCCCTCGCTCGAGCTGCGTGGCGCCGACTTCGACACGTTCGAGGTCGCCGCAGGTCTGTCGGTGCTGCTCCCCGTCGCGCGTGGCTACCCCATCGACGTCTCCGCTCAGGTGGGGTACGCGGTGCGTCGTGGGCAGCGCTTCGGCGGCAGCGCGCCCATCTTCGTGGGGACCATCGCCGGGGGCTACCGCAGCTTCAACTTCCACCACTGGTGGCAGACCAGCCTGCAGCTGTACGCGCAGGTGCGTATGGACATCACCGAGCCCCGCAACATCGCGTTCATGATGGGCGTCGAGGTCGACTTGGCGCAGGCTGTGGTTGTGCCCGCCCTGATGATCCGCATGAAGGTGCGCGGCGGCGACCCCGACGAGCTCGAAGAAGACGAGGAAGACGAAGGGTACGCGGACGACGCCGCGAGCGACGCCGACTGACGCGCAGCGAAAGTCCCCCGAGCCAGCCGCGTGCGCGGTACAACATCGGCGTGAGACGCACCAAGATCGTTTGCACGCTGGGACCGGCGAGCAGCTCCCCGGAGGTCCTTGACGCCCTGGTCGCTGCCGGCATGGACTGCGCGCGGCTGAACTTCTCGCACGGGGATCACGAGAGCCACGCCGCGATGGTGCAGAAGGTGAGGGCCGCCTCCTCGCGGGCCCGCCGTCCCCTTGCGATCCTCGCCGACCTGTGTGGCCCCAAGATGCGCCTCGGGCGCTTCGAGCACGGCAAGGTCGAGCTGGTGGAGGGCGCGCCGTTCACGCTGACCACGCGCGACGTGATCGGGACCGAGCGCGAGGTGTCCATCAGCTACGAGCCCCTCCCGCGCGACGCCAAGGTGGGTGACGCCATCCTGCTCGACGACGGCCTGTTCCGGCTGCGCGTGACAGCGCTGACCGACGACAGCGTCGAGACGGTCGTCGAGGTCGGGGGCGAGCTCAGCGACCGCAAGGGCGTCAATCTACCGGGCGTGGCGTTGAGCACGCCCGCGCTCACCGCGAAAGACGAGGCAGACCTGCGCTTCGCGGTGGACACGCTGCACGTGGACTACCTGGCCCTGTCCTTCGTGCGGACCGCAGCCGACCTGCGTCAGGCGCAGGCGCTGGCGAACGGCACGCCCGTCATCGCGAAGATCGAGAAGCCCGAGGCCATCGAGAACCTCGACGCGGTGCTGGACGCGGCGGACGGGGTGATGGTCGCGCGCGGAGACCTGGGCGTGGAGATGGGCGCCGAGAAGGTGCCGCTGCTGCAGAAGCGCATCATCCGAGAGACCAACCGGCGCGGGAAGATCGTCATCACCGCCACCCAGATGCTGGACTCGATGATCCGCAACCCGCGGCCAACCCGCGCCGAGGCGGCGGACGTGGCCAACGCGGTCATGGACGGAACGGACGCGGTCATGCTGAGCGGCGAGACGGCCGCGGGGAAGTACCCCGTGGAGGCCGTTCGCATGATGGACGCCATCGCGCGCGAGGTGGAGCGCGACGTGGTGGAGGATCTGTCGCGCGCCTATCGCGAGCTGAAGGTGGTGCCTCACGAGGACTGGAACTTCCCCACGGCGGCGGCGCGCGCGGCGGCGGTGATGAGCACACACCTCGCGCTGCGGGCCATCGTCACATTCACCCAGAACGGACTCTCCGCGAGCCTCCTCTCGGAGCACAGGCCGCGTGCCCCCATCGTCGCAGTGACGCACAAGGAGCAGGTGGCGCAGCGCCTTGCGCTCGAGTGGGGCGTCATCCCGCGCCTGGAGGTACGACCGGAGTCGCTGGACGAGACACTGCGCATCGCCACGTCCCTGCTGGTGCGAGAGAAGCTCTGTGCACGAGGCGAGGCGTTCCTCATGCTCACCGGCTGGCCGCTGTCCGGCAACACCAACACCCTGAAGCTGCACACCCTCTGAGCGTGGCGCGGCGCTGGGAGTGGCGCGCCACACCACGCTCCGGAGCGAGATGACCAGACCCACGGGGGGGGTATCGACGCTGCGCCGGACCGCGGATAGTCTGATCCGGTGCGTGAGTCGTGGTTCGTGCTCCTGTTGGTCGGTCCGCTGTGGGCGTCGAGCGCTTGCGACTCGCCAGCGACGCTGCACGGCCGGGGTGGGCGCGTGGGGGCGCCGCAGCACGCCGCGTCGCGCCCCCGCGTCGCCCATCCCACCGACGCGCGTGCCGACGCGGGGGCTGAGCCGCACCCCGTGATGGCCGCGTACCGCGCGGGCCTGACCAGGTTCTTGGGTGAGGGGGCGTTGCCCGAGCTCGACAACGTCTCGCTACGTGACACTCAGCACGGGGATGCCGAGCGCCTTCGCTACATGGCCGCCGATCGCGTCGTGCGCGTGCTGCTGCCCCTGGCGCTCGAGGCGCAGCACGACGTGGTCCTCGACGAGCACGCTCGTCGCTTGCGCGCGTTGCCCCCCATCCTGAACCGCGACGTCGACCTGGCCGTGCTCCCGATCGTGCGCGAGGCCATGCGCGCTCTCCGCAGGGTGGAGGCCGGGCTCGCGGCCGAGCGTGTCCCGCTGCGCGGGCTGCCCACCGAAGAGCCTCCAGCCGCCCGCGAGACCGCCCCCCAGGTCGCTGCCGGTGAGGTGCCCGACGCGTTCGACTACGCCGCGGCCGATGTGGTGGACCCCGCTGCCGAAGCCGAGTACGCGGAGGCGTTGGCCGAGTACGCCGAAGCCTACGCAGCACGCCATGGCGTGAGCGACCTCCATGCGGACGCGGCCGCCGCTGCGGCGGCTGATGCGCTCGCTGCGGGGAGCATGTTCGAGCACGTCGTGGAGCGCTATGGCGTGCGACGCGAGGACGCGGTGCGCGAGGCCACCTCGCTCTACTCGGACATGGCGGACGCCGCACGCCGGCGTGAGCGGGTGCCTCGCCCGCGACCTCCCGAGCCCCCCGCAGCCCCGATCGAGCCGGACGTGATCCCATGAGCGCGCCTCGCGACCCCGAGCAGCCAGCCGACGAGCCGCCGCGTGATCCCGCACAAGCGACCGACGAGGTGTGTGACGCGCACCTGAGCCCGCCGGGCGTCGCCGCAGCGCTCGACCCCTTGGCTGGTAGGGCCCTCGCGGCCTTCCGCTTCGACACGCGGCGTGCGCTGCTGCGCTCCGTGGCGCTCTCGCTGCCGCTCATGAGCGTGGGCGTGGCGCTTCTGGGTGTCGGCCTGCGTCATCTGCAGCTCCGCGAGCCTGCGCGCCAGTTCGCCGGTCGCGCGACCTTCCAGCTGGCGGAGGGCGCGAGCGGTCACGTGCTGCCGTGGGAGCAGGCGCTCATGGTCGGCGGCGTGCTGCTCGTGGTGCTCAGCAACCTGGTCCTGGTGCGCGCTTTGCGTCGCAATCTCGCCATCGAGCGCTTCATTCTGCTACGCGCCGATGGCCTCGTGCGTCAGGTCGACACCCACTTCACGCTCGTGCCCTGGGACGATGTGGAGCAGGTCTGCTACGCCCCGGAGCGACGCGCCATCGTGCTGCAGATGCGCGCTGGGGGGGAGTTCTCTCTGGTCGACGACTACGCGGGCATCACCCACGAGGGGCTCGCGAAGCTCATGCGTGACGTTCACCGTCGGGCCATCTGGGGCATGTTCTCGCGCTGACGCGTCGCCACGCGTGGCTGAGTCGGAGGCGCGCAGCAGCGGCCCCATGTCACGGGCGAAGAGGGCGTCAGACGCGTCACGCGGTCACGGGGGGGGTGGCGGTGTCGCGGTCGTCCCCGCCTGCGCGGACAGTCGGGCGAGCTGCGCCCGCAACCGGGCGATGTCCGAGTTGCCCGGGTCGAGCTGTTGCGCGAGCCCCAACGCCGCGCGCGCGGCCGCCACATCGCCCGCTTCGAGCGCATCGCGCGCGTCGTCGATGGCGTCCTTGGCCGCCTCCTCGCGCTCGTGCGGCGTCATGTCGCTCCCCGGCGCTGGCGCGGGAGACCCGGCGTCTGCGGCCTCGGGCCCCACAGGGGGCACGCCGGCATCCGGCACCGTCAGCGTCGTAGGGCCGCTGTCGCTGGTGGTCGCGCCGCCGCTTTCGGCGTGCGTTCCGGGGCCCAGGTCCGGCGGCGTCACGACCAACGCGGGGGGCGCGCCCGCGTCCAGCGGGAGCCCCGCATCGACGGGGCCCGCGTCGGGGGGCGCTGCCACGTCCGTGCTCCGCGTGAAGGCGAACACCAGTGAGAGGCCCACGACCAGTGTGCCCACCAGGACCGCCACGAACGCCCAGGTCCCTCCCCCCGAAGGTTCGCCAGCGCCAGGGTCGAACCCCGCCCCACCAGGCGTCGCGCCGGGGATGAAGCTGCGTGAGGGCTCGCGTACCAGGTTCGCGGCGCAATAGGCGTCGCGCAGCGCGTCCGCGAAGGCGGGCACGTGCGGGAAGCGCGCCTTGGGGTCCTTCTCCAGCGCGCGCATGATGACCGCCTCGACCCCGGCTGGAATGTTCACGTTGCGCCCGGCTTGGCGCAGCGGCAGGGGCTTGTCGTGCAGCACCTTGTGCGCCACGGCGACCGCGTCGGTCCCCGGGAACGCGCGCTCGCCCGAGATCAGCTCGTACAACATGGCTGCGAACGAGAAGAGGTCGCTGTGCGCGCCGTAGTTCCCGCGGTCGAGGGTCTCGGGCGCGGCGTAGCACGGCGTGCCCAGGAACTGCCCCTCGCGCGTCAGCGTGGCGTTCGGGATGCGGGCGATGCCGAAGTCCGCCAGCTTGGCGCCCCCGTCGGGGGTCAGCAGCACGTTGTCGGGCTTGATGTCGCGGTGGATGATGCCGTTCTGGTGCGCCATCGCGATGGCGGAGCCCAGCTCGTCGGAGATGCGGCAGACCACCTCGGGCTCGAGCGGGCCGTGGGCGCGCAGAGTCTGCTTCAGCGTGGCGCCCGCGACGTACTCGAACACCAGGAACGGCCCCGAGGTGGGGTCCTCACCCACGTCGTAGACCTGCACGATGTGAGGGTGGTGCAGCCGGGCCGCGGCTCGCGCCTCGTTGCGGAAGCGCTCGAGGAACGTGGCCAGCGCGTCCGGGCTCATGCCCAGGTCGCGCACGGTCTTGATGGCCACGGGCCGGTCCAGCTCGGGGTCGCGACCGAGGAACACGTAGCCCATGGCGCCCGAGCCGAGCAGTCGGTCGACGCTGTACCGCCCGATCTGCTTCGGGATGGAGGAGTCCATGCTGACCACGGCGGTCTACTTCATTCTGGCGCGAATGGCTACGATCACGGGACGCCCCCGAGCCCCCGCCACATGGCGCCCGCGTCCCCTCACGGGCGCGTGCGCGGCGGCTCCCAGCCGGCGAAGCGCCCCTCGGACACCCCCAGCGTCATGGCCAGCGACACGTGCGGCAGCCACTCGGCGGGTGCCGCGGGGACACCCAGGTCGCGCATCTGGCGCGCTTCCCGGAAGTGGCGCACCCCAAAGCGCAGCCAGACGCCCTGGGAGAACTGACGCGGGAGCACCAACGGCACCTCGAAGCCCAGGCCCCAGCCGAGGCTGGTGCGCAGGGTGCCCTGAAAGCGCAGCGCGCTCCCCAGCTCGATGTAGAGCGACTGGATGGTGAGGTCGGCGCGTGCCCGCCCGGTGATGATGCCCTTGAGCACCAGCGCCGGGTACAGCGGGCGTACCTCGGCGCCGAGGAACAGCGTGGTGTGCGTGCGGCTCGTGCTGGTCGCGAGGATGATGCCCGCGACGCCGGTCATGCGCGCCCGGACGTCCACCATGAAGGCCCAGCTGGGCTCGTCCGCGAAGCCGGGCTGGGCCTCGGGGAAGAGCTGGGCGCCAGCACCCACGCCCAGCTGGAGGAAGAAGTCGTGGCGGAGTCGGCCGTAGAGCCCGTCGCCCACGCCGTTGTCGGCCCGCGCGGAGCTGACCCCGAGGGGGCCGAGCCCCAGCAGCAGCGCCACCGCACACGCCCGGACGACCGCCCGGCTGCGCGCCGACGCCACGCAGCGGGGGAGGGCGCTCGAGCGCGGTGAGGGGGAGGGTCGCACGGAGCCGGGAGCCTACCGTACCTGGCGGCTCGGCGCATGGGCCGGGCCGCTGGGGACGCTCTCAGGCCGTGGCCGCCCGTCGCACCGCGTCGCTCAAGAGCGCGCTCATGCGCTGCACCAGCTTGGCGGGGTCGTGCACGGGGCTGCCCTCTGCCAGGAGCGCTTGGTCGTGCACCAGCTCCACCCACTCGCGCACCTGCGCGTCGCGCGCCTCGTCGGCCTCACCGCGCAGCAGGTCACGCAGGCCAGTGACGATGGGGTGCGTGGGGTTCAGCTCCAGCACGCGCTTCTGCACGGGCATGTCCGGGTTCTGCAGGCGCAGCAGCCGCTCCATGTACGGAGGCAGCCCCCCCGCAGGGGACACCAGGCACGCGGCGGAGTCGGTCAGGCGGCTGGTCAGCCGCACCTCGGAGACGTGCTCCTTCAACGTGTCGCGGAAGCGCGTGACCAGGGCGTCCAGCTCCTCCTTCTCGGCCTCGGTGGGCTTCGTCTCGCCCAGGTCGAGCGCCGCGTCCGTAGCCGACAGCAGCTTCTTGCCGTCGAACTCGCGCAGGCCGTCGAGCGCCCACTGGTCCACGCCGTCGACCATCAGCAGGACCTCGTAGCCACGCGACTTCAGCGCCTCGAGGTGTGGGGCGTTCTCCACCGTCGCGCGCGACGCGCCGACCACGTAGTAGATGGCGTCCTGGCCTTCCTTCATGCGGCTGACGTAGTCCGCGAGGGAGGTCAGCCCGGGCTGCGCCGTGGTCTCGTAGCGCACCAGCTTGGCCAGGCGGTCGGCGTACTCGGGCTCGAAGTGCAGGCCCTCCTTGAGCACGGCCCCGTAGGCCGCCCAGAAGGTGTTGTAGGCCTCGTTCGCGGCGGGCTTGGCGCTGGCGTCGCCCTTGTCCTCGCCCTCGCCCGCTGCGTCGTCCGCGGAGGTCTCAGCGGGCCTGGCCAGCTCCTCGATCATGTCGAGGCAGCGGCGCACCACCTGCTTGCGGATGGTGCGCACCACGCGCGAGTCCTGCAGCAGCTCACGCGACACGTTCAGCGGAAGATCCTCGGAGTCCACCACACCGCGGACGAAGCGCAGCCACTTGGGCAGCAGCTCCTCGCAGTCGTCCATGATGAAGACGCGCTTCACGTGCAGGCGCACGCCGTGCTGCTGGTCTGGCGAGAACAGGTCGAAGGGCGGGCGCTTGGGGATGAACAGCAGCCCCGAGAACATCTGCGTGCCCTCCACGTGGAAGTGCTTGCGCGCGAGCGGTGCCTCCCAGTCGTGGGTCAGGTGGCGGTAGAACTCGCCGTACTGCTCGTCCGTGATCTCGCTCGGCCGGCGGCGCCACAGGGCGTTGCTGGAGTTGGCCTGCTCGTACGAGGGCTCGTCGTCGCCCTTGGCCGTGGCGTCTGCGTCCGTCTCGCTCTTGTCGGCGCCCTCCTCGTCCTCGCCCTCTTCGTCCTCGTCCTTGGGCTGCGCCACCAGGATGGGGTGCGCCACGAAGTCGCTGTACTTCTTGACCAGGCGCGTGAGCTCGTAGCTGTCCAGCAGGCTCAGCTGGTCCTCCTTGAGGTGCAGCACCACGTCGGTGCCCGGCGCCTCGCGCTCGGCCGGCTCGATGCTGTAGGTCTCGCCCGCGTCCGAGCTCCACAGGTGGGCCTGCTCGCTGCCCGCCCGGCGGGTGAGCACGTCCACGCGATCCGCCACCAGGTAGGCGCTGTAGAAGCCCACGCCGAACTGGCCGATGAGCGACACGTCATCACCGTCCTTGCCTTCGGACTTCTGGTCCAGCGCGGCCTTCAGCTTGTCCATGAAGTCGGTGCTGCCCGAGTGGGCCACGGTGCCCAGGTTCTGCACCAGCTCCTCGCTGCTCATGCCGATGCCGTCGTCCGAGAAGGTCAGGGTCTTCTTCTCGCGGTCGGGCGTGAGGCGGATGGCGAGCGGGCTCTCGCCCAGGAGGGCGGGCTCCGAGATGGCCAAGAAGCGGCGCTTGTCGATGGCGTCCGAGGCGTTGGACACCAGCTCGCGCAGGAAGACCTCCTTGTTGGAGTACAGGGAGTTGATCACCAGGCCGAGGACGCGGGTGACCTCGGCTTGGAAGGCATGAGTCTGCTTCTGTTCCGTCATGGTGGGCCGCACCATGGCCACGCTCGTTCTGGTGTCAAGCCTGCGGAACTGCTCAGCTTCAGCGCAGGGCGAGGCGCATGGCTGCGGCGATGGCGCGTGGGTCCCGCTGCGGGAAGAAGTACCGGAAGCGCGGGTGGTTGCTGACGTTCTCGGTCTGGTGCTGCCCAGTGGGGCTCAGGAAGTACGTGCGGGGCAGGTAGGTGCCGTCCGTGGCGTAGCGCTGGTTCACGGCGGCTTCACGGTCGGCGTCCACCAGGATCATCACGAAGTGCTGGGCGAGGGCCGCGACCTCGGCGTCGTGGAACACCCGGGCGTACTCGTGGCAGGGCCCGCACCACTCGGCGTGGATGACCATCATGACCGGCTTGTCCGAGGTGCGCGCCTCGGCCAGGCCCTCTTCGGTGGAGCGCCACGTGATGGCAGCGCGGTTCCAGTCCGGGGTGGCGCTGCCGAAGTCGAAGGGCGCGAACGGGCCGCTCGGGAGTCCCTCGGGGGCTTGCGGTCCAGCACCCCCGCGACCCCCCCCAGCAGGGTCTTGGGCCGCGGCAGGGTCCAGGTCCGCGCGCCGGGTGGCGCAGGCCGCGCCGAGCAGGGCGACACAAGTGGCGAGGGCGAGGACGGCAGGGCGCGACATCGCGGGGGAAGCTACGCGGTCGGGGCGTCTGCGTAAACCCGCGAGGGTGGGAGCCGCTCAGCGCGCGACCCCGAGCAGCTCGCGCACGCTGTGCTCCAGCAGGCTGCCGTGGTGGTGCGCGGGGTAGTATCGGTGCGTGGCGCCCAGGTGCGTCGCGACACGGGTGAAGGCGTCGGCAGGGAGCACGGCCTGGAGCCGCTGCCGGAGGGCGAGGCGCGCGGGGTCCCTCGTCGGGGCGCCCCGCGGGGCCTCGGGCTCGAGCGCGTGGTTGGCCTCGAGCAGCGTCAGCACGCCGGGAGCGACCGGCTGCGCGCGCATGATACGCTCGAACATGTGCGCCGACCGCCACCACAGCGAGGGGTCCACCGCCACGTAGCGCGCGTAGCTGTCAGGGGCGTCGAGCAGGGTGCTGAGCACGAAGAGGCCACCGTACGAGTGGCCGACCAACGTCGCTTCGTCCCACGCGAGCGACGCGCGGCGAGACGCTTGCTCGCGCACCACGCTGGCGAGGAAATGGCGAAAGCCGAGCGCGCCGCCGTTCTGACGGCTCGCGTCGAGCGGGTCTGCCTCGGGCTCGCCAGGCGTCACGGCGGGCGTGTAGTCGCGGGCCCGAAAGCGTTGCGCGTCGCTGGGCAACCCCTGGTACCCAAGGCACAGGTACGCGGCCTCGAGCCTCACGCCGGCCTCGAGGGCCTCGCGGATGATGGGACTCACGCGGTGGCCGTCCAGCAGGACCACCACGGGGAAGCCGCGTTCTGGGGCGGCGCCCGAGGGCCAGAACAGATCGATGCTGTGAACATGTCCCGTGTCGGGTGCGACCAGATCCATGTGAGCTTCGCGTAGCGCCGATTCGGGGCGCGCCTCCTCGTGCGCCAGAAGTTCGGTCTGCTCCTCGTGCGCGACTGCAGTCCCGATCGCGCTGGTGTCGCACGACGACAGCAGCAGCAGCGTCAGCAGTGTGAGCGCGACCGAGCTCGCCCCACGCTTCCTCGAGCGCCCACCGAAGAACCGGCGATAGCTCAGCGCGAGGCCCGTGTAGACCAGCAGCAGCGACCCCAAGGTCGCCAGCGCGGCCAGGATCTTGCCGAACAGGCCGAACGCCGCGCCGGTGTGCAGGAAGCGCAACCAGACGCGCGCCCGCACGCCTGGGCTGTAGTCGCGGAAGTGGGTCTCCGACAGGATGTCGCCCGTGTAGGGGTCCATCTGCACCGGCACACGCCCGTGCGTCGAGAACAGCGCGGGCAGCATCACGGCCAGCTCGACGCGTGGCTGGATCGCGGCCCGCTCGTCGACGCTCGTCGGCGGTGCATGCTCGCCGGGGCTCTCGGGTTCTGCGGCGCTCAGGTCGACGACGATGGCGTCGCGCTCAGGGAAGCGCGCGGCCACGCGCGCCACCAGGGTGTCGAGGTCGAGCGGGGCGCTACCCGCCGCCGGTGTCGGGACGCGCGCCTCGGGCACCGCGAGGATGGCGGGGCCACGTCCTGGAGGGACATCCTCGCCCGCCAGCGTGAACACCAGGGCATGCGCGAACGGAAACGAGATGACGACGGCGCTCGCGACCAGCACGCTCAGCACGGGCAACCCCCAGAAGCCGACCACGTGGTGCCAGTTGAAGTCGCGCGCCTTGCTGCCCCTAGTGCGCACGAACAGCAGACTGCGTCGCAGCGCGGCGCGGTTCCAGCGGCGCGGAACCCACAGGTAAAGCCCCGTCACGCACAACAACAAGAGCACGGCGTTCGCGACGCCGTTGATGACCTTGCCCACGATCAGCGTGTCCCCCTCGCGCCCGAGGAACCTGTGCCACGCTTCGACCTCGTGCAGCACGGCGTGCGCGCCCGTCGACGCTGGCACCGTTGCTGAGCCCGTGTACGGGTTCACGTACAGCATCCCCTCGCGGCCAGCGAAGAACACGAACGCGGCGTCCGCGGCGCGCGGCACCACCACCCTCGAGGCGGCGAAGTCCGGCTGCTGACGGGCCACGTCCGCGCGCAAGACGGCGATGCTGCGTCGCGCTGCGCCTGACGTGCGAGAGACCACGCGCTGCTCGCGGTCGAACGCATTCAGGATCTCCTCCTCGAACGCGATGGCGACGCCGGTGGCGGACATGATCACCACGGGGACGGCGACCAGCACCCCCGCCACGAGGTGGATCCAGAAGATGACGCTGCGGACGCTCATGCGTGGTCCTCGAAGAACGGACCGACGCGGGGGCTGCGGACGCGCACCCCGCGCCGGTCGGGAGGCTCAGGGGGTGACGACGACGCGCACTGCGGAGCGCACGTTGCCCTGCGCGTCGAGCCCGACGCTGCCGTACGTGTTGCCCGTGAAGGACCGCAGGTGCGTGCGGGGGCCGGCGTACTCCGGGATGACACGCTGCCCCGCGCCCAGCTCGATGCCCAAGGTGGCGGCGGAGCTGCGGGCGTGGGTCAGCAGCGTGGCGGTGGGGGTGTCGCCGAGGGTCAGCTCGTACCACGCCCACGCTGGCTGCGTGCTCAAGACGCGCGCGTTGCCCATGGACGTGCCGCTCGGGCCGCCCGTCTTCCACTCGTCGAGCGTGACCCCGAGCGTGGCGAAGTCGAGCGCGCGCAGGTAGGCCGTGCCGGCCGTGGGGCCGGGGACGAGCGTGCCCGCGGGGACATCCCCCACCAGGGACTCGAGCGCCACTTGGTACGTGTCATCGAAGGTCAGCGTGTCCGGGTCGAAGCGCAGCATGCACGGCGCGGCGGTGCCCATGGACAGGGCGTGCTGCGCGGCGCCGAAGGCCTCGGTCCCGACGTAGAGGCCG
This sequence comes from Sandaracinaceae bacterium, assembly GCA_020633055.1. Lineage (NCBI taxonomy): Bacteria > Pseudomonadati > Myxococcota > Polyangiales > Sandaracinaceae > Sandaracinaceae bacterium. Next base: position 79,116 of record JACKEJ010000016.1, on the reverse strand, counting down.
TCCGTGCCCTCGACCACCGAGAAGCTGTAGCCACAGCGCTCGTCCTCGTCGCGCACCAGCGTCGCCGAGTCGTCCGCCGAGTCGATCACGAGCACCGCCGCGCCGTGCAACACGTCGAGCGTCGCCATGGTGAACCAGCCCACGCCGTAGAAGTACTTGGTGCCCACCCGGATCGGGAAACCCGAGATGCCGCTGCGCGCGCCGACCTCGTTGATGGAGTCGAACGACGACGTTCCGGACACGGTCATGGTCGTCGGGTTCCAGATCACGAGCTGCGAGTTGCCTTGGTCGATGTAGTACGCCTTCGTGCGGCTCACGAGGATCAGGTTCGACTGATAGCCACCCGTCGCCGTCGTGCCCTCGTTCTCGAACGACACCTCGTCGTCCTCGACGATGCCGTCGGCGGTCACTTCGTAGCGCGTGACGGCGGGGCCGTCCGAGCTGCCCACGTAGAAGTAGGGGTCGTCACCGAACGCGACGGCGACGGCGAGCTTTGGCACCGACGTGCCCGTGAACGACGACATGGTCTCCGCCGCCAGGTCCGGGACCTGCACCATGTAGGTCACCTGCGTGGCGTCGTCGTACGCCATGACCACGTGGCTCACCTCGCCCGCCGCGCCCTGGTCGTCGTCCACGCCGTTGTCGGCGGGCGGGGTGCCGTTGTCGGTAGGTGGCGCGCCGTTGTCGGGCGTGTCCGTTCCGGAACCACCTCCACAGGCGGCGATGGTGAGGGCGCTCGCAATGGCGAGCATGCGATCCAGGTGTCTCAGCGTGGTCATGGTGTTGTCCTGTTCTTGTCGAGTGAGGGCCTCTTCGCGGCCTCAGAAATCGATGACCAACTTCGCGTAGACGGCGCGCCCTGGGCGCTGTACGCCGAAGAAGTCGTAGACGGCGGTGTCGGTGAGGTTCTGCGCCTCGATCACCGTCGAGAGCGTCCGTGCGCCGTACGACGCGACGTAGCGGAGCGCGGCGTGCATCACGAGCTGCGCGGGGATGGTGAGCTGCGCGCCCGATGTGCCGCGGCTCTCGTACGCGAGGTAGAACGCGTGCGTGTATCGGAAGCCCCACAGAGCCGTGAGGCGGTCGCGGTCACGCACCAGGCCGTTCACGCCCAGCTCCACCTCCCCGGCGCCTTCGAGGTACGGTCGGTTGGGGAGTCGGTCACCGCGCACGTCGGCGAATGCGCCCGAGCGTGAGAGGTTCCGCGCGTCCAGGTACGAGGCGGTACCTCGGATGGCCACCCAGTCGCGGGGAGAGCGGTAGGAGACGTTCAGCGTGGCGCCCAGCGAGCGGGACTCACCGATGTTCTGGTACTGGAAGCTGTCGGCGGACGCGGACTGCCAGATGAGGTCGTGGACGACGCGCGCGAACAGCGCGAGCTCCCCGGTCAGCCCTCCGAGCCGGTCGCTGCGTAGGTCCGCTCGCAGCGCCAGGTTGACGTTGTGGCTGCGCTCCGGGGTGAGGCCGTAGTTGTAGAGGGTCAGCGTCCCGTCCCCGAAGTATTCGTTGCTCGACGGCATGCGCGTGGCCCACTCGTACGACGCCTTCAGCGTGAGGGCGTCGCTCAGCTCGACGCGCAGCGAGTCACCTACCCCCAAGGCACGCTCGTCGACCTCGTGCGTCTGGACCTCACCGAAGACGTGCTCGTCTGCGGTGAGGCGCTGCGTGTAGACCTTGGCGAAGACCGAGTGGGCGAGGCGCTCGCCCCAGCTGGCGTCGTAGGCCGCGCCCAGCACGATCATGCGGCGGCTTCCGCGTCCCGTGAGCGTGCTCGCACCCACCGAGTCGCGATCCGTCTGACGCTGGTCGAACTCGGGGCTGGCCGACAGCTGGACCGTGTGACCGTCGGCCAGCTGGAACGCGACGTTCGCGCGGGCGTAGACGCTGCGCTCCAGCGTGGCCAGGTTGCGGCCGCCGGTCACCAGCTCGCCGGGAGGGTCCAGCGTGCGCACGCAGGTGCCGAGCCAGTTGTAGCGGCAGCTCCCCTCGTCCACGAAGCGGACGCGGTGCGCGACGTAGCCCAGCGCGAGGTCGACGCTCAGGCGCTCGTCGACGAAGGTGTGCTCGTAACGCGCGAGCGCGCCGGTGTCGGTCTGACCGTAGCGCACGTCACCATACGGGACGGTCATGCCGAGGTTGTGCGGGATGCCCCGCCTGTGGTCGGTGACGAACGCGCGGAGCGACGCGCGACCCGCGCGCGGGCGGTCTGCGACGCCTAGCTCGAGAGCGGCCCCCTGCGCGCGGTAGTTCGCGTTCCACACGGAGACGGAGCGCGGCTCGCGCCGACCTGACGGCCCCGCGACCTGGACGTCGACGTCGTAGTCGTTGCGTGCGCTGTCGAGGTAGGCGGCCCCGCGCGCGAACAGACCTGTCCGCGCGCTCCGCACGTGTGCGTTGGCAGAGAGGCGGTGCGTGTCGAAGGACCCGCCCTGGTACGACAGCGTCGCATGGTCGTGCGCGCTCGTCCGGTCTGTCACCAGATCGATGGCGCCTCCGATCGCGTCCGCGCCATAGCGAATCGGCACCACGCCGCGGTAGATCTCGACGCGCTCCACGAGCCCGACGGGGATGTTGGCGAGGCCCGTGGCGAAGCCCATGTAGCGCAGCGGGACGCCGTCCAAAAAGTACCGCAGCTGCTGACCCTCGAGGCCAGCCAGCGAGATGCGCTCGGCGCTCCCGAGGCCCCCCGAGCGGCGCACCGAGACGCCCTCCGCGCGGGCCAAGACTTCGCCGAGGTCCGCGGTACGCGTGTGTGCGTCGCCTAGCTCCACGACGTCCACCGCTTCGACGGAGTGGCGTCGCACGTTCGCAGGGGAGCGCACGACGGCGTCCGCTCCGAACTCGTCGTTGCGCGGCTGCCCTTCGAGAGCAGGGGAGGCGTCGTCGCGTGGCTGGCCTTCGAGCCCAGGGGATGCCTGGGCGTGCTCCCGGCCTTCGAGAGCAGGGGCTGTATCGTCAAACGGCTGGCCTTCGGGAACCGCCGCGCCGACCCGCTCGGCGGGCTGGGCGTCGTCGTGTTCGTCGCCGGCCGCTTCGGCCGTGGCGTCCGCGATCTCCAGCGGAGGAAACACGTAGTCGAACAAGAAGCGCACCGGGATGGCGACCCCGTCGCGCAGGGCAGGTGAGAATCGCGCCTGCTGCATGGCCGCGACGGCCGCCGCGTCGAAGGCCGGGTCGTGTCCGGACTCGACCTCCGCGAGCGTGACGGCCCCGTCCGCGTCGATGGTCACCTGCAGGCGCACGCGCACCTCGTCGCCGTGCCCTCCCGCGGGCCGCTGCGCGGATGGCACGGTCAGAAGCACGGGGGGCTCCACCGCGCCCGCTGCCGCCCGGGTCGTGTCCGGGGCTCGCTGCGGTGGGTCATCCCCCGTGTGGTCCGGCGGCTGCGCGAGCACCACACCATCCCCGCCCACGGCGCCCACGGCGAGCAAGACGCTCAGCGCGCTCCGTGGCCATGGCTTGATATTGACTTTCATATTCATTATACGGGCGTGGTGACCCCCAAGCGATGCACTGCGCCGGCGACCGTCGAGCGACCCCGAAACGGTCGCGCAAGTCGTCATGGCAAGGGGGGACCCCGAGAGTATGGGCAGCGCCGAGCGCGAGTTTCTTTGCAAGTCCCCGGAAAACGTTTGCTCCCGATGAGGAGCTCCGAGTGACCCGCAAGGGCGCCGTATGTCGGGATGACCTCGTCAGCCGAACCCAGCGTCTGGGGGACGACTATCGCTTCGTGCGCCTCGACGCGCCGGACGAGGAGCCCCTCCTCAGCGGGATGTTCGAAGTGACCGAGCTGCGGCCGGGCCTGGTGCTCCAGCGTACGCACCTGCGCGACCTGCGCGCCATGACCACGGAGGTAGAGCTGCGACCGGCGCTCGGGGTGGTGGTCTTGCTGGAGGGGAGCGCCGAGGTGACGCTCGGCGGCCGCTCGGTCGGAATAGGCGGTCGTGGCGGGAGGCGCCCCGAAGCGCTGTTGTTCTCGCTCACGCGTCCCGAGCTCTTCACGCGGCGCTCCATGCGGGACGCCACCGAGCGCAAGGTCTCCGTCAACATGGAGCCGCGCTGGATCGAGGACAGCGGCTTCGCGCTCGAGGGCAGCGCCGCGGTGGCGCGGCTGGTGCGCACCCACTTGGCGATGCACCGCTTCGAGCCATCATCGCGGATGGTCGCGCTCGCCGAGCAGATGCTGCGCATCCCTCGCTACGCCGAGGCCGCGCGCTCGCTCTACCTCGAGAGCCGCGCCCTCGACCTCGTCATCGAGGCGCTCGCGCGGCTGGACGAAGCGCACGCGTCGAACGCCGTCCCAGACCCGATGCCGCTCGCTCCAGACGAGCACGATCGGGTGCGCCTCGTGCGGGCTCTGCTGGACCGGGGTGAGGCCGACACCAGCGTGGCGCAGCTCGCGCGGCGCTTCGGGGTGAACGCGAGCACGCTGGAGAGCCAGTTTCGCGCGGCCACGGGGACGTCAGTGATGGCCTACGGGCGGGAGCGACGCCTGGAGCTAGCGCGCGCGGCGCTCGAGACGCGTGGGGTGCGCGTGGGGGAGGCCGCTGCGATCGCGGGGTACGGTAGTCCGGCCAACTTCGCCACGGCGTTCCGGCGGCACTTCGGGGTGTCCCCACGTCAGTGTCGCGCGAAGGTGTAGTCAGGGGTAGCGCGTGGCCGCTCACAGGACAGTGAGCGCGGTGCGGTAGGTCCGGCGGGCACAGTTCAGCTGACGTGGCCCGCGTCCGTTCGCTCGTGATCGTCCACGACTCGCTACGGCCAGCCCAGCAGCAGTCGGTTCTTGGGTGTGATCGACTCCGGGATGGTCTGCGCCAACACGTGATAGCCCGCCGCGCGCAGCCGGCCCGCGCGGGTCGCGTCCATGGCGAGGGCGGCGTCCATCCATCCCAACAGGCCGCCCGTGTCGCCGGTGCGGTCCGCGTGGCAGCAGGGCAGGACCGCCACGCCCGCGCGGCCGGCGAGCGCGACGTCCAGCGTGGCGTCGGTCAGCGCGCCACAAGCATGCGCGGACACCACCACGTCGCCGACCTGCGCGCGAACCGCCTGGAGCTCCGTCTGCACGAACTCGACTCGCCCACGAAGACGCGGCCACGCGTCGCACAGCGCGGCATGCAGCGTGGGCGCGCTGGCGGGCTGGCGGAGGTCCACCGCGAACGCGCGGGGGGAGCTGTCGTCCAAGATCAGCAGGAGGTGTGCCAGGAGCCCGTGCCCCGCGGCGAGGTCGTACACGACGCCGCCACGCAGGCGCCGACGCGCGCGCTTGGCGACCTCCCAGCTCTCGTACAGCTCCTTGCGTGGCAGGCACTCGGCCTCGCACACCACGCGGCCCACGCGGTCGAAGAGCGTCTCGCCGGCAAAGCGCCCCAGGTCGCGCCGCGTCAGGCGCGAACGGCTACCTTCGTGGAAAGCGGTCATGGTCGGATGCCGGCTCAGCCTTCGAGCGTGAAGCGGAAGTCGCAAGGCTGCCCGTCGCGCGCCTGGGTGCGGCTGCGGCGGAGGGTGATGAGCTTGGTGTGCTGCGCGAAGAAGCGCGAGTCGGCCTCGCAGAACATCGCGGCGAGGTACGGGCGATCGAGCGCCGCACACAGCTCGACGAAGCGACACGCGCTCACGTCGAAGCCCACCGCGTCGCTCTCGATGCCCGCGGGCACCAGCTGCGCGTTGAAGAGCCTCCCACGCAGGGCCTCGATGAACGCCTGTCGCGCCTGGGCCGTGCTCCCACGCCACGCCTCGCGGGTGGGGAAGGGCACGTTGTGCTCGATGAAGTGGGAGCCCGTGGTGGCGATCACGTCGAGCAGCAGCGCGCGGCGCCGGTCCTCGGGCCAACGCGGGCCGCCGAGGGCACGACGCGTGGCGTCGTCGAGGCGCACCGCGGCGCGGAGCTGGTGGCGCACGAGCGCCTCTTCGGCCGGTCCGAAGTGGGCCGAGGTGCCGAGCCCGGCGAGCGGATCCCGCGGCGCGCCGAGTGCCATGGCGCCGAGCACGCGCGCGAGCTCCAGTGGGCGCAGCGCGCGGCGCAGCACACCCAGCGCGGCCGGCAGGCCATGGCGCGTGTCGAAGCGCCGCAGCTCGGCCAGCGTCGCGCGCCGTGGAGTGGGTAGGCTGCTCATGGGTCGGGAGTATACCCGTCGGCCGTTGGCGCGCCTGCCAGTCGTCGCGTTCGCGCTCGCGCACTCGTCTCGCAGGTCGTTGCGGCGCGTCGGATCCGTGCTCTACCGTAGACGCCATGTCACGCACGCTGCGCTCCGCCTCTCCGCTGCTCCTCCTCTCCGTGCTCGTCGGGCTCGCCTCGTGCGGGCGGTCGGGGGCCGGGACCGCCACGGCCCCCGCCGCGATGCCGCTGCTGCACCTGCTGCATCCCAACACGCCCATCGTGGCCCACTACGACTTCGACGGTCTGCGTCGCTCCCCGTACTACGACAGCATGCGTGAGCTCGTGGACGCGGGCACGCAGGGCCAACGGGAGCAGGTCGAAGGTTTCTTCCGGGTGCTCGATCACACGGACCACGTGGTGGTCGGCTTCGAGCCGTTCGGCGGCGGCCCCGACGAGACCCTCGTGGCCATGCGCGGCGCGTTCGAGCCACGGCACCTCGAGGCCATCTCGGGCTTCCATGAGGCAGCCACCTACCGTACGCACGAGCTGCGTGGATCCGGCTCGGACTGGATGAGCGTGCCCACGGCCGACACGGCGCTCCTCGGGCAGCTACAGGAGGTGCACGACGCGCTCGACCGCCTGGACGGGGTGTTCCCGGGCACCGGCCCCACGCGCCCCGGCTTCGCCGAGGCCGCCGCGCTCGCCCAGCTAGGGGAACGCGACTGCAGCATGGTGTGGGTCTTCACGGACGAGATGCGCGCCGAGCTGGGCGAGGGCCACGTCGAGCACGTGCTGCACGAGAACGGCGTGAGCGCGGGTGGCTGGTTCAGCCTGCGCGACGGACTGCAGCTGGAGGCCTTCATCACCACCAACGAAGCCGCGGCAGTCCCCGTTCTTGCGCATGCGCTGCGCGAAGCACTGACCGAGGCCGAAGAGAACCCCGTGCTCGTTGCGCTGGGGGCCACCACGGTGCTCCAGCAGGTCACGCTGCACGAGGAGGACACCACCTTCCGCGTCACGCTGAGCGTAACCGACGCCCAGGTGCGCGAGCTGCTCGCGAACGCGCTGCGGCTCGTTCAGAGCGCCTCGGTCGACTGAACTCGTCCTTCGGTCGCGTCCACGCGCATGTCGCGGCCATCGGTCAACCCGCTCGCTCGCACAGTACGGGGCGCTGCACGGGTAGTGCGGTACGTCGCGGACGTCGCGGGCGGCGTCCTACCACACCACTCTTGCCGGTCCCGTCGCGGCCGGTACCTTGTGGAGATGACCACGCTCGTCGATGACCTCGCAGCGACCCTGGTCCTGGGGGCGCTACTCGAACGACTCACCGTGGAGCACGGCGGCTACGAGCTGCTCGGCCACCACACCCAGGGTGAGTTCCACCACGACGTCATCCTGCGCGTGCCCCAGCGCCGTGCCCTCCCCGGAGACGTCTTGGTGGTGTCCACCAACTGCAACGGCGGCATCAAGGAGGTGCTGGTGTTCGAGGCCGTGCCCAGCGCCGAGGCCCTCTGGCACCACCGCTGCCCGACGGAGCCCGAGTTCGCGGCGCTCCCGCTTCCGCCCATCGTGGGGCTGTCGCGCACACTGCACTACTTCGACCCCTGCGAGCTGCTGGTGCCCGACGCGCGCAGCGAGCTGCGCCCCGAGCACCGGCGCCGCCAGCGCGGGGGTGGCTGGGAGAAGGTCTGAGCGCGCCCCGGCCCTCGCAAAACGCCCCCCACAACTACCCTTGGTCCACACCGGGTGTTAGCGTGCGCGCCGTGAGTGACTCCCCGAAAAGCCCCCCGGCCGGCAAGCCCGAAGACCACGCCCCCAACTTCGTCGACGAGCTGGTCCAGGCCGAGATCGACGCGGGTCGCACGCGCCTCGTCACGCGCTTCCCGCCGGAGCCCAACGGCTACCTCCACATCGGCCACGCCAAGTCCATCGTGACCAACTTCAGCCTGGCCAAGAAGCTGCCGGGCGCGCACTGCAACCTGCGCTTCGACGACACCAACCCCGCCAAGGAGGAGACCGAGTTCGTCGAGAGCATCCAGGAGGATGTGCGCTGGCTGGGCTTCGAGTGGGGGGAGCACGGCTACTTCGCCTCGGACTACTTCCAGCAGCTGTACGACATGGCCGTGCGCCTGATCCGCGACGGCAAGGCCTACGTGGACAGCCAGTCCCTCGAGCAGATCCGCGAGGGGCGCGGAAACTTCCACAACCCCGGCACCGAGAGCCCCTTCCGCAACCGCAGCGTCGACGAGAACCTCGACCTCTTCGAACGCATGCGCAAGGGGGAGTTCGACGAAGGCGCCCACGTGCTGCGCGCCAAGATCGACATGGCCAGCAAGGACCTCAAGCTGCGCGACCCGGTCATGTACCGCATCCTCAAGGTGGCGCATCACCGCACCGGCACGGACTGGTCCATCTACCCCATGTACGACTGGGCCCACGGGCAGTCGGACGCCATCGAGGGCGTCACGCACAGCATCTGCACGCTCGAGTTCCAGAACCACCGGGGCCTCTACGAGTGGTTCCTCGAGCAGCTCGGCTTCGAGGACCCGCCGCGGCAGATCGAGTTCGCGCGGCTGAACCTCACCTACACCGTGCTCAGCAAGCGCAGCCTGCAGAAGCTGGTCGCGGCCGGGCACGTCAGCGGCTGGGACGATCCGCGCATGCCCACTGTCGCCGGCCTGCGTCGCCGCGGGGTGTCGCCCGCCTCCATCCGTGCCTTCTGTGAGCGCGTGGGCGTGTCCAAGCGCGACAGCTTCGTGGACGTGACCCTCTTCGAGCACGCCATCCGCGAGGACCTCAACGCGAGCAGCCCGCGCCTGATGGGCGTGCTGCGGCCCCTGCGCGTGGTCATCGAGAACTACCCGGAGGACGCCGAGGAGAGCTTCGAGCTCCCGCTCAACCCGGGTGACGACGCGGCCGGCTCGCGCGCGGTGCCCTTTTGCCGCGAGGTCTACGTCGACCGCGAGGACTTCATGGAGGTCCCGGCGCCGAAGTTCTGGCGCATCTTCCCCGGCAACGAGGTGCGCCTGCGCGGCGCGTGCCTGCTCACCGTCACGCGCGTCGTCAAGGACGACGCCGGCGAGGTGATGGAGCTGCGCGCCACGTGGGACCCGGAGTCACGCGGTGGCAACGCGCCCGACGGACGCAAGGTGAAGGGCACCGTGCACTGGGTCAGCGCGCGGCATGCCGTGCCCGCCGAGGTGCGCCTCTACGACCGCCTGTTCACGGAGGAGAACCCCCTCGGCCACGAAGACCGCGACTTCCTCGAGTTCCTCAACCCCGAGTCGCTCGAGGTGCTGGAGGGCTGCATGATCGAGCCCGCCATCGCCCAGTTCGGGGGGCTCTCGCGGATCCAGCTCGAGCGGATGGGGTACTTCTGCGTGGACCCTTCCTCGGAGGGCGCCGGGCTCGTGCTGAACCGCACCATCGCGCTGAAGGACTCCTGGGCCAAGGTCGCCGCCAAGAGCTGACCTCTCGCCTTGGCACGGGCGGGCTCGGGGCCCGCCCGTGTGCTCATCCAACGGGCGCCGAGGCGAACGTCCGCGCGCAGCGCGCCAGCAGCGTCTCACGCAGGGCGCCAGCAGGGTCTCGCGCTGCGCGAGGCGATCACTCGGCGGCCGCCACCTCCGCGCGAGCTGGGATGAAGCTCATCGCCCGCTCGGCCAGCGCCGTGATGGTCAGCGACGGGTTCACGCCGGGATTGGCCGACACGGCGGACCCATCGATGACGTACAGCCCCTCGTAGCCGAACACGCGGTGCTGCGCGTCGATGACCCCCTCGCTGGCGTCGCGCCCCATGCACGCGCCCCCGAGGATGTGCGCCGTGGAGGGCGAGCCCAGCACGGTCTCGCTGAACATGCTGACGGCGATGCCCTGCACCTTCTCCGCGAAGCGCCGCGCCAGGTCGGTCGCGTCGTCCATGAACGCCTGCGGAGCGTCGGCCGGGTCGTCCAGCACGCTCACCAGCGCGCGCTGGAAGCCGTTGATCATGCTGCGCCCGAACTTGAGCGAGAGTGTTCCGTCGAGGGTGCGCATGAACAGCAGCGTGGCGGTCTTCTCGGCGAACTCCTCGCGCGGCAGCGTGTAGGCGCGGCGGGCGAAGCCGGGACGCTCGGCGAACTGCTTGAGCGCGCCGGCCAGCCGCGTGACGAAGTTCTTGCCCGGCGCGTGCGGCAGCACCATCCAGCGGAAGAAGTCGCTGCCGTGGCCATAGCGCACCGGCTCGATGTGGCTGTGGTCGTCGGTGTGCAGGATGGACGTGATAGCGACACCCGCCGCCAGGTTCTCGTCCAGGTCTGGGGCGACCACCCCGAACAGCGCCTCGCTGTTGGTGCGCACGGCGGACCCCAGGCGCTTGGAGAGCTTGGGGAGGCCCTTCGGGTCCTCCTGCATGGCCAGCAGGAGCGGGATGGTGCCCATCACGCCGCCCGAGAAGATGACGTTCGGCGCTTCGAACACCTCGGCCGGGCCCTTCTCGATCGAGGGGATGGTCTCGACCCGGTAGCCACCGCCCGCCTTGGGGCGCACGGCCAGCACTTCGCGCTCCGGGCGCACCACCGCGCCGTGCTTCTCTGCCAGGTACAGGTAGTTCTGGTCCAGGGTGTTCTTCGCCCCCACGCGGCAGCCCGTCATGCAGGCGCCGCACTCCGTGCAGCCCACGCGCTCGGGCCCGTCGCCGTCGAAGAACGGGTCCGGCACCTTCTTGCCGGGCTCCCCGAAGAACACCGCCACCTCGGTAGGGCCGTAGTGCGCCTCGCGGCCGAGGTCCTGCGCGATCTCCAGCATGACCTTGTCGGGGTGGGTCACGCCGGGGTAGGGCGTCGCCCCCAGCATGCGCTTGGCCGTCGCGTAGTGGGGCGTCAGCTCCGCCTTCCAGTCGGCCAGGTGCGACCACGAGGACGACGTGAAGAACGCGTCCTGCGGTGTCGGCAGCGTGTTGGCGTAGGTCAAGGACCCGCCGCCCACGCCCACGCCGTGCATGACGGTCACGTGGTCGAAGAACGACATCTGGAAGATGCCGTGCAACCCCAGTGAGGGCTTCCACATCCAGCGCTTGAGGTCGCGGTTGTCCTTGGGGAAGTCCGCCTTGGTGAAGCGCTTGCCCTTCTCGAGGACGAGCACGCGATAGCCCTTCTGCGTGAGCCGATGCGCCGAGACGCTGCCGCCGAAGCCTGAGCCGATGATGATGTAGTCGTAGGTCATGGAGAGCTTATTGACTGTAGGTCAATAGCTCCCGTTCGCCAAGGGGACGATGGTCGTCAGACAAGCGACCGAGCGGGCGTGGCGGCCCCGCCGGACGGCGTGTCCCTGGACGTCACTACAAAGCGAGGATGAGGTTGGCCCCAGAGGCAGTATCGAAGTCCGGGGGGGGCATGCAGCCGTCCGTGCACGACGGCACGTTCTCGTCGTCGGGCATGTAGGTTCCAACCGGCACTCCGTCGCAGGCGACTGACATGGCGGAGGACACGAAGCAGTTGCGCAATACGGGTGAGACACCGACGTTGCCCACCTGATCGCGAGCGCGAAGCGCGACGCAGGCCCAACCCTCTTGGATGCTGGACTGGAAATCCCAGGCGTCACCGTGGCAGGTGAGCGTGCCGATGGGGGGTTTGCCGAAGATGGCGGGCGTGTTGCCCGTCGTACCAACGCGCATCACCCACGTGAGGTCGCTCGACTCGCACACCTGCGGAGCCAGGCTGGCGGATCCTCCGCCTTGGACACACATGGGGTCGGGTGGGTCGAGTGTGGGTTCAGGATTGGCCGGCCAGTACGTCCCGTTGTTCTGGCCGCTGGTCGGGTACCGCGCCGGGGTGATCGCGTTGAGGTCGATGACGACGGCCGCTCCACTGGTGACACCCTCCTCCGGGTCGACCAGCGGGTTGATGCGGTCGCAGTAGCCATCGCCGTCCGAGTCGACCAGCAGCGCCTGCGACGAGTCGTCCAGCACGTAGACGGAGACGCCCGCGGTGTTGGAGATGCCGGCGAGGAACGACGCGGTTGGCGAGCTTCCGAATGCGACGTTGGCGCGGTCCTCGACGCGGGCGCGGAATTCCGCCGCTGTGCCGAGGACTTGGAGATCGTTCGCCGCGTCGTCCCCCACCGGGTCGAGCGGATAGCTGCACTGCGTGGGTGGGTTTCCGCGTCGATAGCGCACGGGGCCCGGGTCGAGGGACGCGATCGGTGGCTGACTGTCGAGCTTGACGGTGCGCGACGCCACGCGCCCATTGAGGGCAAGGTCCTGCGCCACGACGTTGATGGTGAGCTCACGGACCGTGATGCCGAAGCCGTTGGCGTCGATGGTCTGCAAGTATTCGTTGGCCGCACCCGGGATGGGGATGAGCGTGTACATGTCGGTACCGACCGTCACGGTCGAGCCCGGTACCACGCCGAGAGGGTCCACGATGCGTACACGCACCGTGAACGTTCCGCCTACCAGCTGGCCATCGCCCGGAGCGAGGAACGTGATGGTCGGACCCGTGGCATCAACGACGAACGAGACCACCTGGCGCGCCGTAGCACCTCGCTCGTTCGTCGCTTCGACCTCCATGAGGTAGCTGCCGCTCAGCGCGATGGGGTAGAGCGAGGTGTCAGCGAAGTCGATGTTGGCCAGGTAGGAGCCGTCGCCCAGGTCACTGATCGCACTCGAGGGTATCTCTGCTCCGGCGACGGTCAGGGTCAGGGAAGCGATGGTTGCGCCGCTGTCCCCTGCGAAGATCTCGTCTGGCAACACCCGGAAGCGTGCTGTCATGCCGCCCGAGAACGCTTGGTCGCGCTCCGGGGTCTGGATGGAGACCTCGGGGCCCCCGTCGACGTGGAATGTCACGTCGCTTCGGCCGCACTCACCGTCAGCGTCCTCGACGTAGCAGCGAATGGAATACATGCCGGCCGGGAACCCCCCAGCACCGACCATCCCCTCGAAGGTGCTCGGGAGCGACGGACTCGACACGGGCGAGATGTCCTGGACCCGCACACCAGCTTCGTTCGTGATGACCATCGCCAGGGTGCCGACGCTGATGGCCGCAGTACCCGGGGTGAGCTGACACTCGGCCAGGAAGTTCTCTGCGAAGATGAACGGGCCACTCCCCCCGAGCGTGTTGATGAAGGCTGGCATCGGGCGTCCCGCCGAGGAACACGGCCCGGACTGACCCTGGTCGACGTCGGCATCGGTCGACCCCAAGTCGGCGTGCCCCGCGTCCATGTGCCCCTGGTCTCGGCCACCGCCTGTCATGCCACTGTCGACGAAGGGCGTGGTTGGCTCGTCACCGCAGCCCGTAACTCCCAACAGCACCCCGCACACAACCCACCACACGTTCCTGCTCATCGCCGCACTCCTTGCTCGGGGGCGACGGTAGCAGCGGACACGTCTACGAGCAATCGTCAGCGTTCGGTGTCGTCCGGGTCGTCGCGCTGCAGGATGTCGTCGTTGTCGAGGTCCAGGCAGTCGCCCGTGGATTCGCCGTAGGGGGTCTGGCCGAGGAAGTTCCCAGCGGTACCGTACTCGCACACGACGACGGTCGACCCTCCGCATGTGGCCATGCCGCAGCCCAGCGCCGTCGTGTTCTCCCACACGATCTGCGTGTAGTGCCCGAAGGCCTGGAAGTTCGAGCCGGAGATGGCGGTGCCAAAGTCGTAGTCGCTGCGCTCGCTGGCCCACAGGTTCGTCGAGCTCACGCCGTTCAACCCGCCGCCCCCGCCCGCCAGGTTCTGGCCCAACGAGCTGAAGCCGGCCACATCGCGGCGGTCCTCGTTGCTGCTGTGCTGCAGGCCGCAGTTGTTGGTGCTGGCCAGGTGGTCGGCCCACTCCTGCGCGTGGTCCGCGATGTCCTCGTCCCAGCGCAGCGGGTCGATGCCCACGCGGTGGCGCCACACGTTGTGGGCCTCGGTGGTGCCGGCGAAGTCGCTGGGCTCGTCCGCGGAGAGCGACGCCATGTGCACGTACTCACACTCGGCTGGCAACCCCGTGTCCGGGCGTGGACCCTGGTCGGCGTTTCCACTCCCTCCGCTGCCTCCGCCGCCGCACCCGCTCCCGAGGGCGGCAGCGACGCTGAGCCACACGGCCAGCACAGGACGAGACACGAACGAGGTGGGGGCGGTTCGGCAGCGCATGGCTCTGAGTGTACCCTCTCGCCTCCATGGCCAGCCTCTACTTCTACTACTCGGCGATGAATGCCGGGAAGAGCACCACACTCTTGCAGTCTGCCTACAACTACCAGGAGCGGGGCATGCGCTGCCTGCTGTTCGCCCCTCGCATCGACGGGCGCTACGGCGAGGGCAAGATCACGTCGCGCATCGGGCTGCAGGCGGACGCGCGCATCTTCGAGCACGACGAAGACCTCTTCGTGGCCGTGCGTGACGACGCGGCGCGTGGGCCGTTGCACTGCGTCCTCGTGGACGAGGCCCAGTTCCTCACCAAGGCACAGGTGCTCCAGCTGTGCGTCGTCGCGGACGAGCTGGACATCCCCGTGCTGTGTTACGGGCTCCGCACCGACTTCCGCGGCGAGCCCTTCGAGGGCAGCCAGTACCTGCTGGCGTGGGCCGACCGTCTCGAGGAGATCAAGACCATCTGTCGCTCGGGGCGCAAGGCCACCTTCAACGCGCGCCTCGAGGCCGACGGAACGCGCGTCGTGTCGGGCGCGCAGATCGACGTGGGCCACCACTACGAGGCGCTCAGCCGCGGCGAGTTCGGGCTGGCCGAGGTGCAGGGCTACGCGGTGCCACGTGAGCTCGGAGGCGCGCCGCCCAGCGCACGTGGACGCGCTGACGAGCACTGACCCTCGAGTCTGTGGCGCCCGCCGACGCCCAAGACGGCTCCGCTCAATCCTCGGGGACGTGCTGGCGCGGGTTGACCCCCAGCGCGGTGCACAGGCTGCGGAGCGCGTCGACCTCGCTCTTCGAGACCTTGTCGTTGGCCTGCATGGCCAGCTTGGCGGCTTGCAGCACCAGGTCGCAGGTGGCCTCGTCGGAGGCGGCCTCGGCCGCCATCGCGAGCGCGCGCGCGCGACCCGCGGCCACGTCCGTCTGGAGCGCCTCTCCGAACGAGCGCAGCGCGTGCTCGAGCTTGCTCTTGTCCAGGCGCTCGAAGCGGGCGTCGCCCTGCGCCACGCGCACGTACTCGGCTAGCTCGCTGTCCTCGAGCTGCCCGTCGGCGCAGGCGATCAGGCAGTAGGCGGCGCTGACGGCGCGCAGGACGGGGTCGCTCACGTCCTCGTCGAAGCGGTTGAAGGCGGCGATGGCGACGGCTTGGCTCTTGTCGATCTCCATGCGGAGACCATACCACCATCGACCGCAGCTCGGCTCCCGCGCTTCGCGGTGGCCTCGCGTGACGCGGCGACCCACGGCGCTCCCTCGCTGCAGGCCCGGCGGCGGCTGGCCGGGCCGGCTGGGCAGTGGCCCGCTCAGCCCACCCAGACGCGCGCGTTGCGGAACATGCGCAGGAACGGCGCGGCCTCGCCCCAGCCGTCTGGGCGCCAGCTGTGCTGGACGCTGCGGAACACGCGCTCGGGGTGCGGCATCATGATGGTCACGCGCCCGTCGGGCGTGGTCACGCTGGCGATGCCCCCGGGCGAGCCGTTCGGGTTCGCGGGGTACGTGTGGGCGACGTTGCCGCGGTTGTCCACGAAGCGCATGGCGATCAGCGCCTCGTCTTCCAGGCGCAGCTGGTGATCGTGCCCCTCGAGCTCGGCGCGGCCCTCACCGTGAGCCACGGCGACCGGGAGACGGGCGCCCTCCATGCCCTCGAAGAAGAGGCTCGGCGAGCGGCGGATCTCCACCAGGCTCAGGCGCGCCTCGAAGCGCTGCGAGCGGTTCTGGACGAAGCGCGGCCAGAGGTCGGCGCCGGGCACGATCTCGCGCAGCGTGGCCATCATCTGGCAGCCGTTGCACACGCCCAGCGCGAAGGTGTCGCGGCGCTGGAAGAACGCCTCGAACTCGTCGCGCACGCGGCTGTTGTAGAGGATGCTCTTGGCCCAGCCCTCGCCGGCCCCCAGCACGTCGCCGTAGCTGAACCCGCCGCAGGCCGCGAGCCCACGGAAGCGCGAGAGTGAGACCTCGCCCGAGAGCAGGTCGCTCATGTGCACGTCCACGCACTCGAAGCCTGCGCGGTGGAAGGCCGCGGCCATCTCGACCTGCCCGTTGACGCCCTGCTCGCGCAGGATGGCCATGGGGGGGCGTACGCCGGTGTTGATGAACGGGGCCGCGACGTCTTCGCCGGGCGCGAACGGCACGCTGACCGTCATGCCCGGGTCGGTCGGGTCCGTGCGCGCCTCCTGCTCCTCGTCGGCGCAGTCCGGGTTGTCGCGCAGCGCCTGCATGCGGTGTGTGGTGTCGCTCCAGATGTCGCGCAGGAACACGCGCGACTCGTCGAGCACCGTCTTGCCGTTCAGGCGGAAGTGCAGCTGGTCGTCGTCGCGCAGCTTGCCGATGGCGTGGGCGCAGCCGTTCAGGCCGTGAGACGCGAAGGTGAGCAGGACCTCCTCGAGGTCGTCGCTGCGCACCTGGATGACCGCGCCCAGCTCCTCGTTGAAGAGGATCGGGATGGCCTCGCCGCCGAGCCCGTCCAGCCGGATGTCGAGCCCGCAGCCGCCCGCGAACGCCATCTCGGCCAGCGTGGCGAAGAGGCCACCGTCGGCGCGGTCGTGGTAGGCCAACACGCGGCGCTCGCGGTTCAGCCGCTGGATCGCGTCGAAGAAGCCGATCAGCAGCTCCGGGTCGTCCAGGTCGGCCGGCTCGTCTCCGAGCTGCTCGTACACCTGCGCGAGCGCCGTCGCGCCCAGCCGGTTCTGCTCCATGCCGAGGTCGATCAGCACCAGCACGGTGTCGCCGCGGTCGCGGCGCAGCTGGGGTGTGAGCGCCTTGCGCGCGTCGAACACGGGCGCGAACGCCGTGACGATCAGCGAGAGGGGCGCGGTGACGCTCTTGGCCTCGTCGCCGTCTTGCCACGTGGTGCGCATGGACATGCTGTCCTTGCCCACCGGGATGGCGATGCCGAGCGCGGGGCACAGCTCCATGCCCACGGCCTTGACCATGTCGAACAGGCCGGCGTCCTGGCCGGGGTGGCCCGCGGGCGCCATCCAGTTCGCGCTCAGGCGCACCTGCGAGAGCTGCTCGATGGGGGCGGCCATCAGGTTCGTGATGGCCTCACCGATGGCCATGCGCGCCGACGCGGCGGGCTCCAGCAGCGCGACGGGCGTGCGCTCGCCGATGGCCATGGCCTCGCCCACGTAGGTGTCGAAGCCGGCGGTGGTGACGGCGCAGTCCGCGACGGGCACCTGGTAGGGGCCCACCATCTGATCGCGCGCGACGAGGCCCGTCACGGTGCGGTCCCCGATGGTGATCAGGAAGGTCTTGTCCGCCACCGTGGGCAGACGCAGGACGCGCAGGGCGGCCTCACGCAGGTCCATGTCGCTCATGTCGAGCGGCTTCGGCAGCGTGGCGATGCTGCGCACGTCGCGCGTCATCTTGGGCGGCTTGCCCAGCAGCACGGACAAGGGCAGGTCGATCGGCGTGTTGCCGAAGTGCGCGTCGGTGACCGTCAGGTGCTCGGCCTCGGTGGCCTGCCCCAGCACGGCGTAGGGCGCGCGCTCCCGCTTGCAGAGCGCCTCGAACGTCGGCAGCGACTCGGGCGAAACGGCGAGCACGTAGCGCTCTTGGCTCTCGTTGCACCAGATGGCCAGCGGGCTCATGCCCGGCTCCTCGTTGGGCACCTCGCGCAGCTCGAATGTGGCCCCGCGCGCGGCGTCGTGCACCAGCTCCGGCAGCGCGTTGCTGAGCCCGCCCGCGCCCACGTCGTGGATGGACACGATGGGGTTCTGCTCGCCCAGCGCCCAGCAGCGGTCGATGACCTCCTGGCAGCGCCGCTCCATCTCGGCGTTGTCGCGCTGCACCGAAGCGAAGTCGAGGTCGGCCGCGCTCTGGCCGCTGGCCATGGACGACGCGGCGCCGCCGCCGAGGCCGATCAGCATGGCGGGCCCGCCCAGCACGATGATGTGTGCGCCCGGCGCGATGCGCTCCTTGCCCACGTGCTGCGCGCGGATGTTGCCGTAGCCGCCCGCGATCATGATGGGCTTGTGGTAGCCGCGCACCTCGACGCCTGCGGGGCCGGCGCAGCGCTGCTCGAACGTGCGGAAGTAGCCCGCCAAGTTGGGCCGCCCGAACTCGTTGCTGAACGCCGCGCTCCCGAGCGGGCCCTCCAGCATGATGTCCAGCGCCGATGCGATGCGGTCGGGCTTGCCGTACTCCCGCTCCCAGGGCTGCACCGCGTCCGGCAGACGCAGGTTGCTCACGGAGAAGCCCGCCAGGCCCGCCTTGGGCTTGCCGCCGCGGCCCGTGGCGCCCTCGTCGCGGATCTCGCCGCCTGCGCCTGTGGCCGCGCCCGCGAAGGGGGCGATGGCGGTGGGGTGGTTGTGCGTCTCCACCTTGATGAGCACGTGCACGGGCTCGGTGGTGGACTGGTAGACGCGCCCCTCGGGCTCGGGGAAGAAGCGCGCGGCCTCGTTGCCCGCGAACACGGCGGCGTTGTCCTTGTACGCGGAGAGCACGCCGTCGGGCGAGCGCTCGTGCGTGTAGCGGATCATTCCGAACAGGGAGCGCGTCTGCTTCTTGCCGTCGACGATCCAGTCGGCGTTGAAGATCTTGTGACGACAGTGCTCCGAGTTCGCCTGCGCGAACATCATGAGCTCCACGTCGTTCGGGTTGCGCCCCAGGTTGCGGAAGGCGTCGAGCAGGTAGTCGAGCTCGTCTTCGGCCAGCGCCAGCCCGAGCTCGGTGTTCGCTGCCTCGAGCGCGGCGCGCCCTTGGCCCAGCACGTCCACGGACTGCAGCGGCGTGGGCGCGTCGGTGCGGAACAGCGCCTCGGCCTGCGCTTCGTCGCGCAGCACGGACTGTGTCATGCGGTCGTGCACCAGCGCGGCGACGGTCGTGAGCGTGGTGTCCAGCTCGGCGCTACCCGGCTCGCCGAGCTCGCCCTTGAGCACGTAGCGGATGCCGCGCTCGAGGTGCCGCACGGACGCGAGCCCCGTGATGTGCGCGATGTCCGTCGCTTTGCTGGACCAGGGCGAGCGCGTCCCGAGCCGTGGCACCACCAGCAGCTGCACGCCATCGAGCTTGCGTCGAGGCACGCTGGGTCCGTACACCAGGAGCCGGTCCAGCAACGCGCGCTCACCGTCGTCGAGTGGCGCGCTCACATCCACGAAGTGCACGTACTCGGCGTAGACCCCGCGCACGCCCTTGGCGACGGCCCGAACCCGCTCGAACAGCTTCTGCGTCTGGTGGTCGGAGAGCGCAGGCGCGCCACGAAGCGTCAGCATGGGCCCGGGCATAGCAGCCTCGACGCGATCAAGCACGGCGGCGCCCGCCCCGAGCCCGCCCGCGCACCCAGTCAGAAGTCAGCCGCCCGCGCGTCGCACCTGCGCGACGACCCAGTCGCCCACGGCGCGCGTGCCGAGCGCTCCCCCGACGTCCACCGTGCAGTTTCCGGAGCCGAGCGCCTCGCGCACGATCTCCCGCAGCAGCCGCTCGTCCTCGGGGTATCCCAGGTGCGCCATCATCATCCCCACGGACAGGACGGTGGCGAAGGGGTTCGCGCGGTCCTTCCCCGCGATGTCGGGCGCGCTCCCGTGGACGGGCTCGAAGAGCGCGACGTGCCCGGGCTCACCCGGCCGCAGGTTGGCGCTGGCGGCCATGCCCATCCCGCCTTGGAGCGCGGCGGCGAGGTCCGTGATGATGTCCCCGAACAGGTTGCAGGCCACGATGACGTCGAAGCGCGCCGGGTCTTGCACGACGAAGAAGCACAGCGCGTCCACGAACAGGTGCTCGGCCTCGATGTCCGGGTAGTCCGCAGCCACCTCGCGGAACACCCGCAGCCACAGCCCGTGCGCGTGCGGCATGGCGTTGTGCTTGTCGGCCAGCGTCACCTTCCGGCGCCTGGCGGCGCGCGCGAAGTCGAAGGCCGCGCGCACGATGCGCTCCACACCGTGCCGCGTGTACACGGCCTCGGTGATGGCCACCTCCTGCGGGCTGCCCTGTTTGAGGGTGCCGCCGATGCCCGCGTAGAGCCCCTCGGTGTTCTCGCGGAACACGACGAAGTCGCAGTCTCCGGCCGTGCGCCGCGCGAGGGGCATCAGGCGGTCCACCAGGCACTGCACGGGCCGGATGTTCGCGTACAGGTCGAAGCCGAAGCGCATCCCGAACAGGATGTCGTGGGCGTGGCGGTTGTCGGGCACGCGCCGGTCACCGACCGCGCCGAGCAGCACGGCGGCGAACTCGGTGCGCAGGCGGTCGCGGACGTCGTCGGGGAACGTCGCCCCGTCGCGCAGGTAGCGTTCCGCGCCCAGCTCGAACGACTCGCAGCGCAGCGGTCGCCCACGGGTCTCGCGCAGCGCGTCCAGCACACGCGCGCCCACCGCGACCACCTCGGGGCCCACGCCATCGCCGCCGATCAGCGCGACTTGGTGCTCGGTCATGGGCTCAGGGCTCCTGGGAGGGCTCGGGAGGGGCGGGGTCGTCGCCGTGCGGGGGCACGGGGTGCTCCTCGCCCACGGGAGCCTCCCCGTCCAGCGCGGCAGACTGCTCGAGCCGTCGTTGATACGTGCGCGCGTTGGCCTCCACCAGCAGGCGGTCCTGGTTGGCGCGCTGACGCTCGGCGTCCAGCTCGTCGTAGTGCCACACGATGCCGAACCAGTCGTCGCCCCCACCGGTCACACGCAGCGTGCCCCCGCGCGGGGTCTCCACCACCAGCTCGTCCCCGTCCTGGGTCTGGCTCAGGGGGGCGCCGATGCGGCTCCCCAGATCGGCCATGCAGGCCCGCCCGCAGCGGTCCTCGAACAGTGCCGCGGCGTCTTCCATCTCGGCGGCGGAGCCCAGCTCACGTAGGGCGTCGGCCCGCTGATCCTCGGGGTAGGTGGTGCGGATCAGCTCCGCGGCGGTGCGCCGATCCTCGACGATCGAGGCCATCGCGTGGCGGGACCGGGCGTCGATGACGCGAAACAATGCCCGCGCGTCGTTGCGCTCGATGGCGCGCGCCGCATACTCCAGCATTCCCGGCAGCGTGCGGGGGTCGGGCTCGCCGGTGCACGCTGTGAGGGTGGGTATCAAAAAAAGCGCGAGAAGCGCGTAATGCAAAATCCGAGTCTTCACCCGGCGCAGCTTGACACATCGCTCCATGCGAGAGACTTTTAGCGCCAATTCCACTTTAGGTTCCGCACCCTTCATGAACTTCATCGCGGCAGGACTCTCGGACGTCGGTAGGCACCGAGAGCACAACGAGGATAGCTTTTGCATCCTTCCGGAGCATCGCCTCTTCATCGTTGCGGACGGAATGGGCGGCCACCGCGCGGGGGACGTCGCCAGCAAGATGGCGACGCACGCGATCGCGTCGTTCTTCGAGGCGACCAGCTCGGACGACGCCACCTGGCCGTTCAGCTTCGACCCGCACCTCTCGGTGGATGAGAACCGCCTGCTCACCGGCATCAAGATCGCCAATCGCAAGATCTTCGACGCGTCGGTGAAGCACCGCGAAGTGCACGGGATGGGCACCACCGTCGTCAGCATCCTGCTCAGCCGGGATCGCAGCCAGACCTTCATCGCGCACGTCGGCGACAGCCGCGCGTATCGCGTGCGCGGCGGGGTCATCGAGCTGATGACCCGCGACCACAGCCTGGTGAACGACTACCTCATGGTCATGCCCGACATGACCGCCGAGCAGCTGGCCGAGCTGCCCAAGAACGTCATCACCCGCGCGCTGGGGATGCAGGACTCGGTGGCGGTGGACCTGCTCCCCGACGCCCCCCAGCCGGGAGACGTCTACGTGCTGTGCTCCGACGGGCTGAACGGCATGATCGACGACCACGTCATCAACGAGCTCGCCAACCAGGCGGGCGATGACATGGAGAAGCTCGTCGCGGACCTGGTGCGCGAGGCGAACGCGAACGGTGGGGATGACAACATCACCGTCGTGGCCGTCCTCATCACGGACTGACCGTCCTCGTCACGGACTGGTCGTCCTCATCACGGACTGACCGACCTCGCTACGGACTGGCCGTCCCGGGGCAGGTTGGGCAGCCCGCGCGTGAGCTGCTCCATCGACCCGTCGCCGAGCGTGGGGTCGGCGCCGGCCGGGTTGCCCGTGTGACGCCCTGTCAGCGCGCTGTGTCCAGGGCGTGACAAATTGTCCCGCCTGCGGCGATCCAGCCTCACGAGAACCCCGGGATCACCCGCGATCCGCAGGCATTTGTGGCCGCTCGGGCGGGTGCCACGGCGGGCCGCGCAGCTGGCACGCGGACTGCACAGCCTCCGAGCGTGCTACGCCGCTACCTCCTCCCCTTCCTCGTCGTCTTCGCCTGTGTGAGCGCCATCTCGGCCGTCGCCGACGCGCTCGTCGTCACCGAGGGAGAGCGCCTCTCCGCGCTCGCGGACTCGCTGACGGAGGAAGACCCGGGCCGTCGGGTGGACCAGCTACTGCGCTACGTGGTGCCAGGTCGCGAGCCCGTCGAGCTGACCGTGTCGGGGCGCCCGCGGCACTTCGGCGAGGGCCAAGAGGTCGAGCTCTCCGACCAACTGCGGACCGCCCTCGGTTTCCTCGAGCAGCGTGGGGTGAGCGTCGTGCAAGAGTCCGTGTCCCGCGACGGGGACGAGGCCGTCGTGGCTCTGCGCCTGCGCGCCGGCAGCGCGCTGCACGACGTGGCCCTGTACATGAACCGCCACGAGGACCGCTGGTTGGCGCGGCGGGTCGTGGTGCGCTGAGCGACGCCCAGCACGCGGACGGGCCCGCGAGCGTCACCGCTCGAGGCCTGTCGGGGTCAGTCCTCGGGGACGGGGTAAGGCGGGTACTGCGGGACGTCCTCCGGGATGAACCACTGCTCGCCCCAGATGCTGGCACCGCCGTCGATGTACATCGTCTGACCCGTGATGAAGTCCGCGTAGGTGGAGCACAGATAGGTGATGAGGTGCGTGACCTCCTCGCCCGTGCCCAGGCGCTTCACGGGGCAGGCCTTGATGGCGTTCTCCAGCAGCGATGGTGGGTACTGCCGTGTGCCGCTGGTCTTGATGACGCCCGGCGCCACGGCGTTCACCCGCACGCCGTGCATGGCCCACTCGACCGCCAGGGTCTTGGTCATGTTCTCGACGCCCGCCCGCGCGGCGCCCGTGTGCACCATGCCCGGGAACCCGCGCGCGATCTGCGCGATGATGTTCACGATGCGGCCGCGCTTCTGCGGGATGAAGAAGCGGTTGGCCACGGCGTGGGTCATGTTCCAGGTGCCCAGCAGGTTGTTGCGCACCACGGCGCCGAACCCCTTTGGGGAGATCATCTGCGCCGGGCTCGGGAACTGGCCTCCGGCGTTGTTCACCAGGATGTCCACGCGCCCGAAGCGCTCCTTGATGGCCGTCATCATCGCGTCGATGGACTCGGGTTCGCGGATGTCGCACGTGCCCTGGTGCACCTCGATGCCCAGCACCTCCAGCTGGGCGGCCGCCGCGGCGAGCGGCTCGGGGCGGCGGCCGCAGATGGCCACCTTGGCGCCCAGGCGCCCCAGCTCCTCGGCCGTGAGCAGGCCGATGCCCGTCCCACCACCTGTGATGATCGCGACTTCACCTTCGAACAGACCGGGCCGAAAGATACTCTCCATGACACCTCACAATGAATGACGATTCATTCATGTGTAGGGTACGGGCAAGTGGCCGCCGCCGCAAGCGCCGGTGCCGGGTGGGGTGAGCGACCCGCGGTACGCTCCTCCGTGCGGTCGCCGGGGGCCGAGTCACGAACGGCCACCCGCAGCGCTCGCGTCTCAGGTGCGCGTGAGCCGCTCGCGGCCGCCGAGGTAGGGGCGCAGCGCGGGCGGGATGACCACGGAGCCGTCTGCCTGTTGGTTCTGCTCGAGGATCGCCACCAGCGTGCGCCCGATGGCCAGCCCCGAGCCGTTCAGGGTGTGCAGCAAGCGCGGCTTCTGCTTCGGCGCTGGCCGGTAGCGGGCCTTCAGGCGGCGCGCCTGGAAGTCACCGAACCAGGAGCAGCTGGAGATCTCACGGAAGGTGTTTTGCGAAGGGAGCCAGACCTCGAGGTCGTAGGTCTTCTGCGAGGAGAAGCCGATGTCTCCTGCACACAGCTGCACCACGCGGTAGTGCAGCCCGAGGCGCTGCAGGATGGCTTCGGCGTGGCCCGTCAGCTTCTCCAGCTCTTCCTCGGCTTGCTCTGGCGCCACGAAGCGCACGAGCTCGACCTTGTCAAACTGGTGCTGGCGGATCATCCCACGGGTGTCGCGCCCATGGCTTCCAGCCTCGCTGCGGAAGCACGGCGTGTATGCGCAGTAGCCGCGGGGGAGGCTATCGCCCTCCAGGATCTCGTCCGCGTGGAGGTTGGTGACGGGCACCTCCGCCGTGGGGATCAGGTACAGCTCGTGCCCGACCGTGTCGCTCTCGGCCTCCCACGCCGCGTCCTTCGCGATGCGGAACGAGTCCTGGGCGAACTTCGGCAGCTGGCCCGTGCCGCGCATGGCGCTGTCCTTCACCAGCGCTGGCACCCACACCTCTTCGTAGCCGTGCTCGTCCGCGTGGATGTCCATCATGAACTGCATCAACGCCCGCTCGAGGCGCGCGCCCATGCCCCGCAGCACGACGAAGCGTGCCCCGCTCAGCTTGGCCCCGCGCTCGAAGTCGAGGATGCCGAGCCGCTCCCCCAGGTCCACGTGATCACGCGGCTCGAAGCCCAGCTCGGGGCGTGTGCCGTACACGCGCTGCTCGACGTTGTCATGTTCGCTCGCGCCGTCGGGCGTGCTGGCCGCGGGGAGGTTGGGGAGCGTCAGCAGCAGCGCGTCCAGCTCGTCCGAGCCGGTCGCCGCCGCGGCCTCCGAAGCCTTGATGCGGTCCCCCAGCGCGCGCAGCACTTCACGCTTCTCGGCGAACTCCGCGGAGCGCTTGTCCGCGACGCGCGACATGGCGGCGCTCTCGCGGTTGAGCTCTTCGCGCAGGGCGTCCGTCTCGGCGATGGCCGCGCGGCGCGCTTGGGCCAACTCGGCCAGGCGGTCGAGCGTGGCCTCGTCCTTGAAGCCGCGGCGGGCGAGCCCGGCCTTGACCTCGGGGAGGTTGTCGGTGACGAAGCGAGGGTCCAGCATGGGGGCGGGTGTACCCCGACGTCGCCGTGCGATCCAGCGCTCAGCGCCGACATCGTCAGTACAGGTCGTCGTCTCGCAAGCTGGGGACCGGCAGCGGGCGAGGGAGCGGCACCGAGTCCACCTCGCGGATGTCCGCGCCCAGGTCGGCGATGTCGAAGCAGCGCACCAGCATGCGCTCGAAGTCGACGACGACGAAGCCTGGGTCGTCGTCGCGTCGCAGCGTCCCCGCGTTGACCACCACCAGCCCCTGAAAGCGGCGCACCATGCGCTCGTGCGTGTGTCCGGCGAGCATGAAGTCCACGTCCGGGTCCAGCATGAGCTCACGCAGCGCGTTGATCTGGAGGTCGTAGCCCCGCGTCGTCGAGCGCAGGAAGGTCTCGTCGTCGTCGCCCACCGCGTGGCACAGCAGGGCCCCGCCTGCGACGGTTGGCAGCCGTAGCGTGCGGGGCAGCTGTTCCAGCATGGCCCGGTTCTCGGCGGTCAGGGATGGGGTCACGTTCTTCAGGTGCCGCATCTCGTCGTGCAGGAACCAGCGCTCGTGGTTGCCCGCGACACACACCACGCCGTGCTCGCGTAGCGCGACCAGCGTGTCGTCGGCGTCGCCCATCCCGTCGACGATGTCCCCCACACACAAGCTCGCGTCGACGGTGAGGTGCTCCCGTGCGTAGGACATCACGTGACGCACTGCGTCAGCCTCGGCGTGCACGTCCCCCAGCACGAGCAGGCGTGCATAGGGGGCTGTGGGCTCGGCGGACATCGCCCGCACTCTACGCTATGAAGGCGCATGAGCCGAGTGCGGATCGACAAGGATGTGTCCCTTTCGGAGCGTACGACGCTCGGTCTCGGCGGCCGGGCCCAGTATCTGGCGAGGGCCACCAGCGACGACCACGTGCTGCAGGCGGTGCGGCACGCAAGTGACCGCGGGATGCCGCTCGCGCTCTTGGCCGGAGGGTCGAACACGTTGGTGCCCGACGAAGGCTTCCGTGGCCTCGTGTTGTCGATGGAGACCGAGGGGATCCACACCGACACGCTCCCCGACGGTCGGGCGCTGCTGCGCGTCAAGGCGGGCACGCCGTGGCCCGAGGTCGTCCGGCATGCCGTCGGCGCCGACCTCGCGGGCCTCGAGTGCCTGGCCGGCATCCCCGGGAGCGCGGGAGCCACCCCTGTCCAGAACGTCGGCGCGTACGGGCAGGAGGTGTCCGAGACGATCGTGTCCGTACGGGCGTTGGACCGTCGCACGCTCGACGAGGTCGTGGTCGGCGGCGAGGACTGCGGGTTCCGCTATCGCGACAGCCGCTTCAAACAGGACCCGCACGCCTTCATCGTGCTCGAGGTGGCCTTCGCGCTGCGCCCGGGCGGTGCGCCCTCCCTGCGCTATGCGGAGCTCGAGCGGGCCCTGGCCGGGACCGTGCGGCCCACGCTGCAGCAGGTACACGACACCGTCATCGCCCTGCGACGCGCCAAGGGCATGGTGTTGGACCCTGACGACGTCGACAGCCGCAGCGCGGGCTCGTTCTTCACGAACCCGATCGTCACCGCGAGCGAGGCCGCACGGGTCGTCGAACGCGCGCTGTCCGAGGGGCTGGTCCAAACGGCCGAGGCCGTGCCGCGCTGGGAGCAGGCCGACGGAAGCGTCAAGCTCGCGGCGGGCTGGCTGATCGAGTGCGCAGGGGTACGGAGAGGGCTGCGGCGCGGGCCGGTAGGCGTCAGCAGCAAGCACGCGCTCGCCCTGGTGCACCACGGTGACGGCACCATGCGAGAGCTCCTGGCCCTCGCAGACGAGATCGCTGGTGCCGTGCACGGAGCGTTCGGGGTGGCCCTCACCCGCGAGCCTCAGCTGCTGACGGGTGTGGTCGCCTGAGGGCACTGCGTGGGACGCGCGCTGCGGCCCACGATCGAACGCGGTGTGTCGTCTCGCTGCGTCGTGCGTGATGTGCCGACGGACGAGCTCAGGGAGACGGAACCGCTGCGTCGGGCATCACGCTCTGGGTGGGCGCGAGCGACATGCTGGTCGCAGCGGTGTCGCTGACCGCCGCGCAGAACTTGGCGTCCCGACGTGATCCGAGGTCCGTCACCCGCGCCAGCGGTCCCCCGTTGCTCTCGAGCCGCGGGTCGTCGTCCGCGACACACTCGTAGCCGCGCCGACCGCAGCTGCTGCGGCAGCGCTCCATGCAGTAGGTGGCCGTGGTGCGGCTGGGTTCGAAGCGCCACTCCACGCACACCGCGCCGTTCGGACACGAGTCCGGGTCACACCCCTGGACGGTGCAGTAGCCGCCCGGCTGCGCCGTGTCGCAGATGCGGTCACCGTTGAAGGAGCAGTCCGTCGAGATGGAGCACTTGTCCCCGATCTCGGGCGAGCACCCGGCGAGCCACAGCCCCGCGACCACCCCCACGACAGCGGCGGGGACCACGCCCAGGGCGTTGCTCAGGACGCGGACGATGCCCCCCACGGCACCCCGCGCTCGCGGGCGAGGGGGGGGGCTGGGGCGTCGGCTCGCAGAGCGAGCGGCGGGGTCGGCAGAGCGCGGCACGGCGGGACGGTAGCAGTACGCACAAGGCGCCGCCAACCCGAGGATGGCGACGCCTGCTGAGGACATGGGAGCGGGGCGGGGGCGGTCGGCCTCGGGGCCTACGCCCGCGACGCCGTCAGCGCTTCTGATACAGGCTGAGGCCGCCGACGTAGAGGAAGCCCACCATGAAGAGGAACAGGAACGGGATGCTCACGAAGTTCCCGGTCACGAAGGCCAGGCCGATCGTGATGACGAAGTAGATCCCGAACCCGACCTCCAGCAGCGAGTGCATCGACCAGTTGCCGCGGTAGGCCGCCTTCTTCCACGTGGGGCGCTTGCTGCTCTCGATGCCGTGCTTGGGCGTCCGGACGAACGTGATGTCCTTGCCGAACAACCCCTCGAGGACGGCGCGCGCGTTGTTGATGCTGAGGCCGATGCCGATGGCCATCATCATGGGCAGGCGCTTCACGGCCGCCCACCAGCCGCCGTAGAGCTCCTTGTGCGTGACCAGGTAGAACACGCAGATGGAGCCGCAGGTGCTGAGGAAGAGGGGCACGTCCAAGAGCAGCAGCTCGGGGTGCTGCATGTCCTGACGCATCAACATGTTGGGGAGCTGCAGCGCGGCGAGCACCACCAGGAACAGGTAGGCGAAGTTGTTCGTGAGGTGGAAGACGCACTCGATCTTCACCTTGAGGGGGATGTCCGCCTTGAGAACCGTCCAGAGCAGCTTGCGCGTGGTCTGCGCCGAGCCCTTGGCCCAGCGGAACTGCTGCGTCTTGAAGCTGTTCATCTCGCAGGGGACCTCGGCGGGGGCCACGGCCTCGGGCACGTACACGAACTCCCAGCCCTTGAGCTGGGCGCGGAAGCTGAGGTCCATGTCCTCGGTGACGGTGTCGTGCTCCCAGCCGCCCGCGTCCGCGATGGCCGCGCGACGCCAGATGCCTGCCGTGCCGTTGAAGTTGAAGAAGCGGCCGGAGCGGTTGCGCGCGATGTGCTCGATGCAGAAGTGACCGTCGAGCATCATCGACTGGCACTGCGTGAGCGTGGAGTACTCGCGGTTGATGTGCCCCCAGCGCGCCTGGACCATGCCGACCTTCTCGTCCGTGAAGTGGTGGATGAGGTTGCGGATGATGTTGGGGGTGGGCACGAAGTCCGCGTCGAACACCATCAGAAACTCGCCCTTGGCCACCTTGGTGGCCTCGGCCAGCGCGCCGGCCTTGTAGCCCGTGCGGTCGGTGCGGTGCAGGTAGACCGCGTCGAAGCCGCGGGTGCGCAGCTCCTCGACCTTGGCGGACGCGATCTGGACGGTCTCGTCCGTGCTGTCGTCCAGCACCTGGATCTCCAGCTTGTCCTTCGGGTAGTCGATCAGGGTCACGCTCTCGAGCAGGCGCTCCGCCACGTACATCTCGTTGAACATGGGCAGCTGCACGGTCACGAGGGGCAGGTCCTCCTCGGGGAACGGCGTGGCCGGCTTGCGGATGTTCTTGCGGTGCTTCCAGTAGAGCATCAGCAGGTGACCGCGGTGGAAGCCGTAGACGCCCAGCATGGTGAGCGTGATCAGGTAGAGGACGATGATGGCAATTTGCACGTGATTCTCCGTGCCCTAACGATGCTTCCAGCTGCGGATCGGGACGACCTCGCAATTGTCACCAACTTGTAATTCGTTGTGTGTCCATGTGGTCTGGGGTCGTGGCTGGCTGCGAAATGCGCGCGACCCCCGTCAGGCGTTGACCTTGGTCAAGACATCGGGCCAGGGAGCGTTCATGCTTGGCGTGCGATGAACCGCCTGAGAGAACGTTGGCCAGCCGTGCGGGCCGTGTTGCTGACGGTCGTGGTCGTCCACGCCATCATCTATGGCATCCAGACCCCCGTGCTGAGCGAGGCGCGGCTCGAGCACCCGTACTGGCAGCCCCTGATCGCCCGTGTGCAGACGCTCACGGACGATACGGAAGCCGAGAGCCGCGCGCGCGTCGCGGCCTACAGCGCGACCCTCGCCGACGTGAAGGGGCGTGTGACGATGCCGCTCCAGTGGGCGTACGGGTTGCTGCTCGCCGGGCAGACCTGGAACATGTTCAGCGGGTCGGAGAAGCGGTCGTTCCAGCTGTACGTCGAGATGCGTCGCGCCGGCAGTGACACCTGGGAGACCCTCTACACGGTGCACGACCCGGACGCGGACTTCGAGGCGGAGCGGCTCGAATACCGTCGCATCCGCGCGGCGTACATCGCCTTCGACCACGGCACCCCCGGCCCCTACTATCCGTTCTGCAGGTGGATCGCGAAGCGTGTCTTCTACACTTTCAGCGATGCCGAGGAGGTGCGCGTCCGGATGCGTCGCCTCGACTACCGCGACCGCGACGAGCGCATCGCACGCTCCGAGCGCACCCGCTGGGGGAACGGCATGCGCCTGACGCGCGCCCAGTTCGAGGAAGACATGCGAGCCCTGCATGACTGAGTCCCCCATGACCCCCGCCGCCATCGACCTGCCCGGGTCGGCCTCCGGCCCCACCCGTTGGAGCCGCTACGTGGCGCTGTGGGACGAGCGGGAGCCCGCCACGGCCTTGGCGCTGCTGCGCATCGCCATCGGCTGCGTGATGGCCTACGACCTCATCTACCTGGTCTGCCTCGACCTCGCCCTCCCCATCTTCGACGACGCGATGGCCTACAACCTGGGGTTCAGCAGCCAGCTGAGCAGCCAGCCCTGGATACGTCGGCTGCTCGGCCCGGGGCCGTTGGCGATCTGGGTGGCGGTCTATGGCGGCATCGCCGCGGCGCTCATGTTCGCGGCGGGGTTCCTCACGCGCCTGTCCGGGGTCCTCGTGTTGGTCACGCAGGTGCAGATCATGGCGCTCTACATGGAGGGCAACCGCGGCATCGATCAGCTGCTGCGCCTCGTGGTCGTCGCCCTCGTCTTCAGCCGCAGTCACGAGACGCTCTCCGTCGATGCGCGCTTGCGTCATGGCCGCTGGGCACGCCCCTCGGTGCTGGTGCCCGCGTGGCCCCGCTACATGGTCATCCTGCAGCTGCTGTGGCTCTACACGTCGGCCGCCATCAGCAAGGACCACTACCTCTGGTCGGCGCGCGGCGACTACATGGCGCTGTTCTACATCCTCCGCTACCAGCACTTCGTCCGCTGGGACATGACCTGGTTACCGGCGTGGGTGACCCAGTTCGGCTGCTTCACGACGTACTGGTTCGAGGCTCTCGCGCCCCTGATGGTCATCGCTTGTTGGCGCACGCGGCGCGATGTCAGCCGCACCAAGCGCAGCACACGCGCGTGGTGGGCCTACAAGCGCCTCTGGATCCTGATCGGCGTGGGGCTGCACACCACGCTGCTCGTCTTGATGAACATCGGCATCTTCACCACGGGCATGCTCGCGCTCTACCTGTGTTGGGTGAACCCCGCGCTGCTGGCGCGTTTGCCGGACAGGCCGTGGTTCGCGCCCCTACGTTTCCGCCCGACGGAAGCGACGAACGCGGGCGAGCAGGCCGCGATGGCGCCCGCCTGAGCGCCAAGACGGCGCGCCCGTGAGCGCCAACGCAAACCGCCCCGCGGGCTCGGAGCGCGCGGGGCGGGGCGTATCTGGACGGACCCGATCTCAGCCCGGCGTCCGGCGCGTCACTTCGCCGAAGTTCTGCGGCGGCGTGTTCGACCGCGGCCGGTCCGTTGGCGTCCTTGGGGGCGGGGCTGCCGGGATGTGCCGCGGTGTCGGTGTGGACGGGCGCGGCGTGCTCGGCTGCCCCAGCTTGGTGCGCAGCGCCTCGCCCAGGTCCACACCCACGGCGGCCTTCACCTGCTCGTTGGCGGCCACGAGCTGACCCGCCAGTGAGCTTCCGCCGTTGCTGGTGTTGCCGTCCTGGCCGATGACCGTCAGGCGGTCGACCTTGATCTGACCGATGGTGCCGCTGACCTGCTGCAGCACGGGCAGGAGCTTCTGCATGAGCAACACGTCCCGGCCGGAGCCCGCGCTGCCGGAGTAGGTGCGCGCCAGGTCGGTGAGCACCTTGGCGGTGGCCTTGCCCTGCTCGATGGTCGTCACGGCGTTGGCCTGCGCCGCCGCGACCGCCTCGGAGCGCTGGGCCATGGCGGGCTGGATGATGTCCGCCTGCAGCCGCAGCTGCACCTGCGCGATGCGCGCGTCCTGCATCTGCACCTCGGCCTGCGCCGTAGCGACGTCGGCCTGCACGGCCGCGAGCTGCTCGGCGATGACCGCCTGGCGGCGAGTACGGGCGTCCGCGATGCGGCGCTCGTTCTCCTTGCGGGCGATCTCGATGGCGGTCTCGATCTTGGAGACCTCACCGCGCATTTGGCTGGTCCACTTCACCTCGGCGGCCTGGGCCTGAGCCTGGGCCTCGGCGATGGCGGCGTCCCGGCGGATGTGCGCGCTGCGCATGCGGCCGATGGCGTCGAGGTAGCCCACCTCGTCGGACACGTTCTGGATTTTGAGGGTGTCCAGCACGAGCCCGATGCGGTTGAGGTCGTGCTCGGCCTCTTCCGTGAGCTTGCTCGCGAAGGCCTCCTTGTCTTGGTTCACCTGCTCGGGCGTGAGCGTCGCGAGCACGCCGCGCAGGTTGCCCTCCAGGGTCTCCCGCGCGATCTGCATGATCTCCTGGCGGCTGCGCCCAAGAAAGCGTTCGAGCGCGTTGTGCAGCAGCGGGAGCTCACCCGGGATCTTGATGTTGGCCACACCGTTCACGCTGAGCGGGATGCCGCCTTTCGAGTACGCGTTCGTGACCGCCACCTCGATGATCATGTTGGTCAGATCGATGCGGTCGACCGTCTCGATGATGGGCTTCCGGATGGCGCGGCCGCCCTTGATGATGCGGTAGCCCACCTCGCCCACGCTGGACTGCCGTGTGGTGCCCGAGAAGACGAGCACCTCGTTGGGCTGACACACGTAGAGCAGGTTCCGGATGACGAAGACGATGACCATGAACGCCACGAAGGCGACGGCCAAGAGCGCCAGCAGCGCGACCAACGGGTTCATGAGGCACCTCGCTCGTTCAGGATCTCGGGGATGTTGACCCCGGTGCTGACGGCCAGGGCCTCCATGACCCGGCCCACCATCATCGGGTAGGCCGACGCGTAGGCCGCGAGCCCACCGCCGTCGCCCTGGTCGAGCACGGTGACCTCGCCGACGGACACGTCGCTCAGGTTGCCGACGACGGTGCCCACCAGCTCTTCGAGGTGCTGGATGACGTAGAGCTCCTTCGCGTGGGGCCCCATGGTCTGCCAGGCCTCGCTCAGCAAGCGCAGCACCTCGACCGCGGCGCGGCCGTTCTCGGCGGTCGGCGCGGCCTCACCCACGGCCAGGATGGCGCGGGCCTCGCGGTTGATGTTGGCGGGCACGACCACGTCGGCCTGCAGGCGCCGCTCCTCCACGGCTGCGCGCAGCGTCTGCAGCTCGCGCTCGGCCTGGGCTCGCGCCGTGCGGGCGGCCATCTCGGCCTCACGCTCGATGGCCAGCGCGCCACCGTCCAGCTCGGCGCGCACGCGGCGCAGCTCGTTCTGCTTCTCGATGATCATCGTCTCGGCCATGGCGCGCGAGACCTCGGCCTTCTGGTGCGAGCCGGCCTGAGCGCTGGTGATCTTCTCCTGCGCCTCGTTCTCGGCGTTCTCGGCGTCGCGCAACACGGCGGCGATGCGCGGGCGCCCGAGGGAGTCCAGGTAGCCCGTGTCGTCGTGCACGTTCTGGATCTTGAGCGTGTCCAGCATGAGGCCCAGCTTGTGCAGGTCGTCCTCCGCCGCGTGGATGAGCTTCTCCGCGAACTTCAGGCGGTCTTCGTTGACCTCTTCGGGCGTGAGCGAGGCCACGACTTCACGCACGGCACCCTCCAGGGTCTGTTGGGCGACCTGTTGGATCTCGCCTTGGGAGCGCCCCAGGAAGCGCTCGACCGCGTTGCGGATGACACGGTCGTCCGAGTGGATCTTGACCGTCGCGATGGCGTGGATCTGGAGCGGGATGTTGCCCGCCGAGTAGGCGTTCTGGATGCGGATGTCCACCGGCAGGAGGCGCATGTCCATGCGGTCTACCCGGTGCAGGATGGGGATGCGGATGCCACGCGCGCCTTGCTTCACGATGGCGTACGGCAGGATCTCCCCCCCAGGCCCGCGCGACTTCTTGCCG
Source organism: Sandaracinaceae bacterium (assembly GCA_020633055.1). Taxonomy (NCBI): domain Bacteria; kingdom Pseudomonadati; phylum Myxococcota; order Polyangiales; family Sandaracinaceae; species Sandaracinaceae bacterium. The sequence goes on along the minus strand of JACKEJ010000016.1, from coordinate 45,281 downwards.
CTGAACACCAGGGCCTCGTTGGGGCGCGAGATCAGCAGGAACTGCCTCAAGAGCACGATGAACATGAGCAGCAAGAAGGCGAAGAAGAGCCCTGCCATGCCGGCCTTGATGACCATCTCCAGCACTTCCATGCCTGCGCTCGCCGGCTCCTCCGGGATGGGCGGCGGTGGGTACGCCGGTGGCGTGTAGCCCGTATACGGTTGCGTCATGTGAAACCCCAGCTCTCTGTGGTGGTGCTCCTCGAAACGGAGCGGAACTCTGTCAGTCAGCTGTCTGCGGACATGACCTTCGCGACGCGTGCCGTGGTGCCGTCCATCTCGATGATCATGACCTCGTCCTGGTTGTGGACGTCGCCCTCGTCGGTGGTGGCCAGGACGTCCACCAGGTTACCGCCGATCTCCACGCGGACCTTCCCCACGCCGCCCACCTGCGGGGCGACCAGCACGCGCGCGCTCTTTCCCACGAAGTCGCGCGACTCGGCGACGCGGCCCGACTGGTCCGAGCTGAGCACGCGCACGGCCTTGGAGATGCCGAAGCCCGCGGCAGAGCCCATGCCGACGGCGAGCGCGGCGGTGATGGCCTCGTGCGAGACCAGGGAGAAGCCGTCGAAGATGAGCCCAGTGAGCCCGAAGAAGGCCAGGAAGAACGTCCAGAAGCGCACCGAAGTCAGTGACCACAGCAGGAAGTCAGCGCCTCCACCCAGCTCCAGGTCCTTCGTGGCCTCGGGGCCGCCATCGGCATCTGCGCCGCCATCGGCATCTGCGCCTGCGTCCACATCTGCGCTGGCGTCCACATCCGCGCTCGCGTCCAGGTCGGGCCCGCCGCTCGCGCCCTCGAACCCGTCTTTCCCACCCAGCAGGAGAGACGCGCCCAAGAGGACGCCGCCGAGCGCGAGCGAGAACATGTAGACCGAGAGCAACATCGAAACGACCCCGTGACCCCCAAGGTGTTGGCTTTGGTCAGCGAGCGTACCATGGCAACGCCCCGCGCGTGTGACCCTTCCATGAACCGCGCCGATTGCCCCGTTTGGGCGCGCGCCGCGTATTCAGCTCATCTGGGGCCCGGGGGCGCCGAGCGCAAGGGCCAGCAGCTCGAAGCCAGCGCGTTCGACGAGCGCCTCGAAGCGCTGCGCGTCCGCTTCGCTGCCGAAGAACGCGATCGCGACGTCGCCACCCCCTGCACCGCTCGGCTTGGCGCGACCTCCGGCCTCGCGGGCCAGCTGGGCCACCACCGTCAGGTGCCGTTCCACGATGGGCGCCTGCGCCGCGTCACCGAGAGCAGCCATGGCCTCGTGGTAGCGCTCGGCCAGTGACAGCACGGCGGGTACGTCGCTGGACTCGAACGCATCCGCGAACGAGCGCGCGGTGTCGGCCAGGTCGCGTGCCAGCGTGGCGTAGGCGCCGCTCGCGCGTGCTTGGAAGCGCTTCACCTGGCCCACCAGATCGCTGGTCCGTGCGGCGTGGCCCGTCCACACCACGCGCGTCACCAGCCCGTGGGGAGGCGTGAGCGAGGCGCAGCGAGGCAAGCCTGACGGGCCGTTCACCGCAGGTTCGAAGCGCAGGTAGCCACCCAACGAAGACGCGGCCACGTCGGCCCCGCTGCCTTCGGGCGCGATCACGCGGTGCCCCCGGAAGGCCAGCTCGAACAGGAGGTCGCGCTGAGCGGTCACGTCTGGGGCGAGGCCAGCCCGTGACAGCGCGAGGGCGGCCGTCGCGGCTGCCGCGGCCGCCGACGACCCCAGCCCCAGCTTTTGTGCGCCGCTCGGGTCACGCAGCGCGCTCACGTCCACTACCGGAGGAGTGCTCGGTAGCTCGGGAAAGCGTTCGCGCGCGAGGTCCCAGGTGGCGCGCACCTCGGGGGGCGTGGGGGACGCGCCTGCGGTCTTCGTGGATCCTGCGCTGGGCGCGTCGTTCATCGGCGCGTCGTCTGTCGCGGGATGGAGCGACACGATGGCGCGTGCATCGACGGCGACCACGATCGCGGGCGCGCCGTCGAGCACGGCGTACTCCCCCGAGAGCATGAGCTTGCCGGGCGCCGACGCGCTCAGTCCCACTCGAGGACCTCCACGCCGGGTCCAGGGGCGTTCACGCTGGTGGCGATGACCCCTTCGGTGCGCCCGAGCGCACGGCGCACCCGCTCGGCGTCTGCGGCGTGGCAGAGGGCCTTCACGTGCGGACCCGCGTCCATCGTGGCGTAGACGGCCACCTCACGCCGCGAGCGCAGCTCTCGCACGGTCGCGAGCGCTGCGAGGGTGCCCGGCTGGAAGTAGAGGATGCCCGGTGCGGATGCCATCGCGCAGGCGTGGAAGGCCAGCGTGCTCTGCTCCATCGCCTCGCCCAGGAGCGTCAGGTCGCGCGCGTCGAGCCCCTTCTTGACCTTTCGCGACAGCTTCGGCGCGGCCGCGACCCAGGCCTCGTAGTACGGCGACGTGCGGCGCGAGCGCTCCATCCCGACCGTCGAACCGACCTTCTTGGGGCCCTTCGCGGTCTCCGCGACGACGATGCGCAGGTCCCAGTGATGCTCGTCGTGCAGCGGTCGCGCCGCCAGCTTGGCCTGGCCCGGCTTGCCCGCAGGGAGCTCCACGAAGCCGCCGTAGATGCTGCGTGCGGCCGAGGCGCTGGCTTGCCGCGCCATGGCGCTGACGCGCTTGTCGTCCCATGTGAGCCCCCCCGCGCGCGTGGCGGCGGCCGCCAGCGCGGCGAACCCCGAGGCGCTGGAGGCGAGCCCCGCGGCCGTCGGGAAGCGGTTCACCGAGCGCACCTCAGCGCGCTGCAGGTGGCCCGCTGCGGCACGCACCTGGTCGAGCATCTCGACCACGCGGCGGGTCTCGGCCTTGCTCGCGGGGCGATCGTCCAGGAACACGCGGTCGGCGCGCAAGCGCGGGTCGAAGCGCACGTCGGTCTCGGTGACCAGGCGGTCGAGCGTCATGCTCACGCTGGGGACGGCGGGCAGGTTCAGCGCGACGTCGGCTTTACCCCAGTATTTCGAGAGCGCGATGTTCGCTCGCGCGCGGACCTTGCAGTGGCTCATCCGCCGACCTCCGTGATGAAGCCCTCGGCGCCACACGCGCGGAGGGCATCGAGAATGAGCGCGGCGGTGTCTTGCTCGGGGGCCAGCGCGACCATGCAGCCCCCGCCGCCCGCGCCCGTGACCTTGGCCCCCAGCGCGCCCGCGCCGCGGGCCGCCGCGCAGAGCGTCTCGAGCCGCGGCGTGGAGAGCATCAAGGCGCTCAGCAGGCTGTGGTTCATGTCCATCAGCTGGCCGAGCGCGCGCACGTCACCGGCCTCGACCGCCAGGCGGGCGTTGCGCACCAGCGCCGCGATGGCGTCGAACAGCTCGCCGATGCGCGCCGGCTCGCGCTCGAGCTGCTGGGCCACGAGCGCCACCATCTCCTTGGTCTCCGAGGCTTCCCCGCTGTGCCCCACGACCAGCACCAAAGGGCGGCGCGTGTGGACGGCCTGCAGCGCCGCGCCCCGCGTGAACAGCGCGACGCCGCCCACGGCGGCCATCGTGTTGTCCACGCCCGAGGGGTTGCCGTGGAAGACTCTCTCCCAGGTCAGCGTCTGCGTGGCGCGCTCTCCGGGCGTACGCGCGATGCCCCAGAGCGTGTCCAGGGCGGCGCTCGTGGCGACGCCCATCGCGGCCGACGCCCCGAGGCCAGCGCCGGCGGGGAGCTCCAGGGTGACCTGCACGTGCACGGGGTGCGCCGTCTCGTACGTCCCCAGCAGCGCCGCGAGGGCACGCCCCAGGGGGTGCTCGGCGTCCTCTACGGCCGTCACGTCCACCTGCCCGTCGGCGAACACGAACCGCGCTGTGCTCGGACCTTTGCTGATCGTGGTCGCGTCGGCTCGTGCCCCGCGTGAGAGACCGGCAGCGAGCGCGGGGCGGCCATGCACCACGCTGTGCTCGCCCAGCAGGATGACCTTGCCGCAGCCCGTCCCCGCCGCGCTGGACCGCGCGGCTGGCGCGACCTGGGGGGCGCTGGTCATCGGTCGCGGTCCGTCAGCTTCGTCGCCAGCTCGGTCAGGCGCTCGCGGCCCACGCGCGAGAGCCCTCCCTGTTTCAACGCGTCGAGGGCCACGTCACGCAGCTCCGTGCAGCGGGCCTCGAGAGCGGCCTGAGCGCCACACGCCACGAGCGCTTCCATCGCGGCGGCCACGTCCGTATCGTCTGCGTCCTGGCGCCCGAACACGGCCGCCAGCGCGTCCCTGCCAGCGGCGTCCAGGCGACGCTCGGCTTCGACGATGAGGCCTGTGCGCTTGCCGTGGCGCAGGTCGTCGCCCGGCTTGCCGGTGTCGCTGGCCGTGGCGAATGTCCCCAGCAGGTCGTCGCGCAGCTGGAACGCTTCGCCCAAGGGGTCGGCCCAGCCCGTCAGCGCCAGCACCTGGTCTGGGTTTGCGTCCGCCAGGACCCCGCCGAGCTGCGCGGGGCCGCGCACCGTGTAGCTGCCCGTCTTCAGGTGGTGCATGCGCTCCACGTCGGGGTCGGCGACCACGTCCAGGTGCTGCCCGAAGTAGACCTCGACCTGCAGCGTCGAGAACGCCTCGAAGCCCTCGTCGCGGCGCCACTTGGGGAAGGGGGCCTCCGCCATCAGCTCCCACGCGTAGGTACCCGCCAGGTCTCCCGTGAGGACGCCCAGGCAGTCCGCGATGTGCTGTTCGCGGCCGGGCTCCCGGAACATGGTGTGCACCGCGGGTCCGCCGCGGCGCTCCTCGTCGCGGTCCATCCAGTCGTCGTGGATGAGCAGGTAGCTCTGCAGCAGCTCCAGCGACGCGCCCGCGGCCACGCAGTCCGCGAGGTCTCCGTCGGGGCTCACCGCGCTGTAGGCGGCGGCCAGCACCAGCGGGCGCAGGCGCTTGCCTCCGCGCAACGTGAGCGCAGCCGTGGCGTCCACCATCTCCACGCCGCGCGGCGAGAGGAGCTGGGCCTGCGCGCGCTTCTTGTCGAAGAACGCGGCCAAGTGAGCGTCGACGCGCTCGCGGACGAAGGTCGACCAACTGGGGTTGCTGTGTTGCGTCACGCTGCGCTCCTCTTACGCTCGGGCTATTCCTCAGGCAAGTTGCGCGGGCCGCCCGCGCGGCTGAGCGAGAGCAGCGCATGACCGACGAGATCCGACAACGAAAAGCCGACCATCTGGACCTTTGCGCGACGGATCAAGTCGCTTTTCGCGGTCGGACCACGCTGCTGGAGCAGGTGCGCTTCGTGCACCAGAGCCTGCCCGAGCTGGCGCTGGACGATTTGGACCTCAGCGTCGAGCTATTGGGCAAGGGGCTGCGCGCGCCGTTGGTGATCTCGGCCATGACGGGCGGGCACGAGCGGGCCGAAGAGATCAACCGCACGCTCGCCGGCATCGCCGAGCGGCGCGGGTATGGCTTCGGGCTGGGGAGCCAGCGCGCGATGTTGCTGCGGCCCGAGGCGACCTCTACCTACCGCGTGCGCGACGTTGCGCCGGGCGTGCTCTTGCTGGGCAACATCGGCGCGGTCCAGGCACGCGACATGAGCACGGCGGACGTGGCGCGCATGGTCGAGGACGTGGGCGCCGACGCGCTGTGCGTGCACCTGAACCCGGCCATGGAGCTGATCCAGCCGGAGGGCGACCGCGACTTCCGCGGCTGCCTCGCCGCCATCGAGCGGCTCGTGCGCGACCTCGCCGTGCCCGTGGTGGCGAAGGAGACCGGCAACGGGCTCAGCCGGCGCGCGCTGACGCAGCTGCGTGACGTGGGCGTGCAGCACGTGGACACGAGCGGCGCGGGCGGCACGTCGTGGGTGGGCGTGGAGACGCTGCGCGCCGAGGGCGGCCAGCGCGAGCTGGGCGAGGCCCTGTGGGACTGGGGCGTGCCGACGGCCGCTTCGGTGCACTACGCGCAGGAGCTGGGCCTGGTGAGCATCGCGACGGGCGGCGTGGCCAGCGGGCACGACGTCGCGCGCGCCATCGCGCTGGGCGCGCAGGCCGGTGGCATCGCGCGGCCGGTGTTCATGGCGCTCTCGAGCGGCGGTGAGGCCGCGGCCGAGGCCTTCCTGGACGGCGTGGAGCGCGAGCTGCGCGCCATCATGCTGCTGACGGGGAGTCGTTGCGTCGCGGACCTGCGTCGCGCCGAGCGGCGCGTGGGGGCCGCGCTACGCGAGTGGACGGAGTGAGCTCGCCTCCCGAGAGCCGCGACGACGACGGGCTGTCTGGATGCGCCCACGCGGCCCTGCGCGTGGAGCGCTTGTTCTTGCGCGGTTTTCGCAACCTCGCGCGCCTCGACTTCGAGCCTGGCCCGCGCTTCAACGTGGTGCATGGGGACAACGGCGCAGGCAAGAGCAACCTGCTCGAGGCCATTCACTACATGGGTGCGCTGAGGAGCTTCCGCGGTGCCAAGACCGAAGACATCGTGCGCTTGGACGAGCCCAACGCCGTGCTGCGCGCGCGGGTGGGCGGCGAGCTCGCGCCGCGCACGTACACGGTGGGGCTGGAGCGCGGCAAGGCGCGCAAGCTGCAGCTGGACGACAAGCGCCCGCGCTCGCTCGCGGCCTGGCACGGCACGTTCCCGATGGTGCTGTTCCATCCCGGCGACGTGGAGCTGGCGGGTGGCTCGCCCGAGCTGCGGCGCGCCTTCCTCGACCGCATGCTCGAGCAGCTGGATCCCGCCTACGGCAGCGCGCTCGCGACCTACACCAAGGCGCTGCGCAGCCGGAACAGGCTGCTGAAGCAAGACCCCATCGACCCGCGTTCGGTGCGCAGCTACGACGCCATCTTGGCGGATGCCGGGGCGGTGATTGGCCGGGCGCGGGCCTCGTTGGTGACCAGCCTGGCGCCCCGTGTGGCGCAGGCCTTCCACGACGTGGCAGGGGTGGAGCTGCCCCTCGACGTGAGCTATCGACCGCGCGTCGCGCCCGAGCGGGAGACGCTGCTGCGCACACTGGAGCAGGCGTTCGAGAAGGACTGCGCGCGGGGCTTCACCGCCGATGGTCCGCACGCCGACGACTTGGCGCTGACGGTGCGCGCGATCGCCGCGAAGCACCACGCATCCCAGGGGCAGCAGCGTGCCATCGTCTTGGCGCTCAAGGTGGCGGAGCTGGACGAGCTCAGCGCGCGCACCGGCAAGGTCCCGGTGCTGCTGCTGGACGACGTGAGCAGCGAGCTCGACCGCGGGCGCAACCGGCGCTTGTTCGAGCTGCTGTCGCGCCTCGGCGGGCAAGTGTTCCTGTCCACCACGCACCCCGAGTTCATTCTGCTGGAGGAACACCGGCGGGACTTCCACGTGGCGCGCGGGGTGGTCACGCCGAGCGGGGGGTGAGGCGCGGACGGGCTTGGGGGCGGGGGTCGCGGTTTCCGGGGCCCGGTTCCCGAGTCCCGGTTCCCGAGTCCCGGTTCCCGGTTCCCATTTCCCGTTCCGTGGTTCCCGGTTCCCATTTCCCGTTCCGTGGTTCCCGGTTCCCGGTTCCCGGTTCCCGGTTCCCATTTCCCGTTCCGTGGTTCCCGGTTCCCATTTCCCGTTCCGTGGTTCCCGGTTCCCATTTCCCGTGTCCCGTTTCCCGTGGCTCGAGTTGCTCGGCTGAGCGCTCTTGGGTTGGTGGCGCTTTGGCTCGGGGTGAGGTTTGGGACGCTTTGGGGCGGGCCGCGCGGAGAGGTCGAGGTAGCACGGTGCTCGCCCTGTCACGCCCGACCCTGCGGGTCGCTTTTCCTGCCGAAAAGGTCGGCGGGACAGGGCTGCGACTCCGTGCGGGGGGCGGGGTCTCAGCGCGGCCCAACGCCGCAGAAGGGCCTTGGCATGACACGTACGGAAGACCTCATCTTGTCCACCATCCGGGAGGCGACGCCAGTGATTCGCGTGATGGCGCGGCGAGCTCCGGATCTGGCTCGGCAGACCGAGCGGGCTCTGCACTCGGTTGCTCTCCAGTACGCCGAGGGGACGTACGCTCGGGGCGGCAACCGGGACGCTGGAGCACGGACCAGGATCGCCGGATGGGTCCAGCGCCGGACGAAGCCTCGCAGGCAAGGCGTTGATGACGAGTCGATACCGCATCGGCGAGGAGGAGCAACGCCGCATGCGGGCTCTTCGATTGCTGGCCTGCCGGTCCTGGTCCGTGCTCCCTGCTGCAGGGCGTAATGCGAGTGCCAAGGAGGCCATGGCTGCCGTGGGTGGCTGTATTGTGGGCGCTCATTGCCGAGGGCGCGGAGCACGCTGGACGGGCTGACCACGTCGCGGCGGTGTTGCACCTGAAGCACGCGGGCCGCGCTGGCACGCTGGGTCGAGTCCGGCTGCCACGGTGGGCCTGACTGTGCCTGGTTCCCAGTGTTCCTGGTGTCCTGGTGTCCAGTGCCCGGTTCCCAGTGTCCTGCGTCCCGTTCCCTGCGCCTGGTGCCGGTTTCCCTGGTGTCCCGTTTCCGGTGCCTGGTGTCCCGGCCCCTGGTAACCTGTTTCCCGGTGCTGGTTTCCTGGTGTCCTGTTTCCCTGCGCCCGGTGTGTCCCGGTGTCCCAGTTTCTGGCTGTTTCCCGTGGGCCGGTGACTGTGTTCCGCGGTCTTCTCATTCTCGGAGATGCAGGGAGGGCGTGGTGGCGTGAAGCCGGGAGCGCCGCCGAGCGAGGTGCGCGGCGGTCCCCCCTGCGGGGCTGTCAGTTCGCTTCGATGCGCCGAGCGCACGTAACCAGCTCGGGGAACTCGGCTCGCAGGTAGGTGTTGCCTTCCGCGCGCATGCGACCCTGGTCGGGCCGCGGGCCGCGCGGGGCGCCTCGCCGCAGCCGTTGTAGAGGCTGTCCACCACGGCCATGTTCGCGGCCCGCACCTGCGCGAAGGGCGAGAAGCCCATGCCGTCCAGGGCTTGCGGTTGTCGCCGAAGCTGATGAAGAACCAAAGTCGTACGTAGTGCCAGCTGCGCGGGCGGAAGCTCAGCATGCCGCGCGCGTTGCTCTTGCGATGGGGTTGTCCCGGATGTTGCTGTCGCGCCAGCGCGAGTTCGCCGCCAACCCGTGGATGATTCGCGCCGAAGCCCTCGATGACGCGAAGAACGCGTGACGTCCGGTGTAGTAGCCGGCCTCGACCAGTTTGCGGAAGCGCTGGTGCCCAGCGCGGCGCCCACTGGATGCACGTCGATGTGGATGGCCTTCGTGGTGTCGAGCACCACGGTGAATGGCTCGGCGGACGGTGGAGCGGCGGGGGGCCGCGGAGGGCCGCACCACCGGCGCGCGCTTCCTCCACGCGCGAGCCCGCTGAAGGACAGGCGCGCCCAGCGCGAAGAGGGACCAAGGCGAAGAGACAGGAGACGGGCGAGCGCATGGCTGCCGATACTACTGGCGCGCCTCGTCACCCCTGCATATGCGCCTGCGGGCCTGGGACGTGGAACCAGGAAGGGACACCGGGAAACGGAACGACACGGGCACTGGGACACGGGGTAACTGGACACGGGAACCAGGAATCAGGGAATCGGGACGCCAGGCCACGGACATGGGGAACCGGAAGGGCCACTGGAACGGAAACGGGACACGGAACCGGATGCAGGGAATTGGAACCAGGACCCTGCCCCCCGCTCCACTGGCTCCAACCCCCGTCCGGCGCTACCTCTCCGCGCATGTCCGCCCCCAAGACCACATCCACTTCATCTCGCCTGGCTGCGTTGAAGAACTGCGTGGACACCGAGGTGATGCTCGCGTGTCCGGCTTGTCTGGCTGCGCCGGTGGACGACCCGAGGCGGCCGAGGTCATCGCCGCTAACACCTGCGGCTTCATCGACGCAGCCAAGGAAGAGTCGGTGGACACCATCCGAGATGGCGGAGCCTGCGCACGGGCGTGTTAGGCTGGGTGGTCGCGGGCTGCTCGTAGAGCGCATGCGGGCGAACGACCGAGATGCCCGAGATCACTTCGGGCTCGAGCGATATGCCTGCTGGGCACGTGCTGACACGCGCGGCGGCGGCGCGCATGTTGGTGGGCAACCCCTGCTGAGTGGACCGTGCGCGCCACCGACCCACGCATCGCTTACCCAGCGCGTACAGCGCGTACGTGAAAATCGCTGAGGGCTGCAAACCTGCCGCGCAGTTTGCGCCATTCCGGGCATCCAAGCAGCGCTCGCGCACCGTGGAGGACGTCGTCATGGAGGCCACAAAGAGCTCGCCGAGCGCGGCGTGGTGGAGCTCAACCCTCGTCAGCCAAGACACCATCGCCTTTCTGCCGCGACTCACGCAGAAGGCCACCCTGGCGCAGCTGATCGAAGCGCGGCCGAGGTGTCGGCATCGAGTGGGTGCGCGTCCACTACCTGTACCCCGAGTCTCGACCGGTTTCCGTCAGTGCTCTGTTTGCAGAGCAGCAACTTAAGGTGCTCCCCACATCGACATGCCCAACACGCGGCCGACGCCATGCCTATGCGCATGCGTCGCGGGCACGGCGGGAGCGCCTGCAAGGTGGACACGCTGCGCGAGAACATCCCGGACATGGTCTTCCGCACCACGTTCATCGGGCCACCTGGCGAGACTGCGGCGGACTTCGCCGAGCTGGAAGAAGTTCGTGCAGCATGCCGAGCCTCGATCACGGGCGTGTTCCGCTACTCGCACGAGAGGACACGCACGCGGTAATTCATGACCGACCTGGTGGAGCCTGAGGTGATCGGTGAGCGCCGCACGAGGAGCTGATGGACCTGCAGCGCCCCATCAGCCACGACAAGCTCGAGGCGCGCGTGGGGACCGAGCTCGAGGTGCTGGTCGACGGTGAGAGCGACGAGAGCGAGTTCTTGCTCGAGGGGCGCTGGTGGGGGCAGGCCCCCGACGTGGACGGCAAGATCTACCTGGCCAACGGCGAAGCCCAACCGGGTGAGATCCGCCGCGCCTTGGTGCGCGAGGCGGGCGACTACGACCTGATGGCCGACCTCCTGGACCGCGATGGGAACTGGGTGGCGCCACCCGGCGTGGAGCGCCCGGAGCCCCGCGCACCCTCGGCGCGCGCCAGGGCGAAGAAGAAGCTCCGCGTCATGTGAGCCCCACGGCACGTGGTCCGCTGCGTGGTCCGGGACTCGTGCCCCGGGTTTCTGGAGCTCGTATCCGGGGACTCGTGGACGGCGACTGCTGCACCGGACGGCAGGTACCGTACGCGGGAATCGTGTTCCGAGCCTCGCCGTGATAGACCGAGAGGCCGATGCCCAAGATGAGCACGCGCCGCAAGCTCGCGATCGCCACGTGGTCGGCCCCCAACGAGGGCAACATCTACGGCAAGCTGTCGGTGGACGCGACGCGCGCGCTCGCCTACCTCGACAAGGTGCGTGAGGAGACCGGTGAGAAGGTCACCATCACGCACTTCGTCGGCAAGGTCGTGGCGGCAGCGCTGCGCGAGGCCCCAGGGCTCAACGGCTACCTGCGCTTCGGGGCGTTCCATCCGCACGACACGGTCGACCTCGCGTTTCTGGTTGCGCTCGAGGAGGGCAGCGACCTCGGCAAGGTCAAGGTGGAGCGAGCGGACGAGAAGCGCCTCGAGGACTTGGCGCGAGAGTTCGGGGCCGCGGCGGCAAAGCTGCGGGCCGGCAAAGACCAGCAGTTCAAGAAGAGCAACAACCTCGCGCGCCTGCTGCCCACGTGGGTCATCCGCCCCTTGCTGCGCTTCATCGGGTGGCTCACGGGCTCCATCGGGCTGTCGCTGCCCAGCGCGGGGCTCGAGGCCTTCCCATTCGGGGCGTGCATTATCACGAGCGTCGGCATGCTCGGCCTCGACGAGGGTTTCGTGCCGCCTACGCCCTTCGCGCGCGTCCCTGTGTACGTACTGCTCGGGGCCATCCGCGATCAGCCGGTCGTCGAGGACGGACAGATCGTCGTGCGTCCCATGCTCACCATCACCGCCACCATCGACCATCGCTTCATGGACGGCTTCCAGGGCGGGGTGCTGGCGCGCAAGGTGCGTGAGATCTTCGCAGACCCGACGTTGCTCTACCCGGCGGGCTGACCCCTGCGCTCCTTCGCGCAGCGGATTCAGCCTTGTTTTTCACGGTCCGTGCGTTTTCCCCTCGCCGAAAGCGAGACGAAACACTCCCGAAACAATGATCCAGCTATAACCCCAGCGGACATCGAGCGAGACCCCACGTCGGGCTTCCAGCCGACGCCTCGCGAGGACACATCACGCGCACCGGGCGGGATTCCCCCGCTCTTCGAATCGGAGAATTTCGATGGCTAAGATCAGGGCTGAGTACATTTGGATCGACGGCACCGAGCCGACCCCCCTCCTCCGTTCCAAGACCAAGGTCATGGACGAGGGCGACACCCCGCCCGAGTGGGGTTTCGACGGCTCCAGCACGAACCAGGCGACGGGCGACCGCTCCGACTGCATCCTGCGTCCCGTCTTCACGTGCCCGGACCCCCTCCGCGCCGAGGGCGACATCCTGGTCGTGTGCGACGTCTACTCGGCCGACGGATCCGTCCACCCGTCCAACACCCGCGCCGCCTGCGCCGCCGCCGAAGAGAAGCACAAGGCCCAGGAGGCCTGGTACGGCATGGAGCAGGAGTACACGCTCATGAAGAACGGGCGGCCCTACGGCTTCCCGGAGAACGGCTACCCTGGTCCCCAGGGCCCGTACTACTGCGGCACCGGTGCGAGCAACGTCATGGGTCGCGAGCTCATCGAGGAGCACCTCGAGGCGTGCATCATGGCCGGCCTCAAGATCAGCGGCATCAACGCCGAGGTCATGCCGGGTCAGTGGGAGTTCCAGATCGGGCCCGCCGGTCCGACCGAGGTGGGCGACCACATGACCGTCGCGCGCTACCTGCTCTGCCGCATGGCCGAGAACTACGGGGTCGACGCCAGCTTCGACGCCAAGCCCGCCCGCGGTGACTGGAACGGCGCCGGCTGCCACACCAACTTCTCCACCAAGGCCATGCGTGAGCCCGGCGGCTGGGACGTCATCATCGCGGCCTGCGAGAAGCTCGGTCAGCCCGAGAAGATCAAGCTGCACATCGCCAACTACGGCCACGACATCGAGAGCCGCCTCACCGGCAAGCACGAGACCTGCTCCTACAAGGAGTTCAAGTACGGCGTGTCCGACCGCGGCGCCTCCATCCGCATCCCTCTCGCCACCAAGCTGCAGGGCTACGGCTACCTCGAGGATCGTCGCCCGAACGCCAACATGGACCCGTACACCGTCGCGCGTCTCCTCCTCGAGACCACCTGCGACTGATGCTCGGTCACCGCGGCGTCGTGTTCGCGACGACGGCGCAGGCCACCTGATGAACGCCACGGGCTTCGGCTCGTGGCGTTTGTCATTGGGCGTCCGCCGTGACGAGGCGCCGAACTTCGCGGCGTGGCCTGCGCGGTGGACGCCCGCGCTCAGTCGCAGCGACCGTTGTGTGCCCGCACGGTGACTTGCACGCGGGCCCTGTCGGGGTCGCTCGCGGGCGCCGCAGCGCAGAAGCGTTCGTAGGCCTTGAGCGCGTTCAGCATGTCGCCCATGGCCTCGTAGCATTCGCCCTCGGTCCGGTGGTACGTGCCGGGGCCTCCTGCGCGGAGGGCCGCCGCCGCGAGCTGCGTGCAGGCCAGCGCGTCGCCACGTGCCTGCGCGGCCACCGCCTGCGCGTACAGCGCTTCCGCGGAACCTGCAGGAGCGGCCGCTGCACCCGACGAGGAAGGGAGGTGCGGGTCGGGAGCCGCACCCGGGGCGTCGGTCGCGCTCTCGGGGCTGGCCGGCCGCGCGCCCCCGTCGAGAGTCGGCGCCGCGCTGGCGTGCAGCTGGCGCCATCCCAGCACGAAGACCCCCGCCAGACACATCCCTGCGAGGAGCGCGCTGCCCAGCAACAGCACCACCATGAGCCGCCGTTGCTCTGGGCTCGCCGCGGCCCGTGCCCTGTTGCTCGTGCGTGGGCGGCTCGTCGGCGCCGCGGCTGCCTGCGCACGGCGCGCGCGGGGTGATGCGTACGCCGTCTCGGCCGCGCTCACGCGCTCTACCGGCAGCGCGGGGACGTCGATGGGCGTACCAGCCGCCTTGGCGTTGAAGTCGCTGAACGACGCGGGGGGCTCCGACACCGTCGCACCCTCGCTGCGCTCGGGGAGCTGGCCCATGGGCCCCAGGACGTCAGTCTGATCCAAGGGGTCCGCGGCAGCGCGCATGGGCTCTTCACCCAGCGCCTCCAACCACGCCTCGAACAGGTCGCGGGCCGACTCGTAGCGGGCGTCCTTTGCGCGCGCCATCGCGCGGTGCACCACCACCTCGAGGCCGGGAGCCAGGTCGGGCGCGTGGTGCCGGATGGGGGTCACGCGACCGTGCAGGATGGCCTGGACCAGCTCGCTCGGGGACACGCCCAGGAACGGAGGGTTGCCAGACAGCGCTTCGTACAGGATCACGCCCAGCGCGTAGGTGTCGACGCGTGCGTCGAGGTTTTTCTCCGCGGCCAGCTGCTCGGGCGCCATGTAGCGGGGCGTCCCCAGCACTTGGCCCGTACGCGTGAGGCGCTCGTGGCCCACGTGCTTGGAGATGCCGAAGTCCAGCAGCTTGACCTGTGTGCTCCCATCGGGGAGGGCCTGCAGGAAGATGTTGTCGGGCTTGAGGTCGCGATGCACCACGCCGCCGGCGTGGGCCACGCTCAGCCCGGCCACCGCCCCAGCCAAGATGGGCGTCAGTTCGACCTGCGACAGGCGCTTGCGGGCCCGCATGCGCTGCCCCAGCGTCTCTCCCAGCAGGTACTCCATCGCGAGGTAGATGCGCCCGTCGGCCAGGCGCCCCACGTGCTCGATGCCCACGATGGCAGGGTGGGCGAAGCGCGACAGCAGCTCCGCCTCCCGTCGCAGTCGCGCCGCTGCCTCCGCGTTGTCGGCGATGGCGTCCTTGAGCAGCTTGAGCGCCACCAACGTCCCCAGCTGCGTGTCTCGCGCGCGGTAGACGTGCGCCATCCCCCCCGACCCGAGCAACTTCTCGATCTCGAAGCGCCCGTCGAGCAACGTCCCGACGAGCTCGTCGGGTGCCGGGGTAGGCTGGGGCGGGCTGGTCATCGCGCCCGCTCAGCCCTCGCCGCCCGCGTCGTCCGAAGGCGAGCTGAGCGCCGGCTTCTTGGCGTGAACGACCTCACCGGCCATCGCGGCCCCCGACTCGAGGCACAGCAGCCGCACCTTGCCGTGCGCGAGGAGGTTGCCTTCCTCGTCTTCGATGCGAGCCTCCCAGACTTGGGTGCGCCGACCCCGCACCAGCGGCACGGCTCGCGCACGCAACGTCCCGCTCCTCGCGGCGCGCACGAACGACGTGGCATTCTCGAGACCGACGGCCGAGCGTCCGTGCTGCAACGCATTGAGCGCCGCCCCGACGCTGCACACGGTCTCCACGATCCCCGCGTACACGCCGCCATGTACCAGCCCGTACGGCTGGTGGTGTTTGGGCGCGACGGGCAGCTCGGCGACGATCTCGTCGAGCGTGGCCGATACGAAGCGCAGGCCCATGGCCGAGTCGTACCCACCCAAGCGCTCGTTGAGCCCAGGGGCGTAGTCCTTGCTGTCTTCAGTCACGGCCGATCCGTATCACGGGTCTGCGCGGGATCCTACCGCGTGGGTCGTTGCTCGCCGATCTCGGCCATGCGCTGCCGTTCGACGACGACGACACCCAGGCCTCGAGTTGACTGTGCGCAGGGCGCCTTCATCATCGCACATCATGCGACATCGACTCGTCACGGCGCTAGCTGCGTGCCTCGCCTCGGCGGTGGTGCTCCTGCCGCACACCGCGTCCGCACAGTCCGCCAGCAGAGGGAGCGAGTCGTTCGCCGGGCAGCCCATCGTGTCGATGGTCGCGCTCGTCGCGCTCTCGCTGCTGCCGTTCGCGTTCATGACCATGACGAGCTTCACCAAGATGTCCGTGGTCTTCTCGCTCCTGCGCAACGCGCTCGGGGCAGGGCAGGTCCCGTCCGGCCTCATCATCTCGGCGCTCGCCGCGGTCTTGTCGCTCTACGTCATGGCGCCCGTCTTCGCTCGCGTCCAAGACGCCGCTGCCCCCGCCGTCGCCCGCGTCGACCGGGCCGCGCCCTTCGAGGGGGAAAGCCTGGACGCGGTGTTCGAGGCCGTCAGCCTGGGCGCTGCGCCTCTCGCGGCGTTCCTCGCCCACAACGCAGGGGAGCGCGAGCGGGTCCTGTTCTTGGACCTCGCCCGGCGCGCACGCCCCGCCGATCAGCGTGACTCCGTGCAGCCAGACGACTTCCTCGTGGTGCTCCCGGCGTTCGTCGTGACCGAGCTCGCCGAGGCGTTCCAGATCGGCTTCCTCATCTTCCTCCCATTCCTGGTCGTCGACATGGTCGTCGCCAACATCTTGCTCGCGCTCGGCATGCACATGATGTCGCCGACCACCGTGTCGCTCCCGTTCAAGCTGCTGCTGTTCGTCATGATCGACGGCTTCTATCTGCTCTCGCGCGCGCTGGTCCTGGGGTACGCTGCCTGAGCAGCGCGCCCTACTTCGCGCCGCGGCGGCCCACGCCTCGACCGTGGCGCCTGCCTGCCGGCGTGGCTCGCGCCGGAAGGTCCGCCGCCGCGCTGCGTGCCCCGACACCCCAACCCAGCAGAGACCCATCGTGACCCGTGTGCCTCCTTCTCCGTCCGCGCCGATCTCCGCCCCGAGGCGCTCGTGAAGTTGCCGAGCCTGCCGAGCCTGCCGAGCCTACCCAGCTTGGACGGCGCTCGCTGTGAGCCCCTGGTGGTGCGCGACGGTGCGCGCTACGCGTGCTTCGGCGATGGCCTGTGCTGCACGGACATCCACGCCATCGGCCCCATCCGGCTGGGCGAGCGCGCGCGGCTGCGCGTGTTGCACGACGGCATCGTGGCGCACGACCCCCGCGACGACGTGCACGTGCTGGTGATGCGCGCCGAGTCGGGCAGCTGCATCTTCCTCGAGGAGGGGCGCTGCGCTGTCCACACGCCGCTGGGGGGTCTGCTCAAGCCCCAGGCGTGCAAGCAGTTCCCCGTCAGTCTGACCGCCACACCCGAAGGGGGGCGCATCACCACCGAGCACAAGTGTCCGTGCCGCACGCTGGGAGAGCGCCCGGCCATGACCGTCGAGGACGCGCTGCCCGCCATCACGGAGCGGGGCAAGCTCGCGCCGGTCATGCGCGTGGGCAAGCGCGTGCCCCTCACCCGCTCACGTAGCGCGTCCTTCGCCGAGTATCGGGACACGGAGCGGGCGCTGATGGCGAGCGTGCGGGCGGCCCAGAGCGTCGACGAAGTTGCGCGGGCGCTGTACCCCACGGCCTTCCCGCCGCTCGACGGTGGCGACTGGGGGACCCTCGTCGGGCAGCTACGCGATCTGCGCGGGAGCACCCGGCTGGAGCACGTGATGCGGTGGTTCGCCGACGCCGTCGTCGCCTGCACTTCGGAGCGCGGCGACGCGAGCGCGGATGGGCCGTCCTTGCGCGGTACCGCGCCGCCCCCGTGGCGTGATGCGTTCGAGCGGGGAGTGGCCCGCAGCGCGGAGCCCCGGAGCGCGCTCTTCATGCTGCAGGACTTCGTCCTCGATCAGCTGTGGGCCATGCACTGGTACGACGAGTTCCCCTTCGAGCACTTCCGCGCCGAGCTGGCGACCCGCGTGCTGATTTACGCGCGCGTACACGGCTGGCTGGTGGCCGATGGCCTGCGCGAAGACCAGGCTGCCGCCGAGGCCATCCTGGTGGTCGAGCTCGGCGGGGGCACCGATTGGTGGCTCGATATCGCACGTCAGGTGATGATTTCGTCGTGACACGCTACACTCGGCGGGTCGCCGACTCACTTGACTACACGCGCTCCTGCCGCGCAGCAGGGCACGGAGGACTCATGTCGCACCCTCGCTCTTGGACTTCGCTCACGCTTCTGCTCTCGATCGCCACAGGCGTGGTTGCCACATCGGCGCCCACGCGCGCCGCCGCCCAGGCCGATACGCCGCCATCGTCGGAGGCCGCACCGGCGGACCAGCCACCGCCTGCTTCGAGCGGCCCTGCTGCGGCAGACCAGCCCAGTCCGCCGCCTCCGCCCCCAGCGACGGACGAAGGGGCGAGCGGTGACAGCGGCGCACCCGCCCCCTCGTCCCCCGACGCTCGTCGTCGCCCGGACGGAAGCGTCGACACCGCCGACGTCACGCAGAGCGGAATCCTCTCCGACGAGCAAGTGCTCACCGAGCAGGCCTACGGCGTGGAGACGGTCCGGCGAGGCACGGATCCCTACGAAGACCCGAACAAGCGGTACTTCTTCCTCGGTGGCTTCTACCACCACCACTTCATCCCCTCCGGCATGGTCGAGATCTTCGTGCAGCATTCGCCGTCCATCTCGAACCCGCAGGCAGGTCTGGAGCTGACCATCCGCCGCGACTCGTTCGAGATCATCGCCAGCGCGTGGTACGCGGACTTCACCACTGAAGGTCCGTTCCTGGCCAACGGTGATCCCCCGGACGACGTCGAGATCATCGACAGCAACCTGCGCTCGGTCATGGTCGGCGCGACCTTCATGTGGAGCACGATGTTCAACGACTACATCGGGCTCGAGTACGGATTGGGGCTTGGCGTGGGGTACGTGTTCGGGGACCTCGTGCGCACCGAGGCGTACCCGAGCGAACAGCATGGCGGCTTCCAGCCGTGCACCACGCCCATCATCGGAGGGGGCCCCGGTGGGGCGCAGCCGGGCGACGACATCGACGCGTCCCGGTCGAACGGCCTCGGCATCGAACAATACTGTCAGGGCGCGAGTGGCGAACCCGGCATGGAGCCCATCTCCAACGAAGACGGCGAGCGCGGCGCCCACTATGGGGTCGTCGCCCGCAAGTGGTTCGACGGCGGCAGCGTGCCCAACCTGTGGTTCCGGCTGGCCCCGCAGATCTCGCTGCGCATCAAGCCCATCCATCAACTCGTGATCCGCGCCGACGTCGGCTTCGACATCTTCAGCGGCATCTACGTCGGCGGTGGGCTCGCCATCGGCCTCAACTGAGATAGGCTCCCGGCCATGCGGCCACGCACCCCCACCCGTCGAGCGCTCACGGCGCTCGCCCTGCTGCTCTCGCTCGGTGGAGCCTCCCTCCTGGGCCCCGCCGCCCAGGGGCAGCCTGCGCCCGCGCGTCGCAGGGCACAAGGCCACCCGACGGCGACGGCTGCGCCCGCTGGGTCTGGCGCAGGGCAGGGGGCCCTCGGGCCCTCTGCGTCCCCCGCAAGCGCTCCGGATGCCACCGAAGAGCAGGCGCGCCGTGACCAGGTCTTTGCGCGCCTCGGCGACGTCACGCTCACGCTCGGAGAGATCGAGGACGACGTGCAGCGTCGCTCCCCCTTCGCGCGCCGCCAGTTCGCCGACCGAGAGCGGTTGGTGGAGCACGCCCGCGAGCTCTTCCGCGCCAAGCTGCTGGCGCACGCAGCGGAGGCCCGGGGCTACGCCGAGCGACCGGCGGTGCGCACCCTGGTAGACCGCCACCTCGTCGCCACCGTGGTGCGCCGCCAGATCGACGAGCCCAACGGACCGAGTCACGTCACCGACGAAGATGCGCGCGCGTACTTCGATGCCCACCAGGAGCTCTTCGTACGCGCCGAGCAGCGCCGCGTCTCGCACATCCTCGTAGAGACCGAGGAGCGGGCGGCCGAGCTACTGGCGCAGGTGCGCGCGGGAGACCTGCGCGCCTTCCGCCGCCTGGCCCAGTCCGACAGCCTCGACACCGAGACCAACCAGCGAGGCGGCGACCTCGGCTACTTCGCTGCGGACGGGACCGCCGCGGGGAGCACCGATGCGCCGGTGGACGCCGACATCGTGCGGCTGGCCTTCACGCTCACGCGGGAGGAGCCCATCGCGAGCGCGCCGCTGGAGGTGACCACCAGCGCTGGTCCACGCTACAGCATCGTGCGGCTCACCGGCATCCGCGAGGGCGCCCACCCCAGCTTCGAGGACGTGCTCCCCACGGTGCGTCGCCGTGTGGCCGTGGAGTCCCGCGACGGGGCCTACCGCGCCTACATCGCGCACCTGCGCGAGTCGCATCGGGTCGAGATGCAGCCCCTCGAGGTGCTGCGCGACATCAGCCTGCCGCCTCCGCCCATGCCTGCTCACAACCACCGCGGCGCCGAGCCCGAGACGGAAGAACAGATGGCCGCCGAGGGCGCCGCGCACATGGCGCCCTGAGCTCGTCTGCGGGCCTTCGCTCGGCTGGCGGCGAGCCCCCCAGCGCCCGTGTTCGTACGCGCTGTCGTGAGGTTCGCGCGTGGGCGCGCCGCAGCGGCTCCCGCCCGCGCCTCGTTCACCAGCCGAACACGCCGCCACCCGGACCGCTGCTGCTGCAGTACCACCGCAGGTACTCGTCGTCGTAGTCCCACGCGCCACGCGGTGACCCGTCCGGCATGATGCCGTTGTCGAGCACGTAGAGCACGCAGCCCGCGCGTCGGTTGCCGTAGTAGATGCGGTCGCTGTTGGAGCCCCAGTTGTCGCAGTACGTGTCGAAGATCGAGTAGCTCGAGCTCTCCGACCAGCTCTCGCTGAAGCTGAAGTTGCCTGGTGTCCCCGAGTAGTCCGCGTGGCAGCCGGTGCATGTGTTGAAGTTGGGGATGTTGCTGTAGGCATAAGCCGAGCTGTTGGCGGTCATGGACCCGCCGAAGCGGTTGGTGCGGTAGCCGCACGTGCCCGAGCCGTCGCACTGGGCCTGCCAGCACACGTTGTTTCGCCCCGACGCGGGCGTGGCGCACGCGGTGCCCGCGGAGCGATCGGGGCACGTGTTGGACACGTCGTTGCACGTCTCGCACTGCGAGTCACAGGGGTTGCCCGAGCCGGAACAGCTGCCGTTCGAGCATGTGTCCGTCTGCGTGCAGAACAGACCGTCGTTGCACGCGGTCCCGTTCGTGCGGTTGTTGCACACGTTGGTGGTGTCGTTGCACGTCTGGCACTGCGAGTTGCACGGGTTGCCCGAGCCGTTGCAGGTGCCCGAACCGTTGCAGGTGTCCGTCTGAGTGCAGAAGAGCCCGTCGTTGCACGGCGTGCCGTTGGCCAGGCCCGTCAGCCCACACGTGTTGCCGGTGCAGGTGCGTGACTGGCACTGGTTGCCGTTCGGGCACTGCGTCGCGGTGGTGCAGTCTACGCAGGCTCCGGAGCCGTTGCAGTAGTCACCGCTCCCGCAAGGCGTGTTGATGGTGCTGTTCGGGTTGCTGGGAGTGCCCGAGGTACACACGTCGTTCGTGCACGGGTTGCCGTCCACGGGCGTGTCCGTGTTCAGGATGGCGTTGGTGGTTCCACCGACCCCGTTGCAGCGCAGCTCGTGGCAGTCCCCGGCGGTCTGGCTCCCGCTGGGGAGCGCCGTGCCGTTGGCGGTGTTGGTCACGCCGCAGGTGTTGCTGTTGCAGGTGAAGGTCTGACAGAAGGAGCTGGTGCCGCACTGGGCCGCGCTGTTGCAGTCCACGCAGGCGCCAGAGCCGTTGCAGAAGTCCCCCGTCCCACACGCCGTGTTGATGGCCAAGTTGGTGAACGTGGGGGTCCCGGCCGAGCAGCTGTCGCTGGTGCACTGGTTGTTGTCGTTCGGGAGGTCCGTGTTGAGCACCGCGTTCGTCGTTCCGCCGGCTCCGTTGCAGCGGAGCTCACGGCAGTCCCCGGCGGTCTGGCTCCCGCTGGGGAGCGCCGTGCCGTTGGCGGTGTTGGTCACGCCGCAGGTGTTGCTGTTGCAGGTGAAGGTCTGACAGAAGGAGCTGGTGCCGCACTGGGCCGCGCTGTTGCAGTCCACGCAGGCGCCAGAGCCGTTGCAGAAGTCCCCCGTCCCACACGCCGTGTTCAGCGGCAGGTTCGGGTTGCTGGGTACGCCAGCGTTGCACACGTCGCTGGTGCAGGCGTTGCCGTCCACCGGCAGGTCGCTGTTGAACGCCCGCGACACCGTCGAACCCGCGCCGTCACACTCGAGGCGCTGACAGTCGCCCGCGGTCTGGCCCGGCAGCGCGGTGCCGTTGCTCGTGTAGCTCACCTCGCAGGTGTTCATCGCGCTGCACGTGTACGTCACGCAGAAGTCGCTCACGCCGCAGTCGGAAGCGACCACGCAGCCCACGCAGTTGCCGTTCAGGCACATGCCGCTCCCGCCGCACGCCTGTCCATTGGTCACGTTGGTGTACGTGGGCGCGCCCGCCACGCACGAGTCGCTCGTGCAGGCGTTCATGTCGTTGGGCAGGTCCGAGTTCAGCGCGACGCTGGTCACACCGCCGGTCCCGTTGCACACCAGCGACTGGCAATCGCCCACCGTCTGTCCCGTTGGCAGCGTCGCGCCCATCGTGGCGAAGCTCTCGCTACACACCCCCGCGTTGCAGGTGTAGGTGTGGCAGAACGTGCTGGTGCCGCAGTGCTCGTTGGTCAGGCATTCGAGGCAGCTGCCCGCGCCGTCGCAGTAGTCGCCGCCCATCATGCACGCGGCGCCCATCGCCGAGGCAGGGTTGCTGGGCGTGCCCGCCGTACACAGGTCGTCCGTGCAGTCGTTTCCGTCCACGAAGACGTCCGTGTCCAGCGCGACGCTGCGTGGCGCGCCGAGCCCGTCGCACTCCACCACCTGGCAGTCGCCCGTGGTCTGGTTACCTGCCGGCAGGTCCGTGCCCGCCGCGGTGTTGATCGTCCCGCACGTCTGCGCGTTGCACGTGAAGGTCTGGCAGAACGTGTCCGTGCCGCACTGGCTCGCGGTGTTGCAGTCCACGCAGTTGCCGGCGCCATCGCAGTAGTCGTTGCTGCGGCAGACGTAGTTCAGTGGGCGGTTCGGGTTGCTCGGCACGCCAGCGGTGCAGCGGTCCTCCGTGCATGCGTTGCCATCGCTCGGCACGTCGGTGTTCAGCGCCACGGAACGAACGGCGCCGTTTCCGTCACACTCCAGCACCTGGCAGTCGCCGGGCGACTGGTTGCCCGAGGGGAGGTCCACGCCAGCGCCGGTGTTGGTCTGTTGACATGCGCCGGCGTTGCAGGAGAACTGCGCGCAGAACGTGTTGGTGCCGCACGGGTCCCGTTCGAGCACGCGCTCACCGTGCACTCGTTCCCGTCGTCCACGGGCACGTCCACCGGGTCCGGCGTGGTGGTGGTGCCCCCCGCGCCGTCGCACACGAGCGTGTTGCAGTCCGCAGCCACCTGGCTGCCCGCGGGCAGCGGCGTGTTCGGCGCGGTGTTGGTCACCTCGCACGTGTTCGCGACGCAGGCGTACGATCGACAGAACGAGTCCGTCCCGCAGTCCGCGGCCGTGTTGCATCCGACGCACTGGCCACCCGCGTTGCAGATGCCCGAGGTGCCGCACGACGCGTTGGGTGTCGGGGTCGACTGGGGCGTGCCCGCGTTGCAGGTGTCGGCCGTGCACTCGTTCTGATCGTTCGGGGTGTCGCTGTTCAGCGCCACGCTGGTGGTGCCGCCGTTCCCGTCGCAGCGCACCTCCTGACAGTCGCCCGCGGTCTGGCTGGCCACGGGGGTGCCCGCCGCCACGTCCTGCACCTGGCAGACGTGGTTCACGCATGTGTGGACGCGACAGTCCGTGCTCGTGCCGCACTCGGCGTTGGCGTTGCACTCCACGCACGTGCCGTTGCCGTCGCACACGTCGCCGCCGACACTGCAGCCCGTGCCCGTCGGCAGCGGGAACGACCCGGGGACACCCTCGTCGCACGACGCCGAGGTGCACTCGTTGTTCGTGTCGCTCGGCACGTCCGAGTTGTCCACCACCACCTCTTCACCACCCGAGCCGTCGCACTGCATCCGCTGACAGTCGCCAGGGGTCTGCACCTCGTCGTCCAGCGGGGTGCCTGGCGGGAGCGGCGCCGTCACGCAGCTCCCGGCCACGCACGCGCGCGGCCCGCAGAACGTGCCGCCCGTGCAGTCGGACGCGTCGAAGCAGCTCACGCAGCGCCCGTCGTCGGTGCACATCTGCGACCCGTCCCCGCAGGCTCCACCTGCGTTCACCGGGGGGTGGCTGGGCACGCCGCCGTTGCACTCGTCGTCCGTGCAGTCGTTGTCGTCCACGGGCACGTCGTTGTCGTCGGGCGTGGACTGCACGCCGCCCGCCGCGCCGCACGAGAGCACCTGGCAGTCGCCCGCCACCTGGCTGCTGCCCGGGATGGCCGTGCCAGGCAGCGACACCAGCACGGAGCACCCGTTGTTCACGCACACGTAGCGCACACAGGCGGTGTCGGCGCCGCAGTGCGCGCCCGTGGTGCACCCCACGCACGTGCCGCTCCCATCGCAGTAGGAGCCGCCGGACGCGCACGGCGTGTCGATGGGCGCGGGCGGGAACATGGGCGCCCCGTCCACGCACACCTGCGTGGTGCACTCGTCGCCGTCGTCCAGCGGCAGGTCCGTGTCCTCGGGGATCGGAGCGAGCCCGCCCTCGCCATCGCACACCAGTGTCTGACAGTCGCCCGGCTCCTGAACGGCCGGGGGCGCCAGCATGCCCGCCATCGTGAGGGCGCGTCCACACACGCTCAGCGTGCAGGTGTTCGTCGCGCAGAAGGTCTCGTCACCGCACTGCGCGGGGTCCACACAGCCGATGCACTGCCCCGTGCCATCGCAGGTCAACGTCCCGTCGCCGCATGTCGTGCCGTTGTCCAGGTTGGGGTGCGAGGGCGTTCCGTCCGTGCAAACGTCATCGGTGCAGTCGTTGTGGTCGTCCGGGAGGTCCGCGTCGTCGACGGTCGCGGTCACACCACCCGCGCCATCGCACTGCAGCTCCTGACAGTCGCGCGGCGTCTGGAGCGCGACGGGCGTCCCGGCCGCCGTGAAGGACTGCCCACACACGTGATCCACGCAGGTGCGAGTCTGGCACTCGTCATCGGCGGGCAGGGCCGTGCAGTCCGCCGGGGCGTTGCACCCCACACACGCGGGGGCCTGACTGTCGCCGTTGCACACGCCAGAAGCGACCTCGTCGCAGGCGGTCCCGAGGGGCGCCGGCGTGACGATGGGCACGCCACCCGAGCACGAGCCCGTCGCGCAGCTGTTCCCGGAGGGGGTGTCGCTGTCGTCGTTCTGGTTGCGCACCTGCCCGGCCACGCACCAGATGCGCTGGCCGTCCCCGCCGATCTGGTCGATGGCCGGTGGCGGGCCGTCCGCGACGGGTGTCACCACACAGCGCGAGGCCTCGCATGTCGCCACCGAGCATGCGTTGACCGTGCAGTCGTCGGCGGTGTCGCACTGCCCCATGGACCCATCGCCGCCGGTTCGCGACCGTCGCGCCGACGAACAGCGCCACCCACACGAACACGAACCCGCTCTTGACGGACATGCCCCACGACCTCTCGACCCGCACACCACGCCGCAGGCTCCACCCGCGGCGCCAAAGAACGCACCACCGAGTCCCTAATTTGGCGAATTCCGCTCGCGGCGGCAAGGGGGGGCCAGCGCTACCGGGTGGCCCTGGGCATATCCATGTCTTGGGGCACCCTGGACTGAGAGGGTGTCTCAGAAAGGGTAGCTGTCCGCGAATAGGGGCACCCCGGACTGAAAGTACTGAAAGTCCGGGGCAGCAACCGAAGGTGATCGCGTGCTCGAAGTCCGCCCGCTTCGGAGGCGGACTGCCTCTCGTGGACTGCGGTCGGGTGTTCGGCGGGACGGCCGCATTCTTCTATTTGCGGTGGCGCCGAGCAGGACAGTCCGCCCCGCGGCGGGACTTTGCCGCAGGCCCTCAGCGTTCCTGCTCACGCTGCCGCGCGACGTGCGCGCGGAAGGATGTGTCGCGCTCGAGCTCGGCCTCCTTCGCTCCGGCTTCCGTAGGCGCACCGCTCGCGTCTACCCGCACCTGCCGGCCCGCCTTCGGCGCTGGGTCCACGCGTACGCGCTGCTGCGCACCCTGGGGGGGACGTGTGCCCGCCTGCTCGATGCGCTCCGCGATCTTGCGCGCGGCGGCCTCGATGAGCGCCGCGGCCCCGGCCTCCACCGCCTTCGGCAGCTCGCGCTCGCGCTTCTTCCAGTCGCGCTTGCGCCACTCCTTCGCGAGCCGTTTGCGCGCCAGCTTCTCGATGTCCTCCGACGGAGCAAAGAACGCGCGACGCCCGCGGAACGTGAGCGCCATGCCCCACGCAGCGGCCACGTAGGGGACCCACCAGCCGGGGCCCTGAACGAAGTCGATCACCGCCAAGAAGCTGGTGACGATGGTGGCGTTGCCCAGCGCCCAGTAGAAGCCGCGGCGTCGCTCGGCGACGATCTGCGTCATGCTGGCCTGCACCTCGCGCTCGCGCTCGATCAGCTCGATGGCGCCGTCCAGGTCGGTCACGGGGATACCGACCTCGGCGGCCACCTCGCTCAGCTCGGCCCGCGTCAGCCCCTCGACGGTGTCGGCGCGCTCGAGCGCGACCTTGAGGATGGCTTCGACTTCGTCGCGATCGTAGGTACGTCCGCTCACCGCACGAGTATTGGCCCAAGTCGCGCGCGCGTCGAGAGCGGTTGCCGCGACGGGCGCGAGCAGGCTAGAAGGTCCGGGCCGATGGGCTACTGGACGTACTACCTGCTCATGATGGCGCTCTGGTATCTGGTGGACCACCCCGCCGTGCTGGCGGGCGTCGTCGTCATCTTCCTGCTGCGCGACTTCATCCCGGACCCGTACGTGCTGATGCGCACCGCCGGGCGCGTGCGGGCCCTGCGCTCGCAGATCGCCGCGAACCCCGCCAACACCACAGCGCGCCGCGATCTGGCGCGCGTGTACCTCGAGCGCTCCCGGCCCAAGCGCGCCCTCACGCTGCTGGACGAGGCGCGCAAGCGGCACCCCGACGACGCCGAGCTGCTGTTCCTCACGGGGCTCGCCCAGGCGCGCCTGCGCCGTCACGAGGAGGCGCTTTCGTCCCTCATCGACGCGGTGGGCATCGACCCGCGCACGGGCTTCGGCGAGCCCTATCGCGCGGCGGGTGACGTGCTCATGAAGCTCGAGCGCTACGCCGACGCCGAGGACGCCTACGAGCACTACGTCGACACCAACAGCTCGGCCATCGACGGCTGGTACAAGCTGTCGCGCGCCCGGGCCAAGCAGGGCAAGGCCGACGACGCCGCGCGCGCCCTGGCCGAGCTGCGCGACACGTGGCGCACGCTGCCCGCCTACCTGCGCCGCAAGCAGTGGACCTGGCGCGTGCGCGGGATGTTCGCGGGGTAGGGCGGTGCCGGCGCTCTACAGCGTGGCACGGCGCCTCTTCCGCCGAGCGGCGAGCCTGTACTTCGTCGACGTGCAGGTGGAGGGGGCCGACAACGTGCCGCGCGAGGGGCCCGTCGTCTTCGCCGCGAACCACCCCAACTCGCTGATGGACACCGTGCTCTTGGGATCGCAGGTGGAGCGCGACGTGCACTACCTGGCGCGCAGCGGGCTGTTCGCCCACCCGCTGGCGGCCGCGGCCTTCCGTGCGGCGGGGGTCATCCCCGTGCAGCGCGCGCAGGACCAGCCGGGGCACAGCACTGCGGCGGAAGGGGGCACAGGGGCAGGCGGGGACGCGGCGCCTCCGTCACCGGGCCCCACGCCCGCATTGCTCCCCAGCGTGGGCGCGGCAGCCGGGCCCGAGACCAGCGCGATGGGGCTCGACAACGACGCGGCCTTCGCCGCAGCCTTCGATGCGCTCGAGCGCGGGAGGGCCGTGGGCATCTTCCCCGAGGGGCAGAACGCGCCCACACGGCACGTGCGCGCCATCAAGACCGGCGTCGCGCGCATCGCGCTCGGGGCCGAGGCGCGACACGACTTCACGCTCGGCGTGGTGGTGGTGCCCGTTGGGCTGAACTACGTCGAGCGCGAGCGGTTCCACACGGCGGCGCTGGTGCGCTTCGGCGAGGCCCTGCGCATGAGCGACTACGCCGTGGCCTACCAGGAAGACCCGCGCGCGGCCGTGCGCGCCCTGACGGACGACGTGCAAGCGGCCATGCGCGAGGTGGCGGTGCACGTCCCCCGCGAGGAGCAGATCGACCTGGCCGAGGACCTGTACGCGCTCTACGGCGCGCAGCTGCGCGACGATGTGCTGGGCAGCATGCCGGACCTGCGCCTGCCGCAAGAGAAGCTGCTGGACGAGGCCACCGCGCGTGCCTCGCGCGCCGAGCAGCTGGGCGACCGCTTCCTGGCGGAGCAGCTCATCGCGGACGCCTTCGACTGGTTCGAGCAGACCGAGCCGGAGCGCGCCGCAGCCCTCGCCAAGCGCGTGCACGCCCACAAGCGCCACCTCGACCAGCTGCGCCTGCGCGGCGACTTCGCGGCGCGACCGGGCAAGCAGCTATCGTCGCGCGCGGAGGCGGTCAAGCTCGCGCTCTACGCCGTCCTGCTGGGGCCCGTGGCGGCCTACGGGCTGGCGCACAACTTCGTGCCGTACCGGCTCACGCGCATCGCCGCGCGGCGAGCGCCCGACGAGCCGATCCAGGCCATCAGCGCGCTCGCGGCGGGGCTCTTCGCGTTCGGGCTGGCCTACGCGCTCTTCGGGTGGCTCGCCTGGCACGGCAGCGCGTCGCTGCTGGGCGCGACGCTCTACGTCAGTACGCTGCCCTTCGCGGGCTTCTGGTTTTTTCGCTACCGGCGGCGGCTGGGCATCTACGCGCACCGCATCGTGGCGCGCACGCTCTTCCGCACGCGCCCCAAGCTGTATCGCGGGCTGCTGCTGGAGCGGGAGCAGCTGCTGGTGGAGCTCGACGCCGTGCGCGTGGCGTACCAGCGCGCGCTGGCGCACCGTGCGCAGCCTCCGTCGTGAGCCGCTACCGCCCCGTGGCCGCCGCGAGCAGGCGCTTGCCGATGGCGCGCTTCGCGGCGTGCACCGCCCGGTCGAACAGGGCCAGCGCCTTGATGGCGGGCTCGAGCTGCGGGCTCACCTGATACTGCGTGAGCTCGAACACCACCCCGTCGGGCCCGGTGAAGTACACGTAGCGCACCGGGTCGCCACCGCGCGGCTCGGAGTGTGGCACATAGCCCGCGCGCTCGATGGCGGGGATGAGCGCCTCGAGGTTCGCCACGTTGAGCCCGATGTGCGCCACGCCGAAGCCCACTCGGAGCGCCCCGTCGTCTGCTTCCGGGGGCGTGCGCGGCGCGATGCCCGGCGGGAACGCGGACACGGCCATGAACTGCCCGCCCAGGAGCAGAATGTGGTTGAACGCGTCGTCCCCCGTCGCGCCGTTGTCCTTCGGGATCTTCCCCATGGGCTCCGCCCCGAGGACAGTCATGTAGAAATCCAGCGTGTGCGGCAGGTCTTGTGCGTAGACATGGACATGGTCGAACGTGACGCCCATGTGACCTTGCGTACCACGTTGGCACGGAGATCGTAGGATGGATATGACGAAGCTTGGTTGGTTGGTGTGGGGAAGCGCTGCTGTCCTCGGGTTGGGGTCATTCGGTTGCTCCAGCGGCGGTGGTGGCTCGCCGGACATGGGTCAAGAGGTGGACCTGGGTGGAGGCGGGACCGACGGGGGGAATGGGACCGACGGAGGGAACGGAACGGACGGGGGCGATGGCACGGACGGCGGGACCACCGACGGCGGTAGCGGAACGGACGGCGGAAGCGGCACGGACCAGGGCAGCGCGACGGATGCAGGTCAATGCCTCGTGCGCTTCGCGAACTGTCAGGCCAACCCCAGCGGCTGCTGCCAAGGCCTGCTGTGCAGCCAACAGGCCAACGTGTGCGTGAGCGACACCAACCTGCCCGACGGCGGCATGTGCGGCGGCGAGGCGTCTGCGTGTACGCCCGGCAACTCGAACTGCTGCGCTGGCCTCGTGTGCTCCATGTTCGGGCAGAACCACTTCTGCGCGCCGGACTTCAGCGCCGACTCGGGCGTGTGCCTCTCGGGCAACATGGTGTGCGACGTGAACGCCGACGCGTGCTGCGAGGGCACGGTCTGCGTCCCCTTGGTGGCCAACAACGGTCGCTGTCAGACATTGCTGCCCGACGGTGGCACGTGCCTCGGCACGGGCGAGACCTGCTCGAGCCTCGGCGGCGGCGTCTGCTGCAACGGCGCCTGCGTCTTCGGCGGGAACCCCGTCATCGGCTCCTGCCCTTAGCCGCCTCGAAGCAACGCGCGTACGGCCCCGCTTGCCAAGCCCCACGCGATAAACTAGAACGTGTTCTACTTCGAGCCCGGCGTCGCCCTCGCGCGTCGCCGGGTCTTTGCGACGCTCGCTCGGTAGGACCGCATGCACCTCGACTACACCCCCTCTCAACGCGCCCTCCGTGACGAGCTGCGCGCGTATCTGGCCGACCTCATCACGGACGAGCTCATCGCCGAGCTCGACGCGTCCGAAGGCGGTGGCCCGCTCTACCACAAGGCCATCCAGCAGCTGGGCGCCGACAACTGGCTCGGCATCGGCTGGCCCAAGGAGCACGGCGGCCAGGAGCGCGGCCCCATCGAGCAGTTCATCTTCTTCGACGAGGTGCAGCGCGCGGGCTTCCCGGTGCCCATCCTCACGCTCAACACCGTGGGGCCCACGCTGCTGAAGTACGGCACGCCCGAGCAGATCGCCGCGTACGCGCCGCGCATCTTGCAGGGCAAGTGCCACTTCTCCATCGGCTACACCGAGCCGGACTCGGGCACGGACCTGGCGTCGCTCAAGACCACCGCGGTGCGCGACGGCGACGAGTGGGTCATCAACGGACAGAAGATCTGGACCAGCCTGGCCGACCACGCGGACTACGTGTGGCTCGCGGCGCGCACCAACCCGGACCCGGCCGCGCCCCCGCACAAGTCCATCAGCATGTTCATCGTGCCGACCGACGCGCCCGGCTTCAGCCATACGCCCATCCACGCGCTGGGCGAGAACAACGTGCACGTCACCTACTACGAGAACGTGCGCGTGCCCGCCGGCAACCTGGTGGACCGCGAGGGCGGCGGCTGGAAGCTCATCACCAGCCAGCTCAACCACGAGCGCGTGGCGCTGGTGGGCGTGGGTCCGCTCGAGCGCATCCTCACCGAGACCCTCGCGTGGGCCAAGGAGACACCCAACGGCCAGGGCGGCACGCTCATCGACCTGCCCTTCGTGCGCAGTAACCTCGCGCGTGTGCACGCCAAGCTGGACGCGCTGAAGCTGCTCAACTGGCGCCAGGCGTTCAACATCGCCGAGGACAAGCTGGGCCCGGCCGAGGCCTCGGCCATCAAGGTCTACGGTTCGGAGCTGTACGTGGAGTGCTCGCGCCTGCTGATGGAGGTGCACGGGGCCGCGGGCTGCCTGCACCACAGCAGCGCAGGTGCCGTGCTGCGCGGGCGGCTCGAGAAGTTCTACCGCATGAGCCTGGTGCTCACCTTCGGCGGCGGCACCAACGAGGTGCAGCGCGACCTGATCGCCCAGTTCGGGCTCCACCTGCCGGCCATGGGCCGCCGTAGCTGAGATTGAGAGAGGCAGGAGACCGCCATGAAGTTCCAACTGAGTGAAGATCAGCAGGGCATCGCCGACGGCCTGAAGCAGATGTTGAAGGGGCTCGTCACGGACGAGTCGCTCAAGGCGCTGGCCAAGGAGGGCGCGTGGTTCCACGAGCGTGCCTGGCAGACCCTGGCCGAGGCCGAGATGCTGGGCCTGGCCATCCCCGAGGCGCACGGCGGCGCCGGCTTCGGCATGCTGGAGCTGTGCCTGCTGCTCGAGCAGGTGGGCCGCACCGTGGCGCCCATCCCGGCGCTCGAGACGCTGGTGAGCACCGCGCTCCCCATCGCGCAGTTCGGCACGGACGCGCAGCGCGCGCGCTTCCTGCCGGGCATCGCCAAGGGTGAGCTCATGCTGACGGCCGCGTTGGTGGACGGTGGCACGCGTGACCCGCGCTCCCCGGCCGCCACCGCGGTGCGCGATGGGGCCGGCTTCAAGGTGACGGGGACGTTCACCAACGTGGCCTACGTGGCGCAGGCCGCGCGCGTGCTGTTGGCGGCCAAGACCGACGTGGGCGTTTTGGTGTGCCTCGTGGACCCGAAGGCCGCTGGCGTCGCGGTGGACACGCAGCGCGGCACCAACACGCAGCCGCTGTCGCGCCTCACGCTGGAGGGCGTCTCGGTGGCCGCGGACGACGTGCTGGGCACGGAGCAGACGGGCGCGAGCGTGCTCGACTTCGCCATTCAGCGCACGCTGGTGGGCATGGCCGCGCTGCAGTACGGCGTGGCGCGCGAGGCGCTCATCATGACCGCCCGCTATGCCTCGGAGCGCAAGCAGTTCGGCATGCCCATCGGCATGTTCCAGGCGGTGAAGCAGCGCCTGGCCGACGCGTACATCGACGTGGGTTGCATGGAGGTCACCATGCTGCAGGCGGCCTTCAAGCTGGACGCCGAGCGTGACGCGGCGGCCGACATCCTCACCGCCAAGTTCTGGGCAGCCGAGGGCGGCCAGCGCGTGCTCTTCGCCGCGCAGCACGTGCACGGCGGCATGGGCTTCGACCGCGACTACCCGCTCTTCCGCTACTTCCTGACCGGCAAGCACCTCGAGTTCACGCTGGGCGGGGCCAACGAGACCGTCGAGCGCCTGGGCGCGCTGCTGGCAGCGAGCTGAGCGCACCCGTCGACCGACACGGCCGGTGCGCCGCTGGCCCGCCACACAAAGCGCATCTGAGCGGCTCCGCGAGGGGCGTCGTCCGAGAGCCCCCGTCCGGGGGTCGCCGGGCCGCGCCCCTTGCCATGTGGGGATTCGTGAACAGATTGCGGGCCTCGTGCGTTCCACGAGCTGAGCGCACCCGGGGGTGTGCCGCGACTCACCAGCCAGGAGGCCCTCGCCATGAACCGCACCGCCAGCCCCGCGACCTCCGAGACGCACAGCGCGCTGCTCGGCTACCTCTTGTGGATCTTCGGCTTCCTGGGCGCCCACCGCTTCTACTTCGGCAAGAAGCTCACGGGCACGCTCTACTTCTTCACGCTCGGCCTGCTGGGCGTCGGCTGGATCATCGACCTCTTCCTCATCCCCGGAATGGCGCGCAAGGCCCGCGCGAAGTACGTCGACGGACCGGTGGACTACGACATCAGCTGGCTGCTGCTGACCTTCCTCGGCGCGTTCGGCATCCACCGCTTCTACCGCGGCGCGTGGTTCACGGGGTTGTTGTATCTGTGCACGGGGGGCCTCTTCCTGCTGGGCATCGTGTGGGACTTCTGGTTCCTCAACGAGCAGTGCAGCGAGCGCAACACGGAGTTGGTGCGGCCTGCGGCGAGGCCGGCCCCGCGCGTGGAGCGGCCTGTCACGTTTTAGAGCACCGAGCGACCCGCGGCAGCTCGGACGGCCGCTCGAACGTGCTGTGACGACCTCGCGGGTCAGCCGTCGCCCAAGACCTCCACAGCGCTCGTGGCGGTCAGCACGCGGATGAGCATCTGCTCCAGCTCGGACCCGGTCGCAGCGTCCACACGCGCGTCGAGCGCAGCGTCGAGCGAACCGATCCGCGCGCTCAGCAGGTTGCGCAACGTGCCCCGCAGGGCAGCCAGGGCGGGCGGCCCATCAGCTCCGCGTTGCTGGCAGCGGCGAGGTCGTCGATCAGTACGTCGAGGTTGGGCACGAAGCGTCGCAGGGCCGGGTGCTCGGCCAGGCCCTCCACCATGGCATGTACGGAGGTAGGCGCGCTCCAAGCGCGGGCGCCGTGGTGCACCACCGGCGGGACCACCAGGGGCAGCGTCCCCCGGTGGTCCCGCCGGTGCGGAGCTTGGCTCACGCAGTCAGCCGTCGCCCAGGACCTCGTCTGCGCTCGTGGCGGTCAGCACGCGGACGAGCATCTGGTCCAGTTGGGGCGCGGTCGCGGCGTCGATACGTGCTTCGAGCGCTACGTGCAGCGACCCAAAGCGCGCGCTCAGCTGTTTGCGCAACGTGGCGCGCAGCGCGGCCAGAGAGCCCCGCTCGAGGCCCTGCTGTAGGCCCTGCTCGCGGCCTTGCTGAATGAGTTGTTCACCGGCTGATGCCAAGGGACCCTCCGCGGTGGGGACGTGTATCAGGATCGCGCGGCGGACATCTTCAACAGATTGCTCGCCCGCCGCCAACAGAATGTAGCGCAGCAGCGCTTCGAGTTCATCCGGGTGCTGTTCCGCCACGACGGTGAGCAGCGCGGCCCAGAACTCCAGGTGGGCGAGGACGGCATGAACGTCGCGGCCATCGCGCAGCAGCCAGGAGGCCACCCGGGCCACGGGTGCGAGCGGGCGGCCCATCAGCTCCGCGTTGCTGGCCACGGCGAGGTCGTCGATCAGCAGGTCGAGGTTGGGAACGAAGCGTCGCAGTTCAGGGTGCTCGGCGAGTCCTTCCACCATGCCGTGCACGGACCTGGGCGCGCTCCACGCCCGGGCGCCGTGGTGGACCACCAGCGGGACCACGAGGGGCAGCGTCCCCCGGTGGGGCTCGTCGGCGCGGAGTTTGGCCCAGATGCGCACCACGTACTCGAGGATGCGGAAGGGCATGTCCGGGTCGGCCCTGCTCTGGTGCTCCAGCAGCACGTAGACGTACACGTACCGTTGCCCGTGACGAGGCTTGCGGAAGGGCACCCGGAACAGCAGGTCGGTGTGGCGCAGGCGGAGTTCCTTGGACACGAAGCTCCCCTCCACCACCTCCAGCTTGTCGAGGTCCAGCTGCGCCACGAGCGAGCCCGGGAGCATGGTGCGCAGCTCGCCGGCCGCGTGCTCGGGGGCGGAGAAGATCCTCTTGAACAGCGCGTCGTGCTTCGCCATGCCCGGCCGTCTTCGGCCGCCACGGGCACGAGTTGCGCGCTCATGTGTTCGCGCGACTACGGGCCCAAGCTTCCTGCGGGACGGTGCCAGCCGGCACCACGTCACGCGACGCCGACCGGCTCAGGAGCGTTCACCCGGACGTCAACCGTCGCCCAAGACCTCCGCGGGACTCGCGGCGGTCAGCACGCGGACGAGCATCTGCTCCAGCTCGGGCCCGGCCGCGGCATCGACACGCGCATCGAGCGCAGCGTCCAGCGATCCAAAGCGCGCGCGCAGGAGGTTTCGCAACGTAGCGCGCAGCGCGGCGAGAGAGCCCTGCTGTAGGCCCTGCTGTAGGCCTTGCTGCAGGCCCTGCTCGCGGCCTTGCTGAATGAGTTGTTCACCGGCTGACGCCAAGGGACCCTCCGCGGTGGGGACGTGTATCAGGATGGCGCGGCGGACATCTTCGAGGGATTGCTCACCGCCAGCCAGCAATATGTAGCGCAGCAGCGCCTCGAAATCATCCGCGTGCTGCTCCGCTACGAGGGTGAGCAGCGCGGCCCAGAACTCCAGGTGGGCGAGGACGGCACGGACATCGCGGCCATCGCGCAGCAGCCAAGAGGCCACGCGGGCTACGGGCGCCAGCGGCCGGTCCATCAGCTCCGCGTTGCTGGCCACGGCGAGGTCGTCGATGAGCAGGTCGAGGTTGGGCACGAAGCGCCGCAGCTCAGGGTACTCGGCCAGGCCCTCCACCATGGCATGTACGGAGGTAGGCGCGCTCCACGCGCGGGCGCCGTGGTGCACCACCAGTGGGAGCACCAGCGGCAGCGTCCCCCGGCGCGGCTCGTCGGCGCGGAGCTTGGCCCAGATGCGCACCACGTACTCGAGGATGCGGAAGGGCATGTCCGGGTCGGCGCGGCTCTGGTGCTCGAGCAGCACGTAGACGTACACGTACCGTTGCCCGTGACGAGGCTCGCGGAAGGGCACCCGGAACAGCAGGTCGGTGTGCCGCAGGCGCAGCTCCTTCGACACGAAGCTGCCCTCGACCACCTCCAGGCTGTCGAGGTCCAGCTGCGCCACGAGCGAGCCCGGGAGCATGGTGCGCAGCTCGCCGGCCGCGTGCTCCGGGGCGGAGAAGATCCTCTTGAACAACGCGTCGTGCTTCGCCATGCCCGGCCGTCTTCGGCCGCAACGGGCACGAGTTGTGCGCTCATGGGCTCGGGCCGTTGGTAACGGGTGGCTGGAGACGCAGCTGCGCCCACACCCCGACGCAGCCGTCCCCGCTTACAGCGCAACCAAGCTCGGCGTCCATCGGCCCGGGCGTGCCGGTCCTCCCGCAGCAGGCGCATGGTCATACCCACGGCGCTCGTGTGCCATCGGGTCACGCCGATGACGATTTCGTAGTCACGCACACTCGATTACGCTAAGGTAATCGCTGCGCACGCATTACCCTTTCGTCATCGGAGCACCCATGGAGGCCATCATCGCGTCCCCAGCCGACCTCGGCCGGCTGGTGCGTCACACCCGCGAGTCCCACGGCATCACCCAACGCGACCTCGCCGCGCGGCTCGGCGTCAGCCAGCGGTGGCTGTCCGAGCTCGAAGCCGGGAAGGGCAAGCACATCAACGAACGCTACTTCGCCGTGCTCGCGGCGCTGGGCATCCACCTGCGGGCCACGGTGTCCAGTGACTGAGCCGTTGGTCGTGCGCCTCTCCGGGGTGGAGATTGGTGAGCTGCTCCCAGACGGCACCCTCCGCTGGGTGGACCACTGGGCACGGCTCGCGCCTCTGAACGCACGGGTGCTGTCCCACTCGCTGCCCTTTGGCGCCGCGGGCCTCCCGGCCGGCCCCTTCTTCGGCGGGCTCTTGCCGGAAGGAGCCGGCCTCGAGCGCCTCGCGCAGGAGACGCGGCGGGCCTCCAATGACTTGGTCGGACTACTGGCCGAGGTGGGCGCCGACGTCGGCGGCAGCGTCACCATCGGGGAGCCGCGACCCCCCCTCGAGCCCATCGTCATCGACGAAACCGAGTACGACCGCGTCCTCGAGCGCGCCGCGGGCTACATCCGCGGCAGCACCGTGGGTGGCGGCGGGTCCTCCGCTGCGGGGGTTCAGCCAAAGGTCGCGCTCACCTGGGACGCACGCGCCGAGCACTGGCTCATCGGGCGCGGGAGCACGCCGTCCACGCACCTGCTCAAGCCCGTCCCCAATGAGCACGCGGCACGTCTACGCGCGGAGGCCTATCTCAACGACGTGGCCAAGGCGCTCGGGCTCTCCACGCACGACGCTCGCATCGAGCAAGCTGGCGAGCGCACCGTGTTGGTGGTGGAGCGCTACGACCGCCGACGCACGGTCGACGGCATCGAGCGCATCCACCAAGAGGACGCGGCCCAAGCGCTGGGCCTGCCCTGGGGCGGCAACGCCAAGTACGAGACCGTGAACGCGCGCGCCAGCCTGGCTTCCATCGCGCGACTGGTCGGGGGCTCCGCGCTCTCGCCCCGCGCCACTGGGCGCGACCGCCTGCTCGCGCTCACCACGCTCAACGTCGTGGCTGGCAACACCGACGCGCACGCGAAGAACTTCTCCGTGCTGCTGCCCACGCTCGCGGATGCGTTTGGAGCGCCCGGGGAGGCGCGCCTGGCGGAGGCCTACGACATCGTCCCCCAGGTCCTCTTCACACGCGGGGAAAGCGACCCCCTCGCCATGGCGGTGAATGGTGAGTTCGCGCCGGGCGTGATCACGGTGGGGCACCTGGTGCGCGAAGCAGAGCGCTGGGGCATGCCGCGCTCCCGGGCGACGACGGTGGTGGAAGACGCGCTGCGGAGCATCGCAGGCGCCGTTCTGACGCTCGGTCAGCGCCATGGGGTCTCGGCCGCACTCCCCGTGTTCCTCCTCGAGCAGACCGCCAACCTGCGTCGTGGTGACCGCGCTTGGACCAGGCCGCTCCCGCCGGCGATCGCTCTCGCGTCCGCGTAACGCCGCGCCGATGTCCACGCGTCGGGCGTCAGCCGGGATGGCGGGGCTCGTCACGCGCAATCCGCTGCTTGGATCCCTCGGGCCGCGCGCGTGAGTCCACGCCCGCTGCGCTGAGAGCTGCCGCCACTGGCGCGCCGGCCCTCCGACGCACCCTCGGACCCAGACCTACGGCCCGACGTTCGGCACGCGCTGCGCCAACAGCTGCACCGCCGCCGTGCCCGTGCCGTTGCCCTGCACGCCCTGGATGTCCGCACCCCAGCACCACACGGACTGGTCCGCCCGCGAAACGCACGCCCAGCCCTGGCCCGCGGCAATGTGCGTGGCGTCCAGGATGGGCATCATCGTGGTGTCCAACACCTGGCGTGCCGTCGCGCTGTCCACCGTGTTCACGCCTTGAGCCGCCGCTCGGTCGTCGCCCCAGCACCAGGGGGAGTACTGTCCCGGCCCCGCGCCCGGCCGCAGCGCGCAGGCCGTGTCCACGCCCGTGACCAGCTGCACGGCGTCCGCGATGGCACCCGACGTGGACAGGATGCGGTTGGCCACCGACGAGTCGCTGCCCTGACCCACGGCCTGCAGCGACGAGAAGCCCCAGCAGTACACCGCCCCGCCCGACGTGCGCGCGCAGGTGAGCGCGCCACCCGCGCCGCGCCCGAACGCCACCACGTCGCTCGGGAGCCCGATGACGTCCACGTCGGCGTCCGTCTCGGCGGTGCTCGCGAAGCCGCGCCCCAGCTCGCCGTTGTCGTTCTCGCCGAAGCACGTCACGCGGTTGCCGCCGCTCGGGTTGGGGCGCAGCGCGCAGGTGAAGCGCAGCCCGGCGTACACCTGGAGCGCGTCGTCCACGGCGGTGGCCGTGGGCGTGCTCAGCGTCCCGCCCAGCGTGCCTTGCCCCAGCTGTCCGCGGGTGTTCCCGCCCCAGCACAGCACCTGCCCGGTGGCCAGGACCGCGCACGCGTGGTCGTGCCCCGCCGACACGCCCGTCGCGTTGGTGATGCCCACCGCCTGCACGGGCGTCGGGCGCTGGCTGGTGTCGCTGGTCCCTTGCCCCAGCCGGCCGCTGCCGCCGTTGCCAAAGCAGAACACCCGACCCGCCGCGTTGCGGGCACACCCGAAGGTGTTGCCCCCGTCCAGCTCCACGAAGCCCCGGGGCCCCTCGCCGGGTTCGAACAGGGTGATGGCCGCGCCGTTGCCCAGGTCCCCCGAGAGCCCGCGCCCCCACGCGGCAGACCCGCCCGTGCTGCGCAGCGCGAACACGCCCTCCCACGTCGCTGCCAGCTGCGTGAAGGGCGCCTCGTCGCACGTGCCCAGCGTGCCCACGCCGCAGCTGTCGCCCAAGCCGCAAGGCTGCAGGCACCCACCGCAGTGCGCCGGGTCGCGGTCCGTGCTGACCTCGCAGCCCGTGCTGAAGGTTCCGTCGCAGCTGTCCCGCCCGCTCACGCAGCTGGCCACCTGACACGCGCCGTTCATGCACACGCCCGTGCCGTTGGCCAGCATGCACGCCGCGGCGCCGTCCTCGTCCACCTGCATGTCGCAGTCGTTGTTGAACCCGTCGCAAGACTCCACGTTCCCCGGGAAGTTCCCGGCGTCGAGGTCGTCGCAGTCGTCGTTGCTCAGCACGTAGCCCTGCGGAGGGTTGCACGTGACCATGCCGCCGACGGGGCTTCCGTGCCCGTCCGAGTCGCCGTCGGGGTACCAGCTCTGCGGCGCGTCCTCGTCCATCATGCCGTCGCAGTCGTTGTCCAGCCCGTCGCACAGCTCGGGAGCGTTCGCGAAGATGGTGGGGTTGTCGTCGTTGCAGTCGCCCCCGCCTTCGACGGCGCCCACCGGCACGCGGTTCGGGCACGCGAACACGATGCCCAGGCGCGCGTCCCCCACGCCGTCGTTGTCCGTGTCCTGATAGTACGCGTTGCGCAGCCCGCTCTCGTCGATGCGCCCGTCGCAGTCGGTGTCGATCCCGTCGCAGTCGTCGTTGGCGCCCGGGCGGATGCTCGCGCTGGCGTCGTTGCAGTCGCCGCCGCGCGTCACGCGCATGGGCACGGGGGTGCACGACATCACCGTCGGCCCGTTGCTGTCGCCGAAGCCATCCCCGTCCAGGTCCACGTACCAGATGGCGTCGGCGCTGGCCCCGTCCACCACGCCGTCGCAGTCGTTGTCGATGCCGTCGCACAGCTCGGGCGCGCCCGGGTACACGCTGGGGTTCGCGTCGTTGCAGTCGTTGCCCCCGCAGCGGTGGTCGGGGAAGCCGTCTTGGTCGTCGTCCTCGGTGTCCCCCGGGCGGATGAGGAAGTTGGCCAACCCGTCGCAGTTGTTGTCCATGCCGTCGCAGCGCTCGGGGGCCGACGGGCTCATGCTCTGGTCGTTGTCGTCGCAGTCGCCGGGGCGCACGGCGTAGCCGGGGACCACGGCGCACGAGATCACGGGCGTCGAGTCCGGGTCGCCGAACCCGTCGATGTCCGCGTCCAGGTACCAGGCGATCGGCGCGGACGACTCGTCGGTCCTGCCATCACAGTCGTTGTCCACCCCGTCGCAGATCTCCAGCTGCGCCGAGTGCACGCGCGCGGCCCCGTCGTCGCAGTCGTCCTGCACCACCGAGAAGCCGGGTGCGTCGGCGCACACCGCCTGCGGGCTGCCGCCCTCGTCGCCGTGCAGGTCGTGGTCCGCGTCGGCCCACGCCATCACCGCCACGCCCTCGTCCACGGTCTCGTCGCAGTCGTTGTCGATGCCGTCGCAGGCCTCGGTGTTGCCCGGTCGCGCGTCGCGCCGCTGGTCCGCGCAGTCTTGTCCACAGAGGCGCATGCCCGTCGCCGTCACGTTGCAGCAGGCGGCGTCCACGAAGCCGTCGCCGTCCTCGTCGCGCGTGCCGAACGTGACCGGGTTGCAGTCCTCGTCCACGTCGAACTCGTCACACACCTCCACATTGCCGGGGAAGCGGTTCGGGTCCGTGTCGTCGCAGTCGTCCCCGCCGCAGGCCACCGCGTCGTGCCCGTCGCCGTCGGCGTCCCCGCAGGTCACGGTGCACTGCATCGCCTCGTTGTCGCAGAACTGCGTCCCCCCGCAGGGGGGGCAGCCCCGGAACGCACCCGCGCGTGCTGGCGCGGGCGCTGGTGGGGTCGCAGGTCTCGGGCCCGTTGCAGAAGTTCCCGTCGTCGCACGCGTCGTTGGACGCACACTGCTCGGGCAGGAGGTCGTTCGGGTCCACGGTGGTTCCGGCGTCCCCGCAGCCGGCGGCGAAGGCGCACGCCCACAGCATCCCCACACAGCCCAGCCCCAGCCCACGACGGCTCTTCCGACACAGGCCACCCAACATCCAACGAGCCATCGCAACCTCCATCCCCGGACACACCCCCCCGGCGCATCCGCCATCAGGCTATCACGCAATCTTGCGCCGTGGGCCGCGGACGATGTGGACCGATGATTCCAGCTGGGTACGGTCCGCAGTCGGATTCAGCCTCAATCGAAGCAGGCGTCGTACGCTTGCTCGATCGTGTCCGGCAGCGACGGGCAGGCCTCGATGCCTGCGCCGGCGGCGTCGAAGCAGGCCTCTACCGCAGGCTGGTCGCACGCGGCGACGTCGTTCAGGCAGTCGATCGCCTCGTCGTACACTCGGACTCGGCAGCGTGTGTTCTCGAGGGCTTCCGCACGGAACGTCTCGTACACGCTGGCTGCGCAGGCCTCTTCGGTCGGCGTAGTGTCGCCTCCGAAGTTGCTGACGCACTCTTGCTCGGAGTTGGCGCCGGTGGCCGCGAAACATTCACACAATACGGCGACGGCGTCGTCCTCCGCGTCGCTCAACTGTGCATAGAGGTTGGTCTCCGACCCTCCGCACGCCGCGAGGCTCAACAACCCAGTCATCAGCGCCATCCAGACACGGGCTTGGTTCTTCATCCGACCAGCGTAGCGTCGATGTCAGCAGCGTGGCAATCGCGTGGAGGAGCGGGGCCTATCGCGTCCAGCGACGCCGCAGACGCGCGACGAGTAGCAGGATGCTGCAAGCGCCCCAGGCTGTGACAGCCCTGTCTTCGAATCGGGCGCGGCCCACCGCGCAACCAGCGCCGCGGCTACTTGGCACGCGTTGGTCGTGTTGCCCCGCGTCCCCACCCGCAGCATCGGGCGCACGTCCCGCGTCCTGCGGCGACGTCCCCGCTTCCGGCACTGAGACGCCACCGTCGAGGGTGTGGCCTCCTGCATCTGCTTCGACCCCAGCGTCCTGAACCGTGCCCGCATCCTGCATTCCGCAAGCGGCTGCAATGCAGCTGTCCAGCCAACCATCCAGGTTGCAGTCAAGCGCTGCGTCATCCGCGATTTCACATGAATCCGGGACGGCGTCTGCGTTGCAGTCCCGTTCCAGACCACTCGAGATCTCGCATGCGTCGATCGCACCGTTGCCGTTGCAATCCGCCGCCCGTCCCTCGGCCACGTCACAGGCATCGGGGCTACCGCTCTCATCGCAGTCAGGCGCGCAGTAGTCTGGTGTCCCGTTGCCATCGCAGTCGGGTGCCGGCCCTGGGGGTGGCGCGGGTGGGTCGGGGACGTCCTCGACCGGCTCCGTCACCAAGAGCTCTTGGTTCAGCGCGACGTCGCTCAGGACAACCTCGTGGCCGCCGAGGAAGCGCACCCGCACGGTGGCCGTGCGCGCGGCGGCGCTTGTCCCGAGCCCGATGTGGGCCACCCGCTCGGATTGTCCGACGAAGTGTGTAATCGACCCAATCTCGCTCACCCACGTCCGGCCCTCGACGCTGACCTCCACGCGAGCGCCGAGCGCCTCCGTATTCCCGTGCGTACCGCGCGCGCGCACTCGCAGGTAGTCACCCAGTGACACCCCAGCGTCGTTTCGGTACAGCAGCGGGGTGTCGCCGTTGCGCACGACGACTACGTCTTGGTCGCCGTCGCGGTCAAAGTCGATCAGCGCGAGACCGCGTCCAGGCATGGTGTCCGAGAGCCCCAGCGCCGCTGCGACCTCCGTGAATGTCCCGTCTCCGT
Source organism: Sandaracinaceae bacterium (assembly GCA_020633055.1). NCBI lineage: Bacteria > Pseudomonadati > Myxococcota > Polyangiales > Sandaracinaceae > Sandaracinaceae bacterium. Next base: position 2,914 of record JACKEJ010000016.1, on the reverse strand, counting down.
TGTTGCGGTAGAAGACCATGGGGTCGTTCAGGTTCCCGTCGAAGTTGTCGCCCGTCGTTGCGATGATGTCCATGTCCCCGTCATGGTCGTAGTCCATCGCGGCCGTTCCCCACCCCCAGCCGCCGCTCGCCACGCCGGCATCGTCGGTGGCATCGACGAACGTCCTGGCACCACGGTACAGGTAGAGGCCGTGGCCGCGTGTCCGCAGGATGTCGGGGGAGATGCCAGTCATGAAGAAGTCGAGATGCCCGTCGCCGTCGAAGTCCGCGACGGTGGATCCCATACCAAAGCGGCCGGTGCCGAACGCTGGCTCGTAGCGCGAGAACGACCCCCCTTCGTTCCAGAAGAACTGGCTCATGCCGAAGTCGCCCGTGACGAGGAGGTCGGACCACCCGTCTTCGTCGAAGTCCGCAAACCCTGCGCCGTAGGACACCCACGTCACCCGCTGCAAGTCCAATACCTGTGGCGCTGCGGCTTCCGTCACGTCCTCGAGCCAAGCTGCGACAGAACGTTCGCCTCGATACAAGCGCGACCGCGACTCACCGCACTCCTTGAAGCGACCGCCCCAGTGGGACACGAACAGGTCGACGACCCCGTCACGGTCATAGTCGCCGACCGCGACTCCGAAGCCGCTGCTCGCGTGCGGCGTATCCATGTCGAAGAGCGCCTCGCTCTCCGTCTGGTCGGCGAAAGGGAGCGGGTACCGGTTGAGGAACAGTCGACTGCTCTCGTCGCCAATGGTGGTCACTACGAGGTCGAGCGCACCGTCCCCGTCGATGTCCGTGAGCACGACGCCACTGGCTCCAGGGATCGTCCCGAGCCCCATGTCGTCGCTGATGTCTTCGAACGTGGTGTCCGGCCGGCCGCGGTATACCAGCATTGACGCGTCCGGCCTCGACAAGACGATGTCTGCGAGGCCGTCACGATCCACGTCCCCCACCGCCACGCCACCCGTGTAGTCCACCAAACAGGCGTATGGGATCGCGTTGCAGATCCGCGGACCCACGTTCTCACGCTGCGCCAACGTGAGGCCGCTCGCTGCGCCGACCTCCACAAACCCCTGCGCATCCGCAACCGTCGCGCTCTGCGGCACACATAGAACCACAAACCCGCACAACACCCACATTCGGCGGCGTAGATATTTTCCTTTCCGTTCTGGATCCATGGCCTGAGGCTCTGATATACGTATAGTTCGAACGCGGGCTCCGCGTGTGTGCTTTTTTCCTCCCCTGGACTGGATTGTGGAGATGATGATGGACCGACTGGTTCGCCTAGTTTTCGTCGTGTCGTTTTCGTTGTTGGCTACCGGCTGCAACGGCTTCGACCTGTCGGGCTGCCTCGACGGCTGCTTGGACGACTGTCTCGCCGACTGCGACAGCTGCGGCGCTTGCGATTGTGCGTGCGACTGTGAAGGGTGCTCCATCCTTCCCATTCCTGGCGGATTCCCAGCTTCGGAGCGCATCCCGAACGCCACGCAGGTGCGCCTGTCGCCCGACGGCATCCAGTTCATCGAAGACAACGCGGAGGCCCTCATCGCCCCGCTCCTCGCAGACTTTGCACCCGGCTCCACGATGGACGACATCCGCGTGACGGTGCCTCCGCAGGCTCAGCGGTTCGACATCGGCGGCATCGTCAACGGGGGCATCGGCCTCTGCATGCAGCCGAACAACCATCGTACCGCCAGTACGTCGGGAGCAAGCTTCGGGGAGAGTGCCAACAGCTCGTCGTTCAGTGTGAGCGAGGCGACCGTTGCCGTCGCTTTTCAGTCGGGCATCGATGACTCGTTCTCGAGAACGGTACGGATTCAGCAGAGCACGGACGGTGGCTCCAACTGGTCAAACGCTTGCAGCAATGGCGGCAGCACGATCAGCGCTCCAATCTGCTCGGCGACGTTGGTGCCCGGACGCCTCTACCGCCTCCGGACGGAGGTCGGCGCGACGCTCTCGGGTCTCACGTCGTACCTCCGCCTGGGTGACAATGGTGGCTGCCAGGTCAGCCTTGACCTGCGAAACCTCGACATCAGCGCGGTGGACGCCACGCCCGACCGCCTGCGGGTCGACGTCGGGATTTTTGCACGCAGTGTCGACCGCAATGGTCAGCCCCGCGCCATCCCCATTCTCGGTCTTGGTGTCGTCCCGAGCTGTGAGGCGAACGTCAACACGCAGCCGGGCTCCACGCCGACCATCGATTTCCGAGCCGAGATCGCCATTACGGAGCAGACGACTGGGGCTCGCGCGGGCTACGGCAAGTTCGAGTTGCTCACGGCGCGCTTCATGGGCCAGGGGCTCGAGTCGCAGGACTACGGCATTACCTGCTCTGGCTTGGCTGGCGCGCTCTTGAGCCTGTTCCAGGGCGTCGTCAACGGGACCATCGAGATGACCGTCGAGGGCATTGTGAACGAGGGCGATCTCATCCAGCAGTTCGCGGACCTCAAGCAGCCCGCGCTGGCCGACCCCACCAACAACAACGAGCGCACCCTGTGCCCGGCTGGCAGCGCCGCGAAGGCGAGCGATGGGTACTGCTACCAGGACACCAACGGCGACGGCATGAACAACTCGAACGAGAACACGGCTGTGCCGCTGCTCTTGGGTGCCGAGGGTCGCCTGGACATGGGTGACTTCCTGTCCGCCATCTCCCCCGGTCTGCGCGCGGCGGTGGACATCATCGCGGCGGTCGACGGCGAAGCCCGTGCGGTCAACGTCAACGGCGGCACTCTCGGGTACACCATCGACCTGTTCGGTGGCTTCAACACCCTGCAGGCCAGCAGCTGCATCACCGACCTCGAGAACCCGCCCGAGCTGCCCACCGTCACCGAGGCGTCCGCGTTCCGCGGCGGTGAGGGCGACAACAACCACATCTCCCTCGGTCTGTCCGAGGAGGTGATGAACTACGGTGCCTACCAGCTGTGGCGCTC
>JACKEJ010000015.1 GCA_020633055.1 Sandaracinaceae bacterium | reverse complement strand
CGCGCGAGAGAGTCGGCCGCCGCTCGGAGGCGCACTTCGCTGCGCAGCAACCCAGTGGTTGGCGGGACCGCCCCAGCTTGGTGGTCATAGCGGTGCGCGAGTCAGTCCACGCTCCGGCGGAGTGGCGCATCGCTGACGGAAGCCCAGCGCTCGGCGGGGTGGGAAGCGTCGTGGTGTTCGCGTTGACGCTGAACGTAGGCAACGACGGGCCCGAGGTCGGCGGGACCGAGGGACTCGGCCCAGTAGCCGTCTTGCCAAGCAAAGGGCTGCTTGCGGGAACCGTCGCCGTTGAGCTCGTAGGTGGACGCGCCCTTGAGCCTTTGCACGAGGTCGCCCAGTGCGACGTGGGTGGCGAGCCGAACGACGACATGGACGTGGTCCGGTCCGCATCCAACGGCGAGCATCGGACACCGAACCTCGTGTGCCTTGCGACCCAAGATGGTGAAGAGGCGCTCGTCGATGGACGGCGGCAGCAACGGGCGACGTCGCGAGGTAGCCCAAACAACGTGGACGAGAACCAGGGCGGGTGAGCGTCGCGGCATCCCCGTTGTTCGGCCGACACCCTGAGAGTTTGCGTTCCACTGATGCTCGCCGTGAGTCGAACGTGAGCGCATGCCACGGCAAGAAGTCCGGCGCAGCGTCCCTCCGAGGACTTGGCTTGGCCGGGTACTTTCGTCCGCTCCCTTGAGGAGGCGGACTGTCTTGCTAGCAGACACCGAGACGGGTCCGTCCTGCCAATCACCCGCCAGCAGTTGCTGAGGCGCAGTCCGCCTCCGCAGGGGGCGGACTTGGAGCGGGCGATCACGATGATCGCTGCCCCGGACTTCAGTCCGGGGTGCCCCCAATTTGAGACAAGCATCGCCCTCAGTCAGGGACAGCCCGCCCGTTTCGAGACAGGCCTTCTTACTCCCGGCGCTCTGTCCACACACGCGCAACGGCGTCAGAGAAGGCCCGACCTCAGGCGCGCTGGGACGACGCCGAGATGACCTCACCCGTGAGGTACGTGGCGTAGTCGCTGGCCAGGAAGATCATGATGTTGGCCATCTCCCACGGCTCGGCGCCGCGGCCGTAGGCCTCCTTGGACTCCAGCTCGTCGAGCAGCTCCTTGGTGGTGACCTTCACCAGGAAGGGGTGCTTGGCCAGGCTGGGCGCGATGGCGTTGATGCGCACGTTGTGGTCCGCCGCCTCGACGGCCGAGCAGCGCGTGAAGGCCATCACGCCCGCCTTGGCCGCGGCGTAGTGCGCCTGCCCCTTCTGCGCGCGCCAGCCCAGCACGGAGGCGTTGTTCACGATGCTGCCGCTCTTGCGCGCGTACATGTGCTTCAGCGCGGCGCGCGTGCAGCGGAACGTGCCCGTGAGCGTGACGTCCAGCACGATGTTCCACTCGTCGTCGGTCATGTCCACCACGTCCTTGGTGCCACCCAAGCCCGCGTTGTTCATGAGCACGTCGATGTGGCCCATCTGCTCGATGGCCTGCGCGAAGAGGTTCTGCACGTCCTCTTCCTTGGTGACGTTGCACAGCACCTGCCCGGGCTTGACGCCCGTGGCCGCCTCGATGCGCTCGGCCGCCTCGTTCAAGCGGCGCTCGTGGATGTCGCTGATCACCAGCTTGGCGCAGCCTTCTTCCGCGCAGCGCTGCGCGGTCGCATAGCCAATGCCCGTGCCCGCCGCGGCGGTGACGAGCACGGTCTTGCCGGCCAGGAGGTTCTTGCCAACGGGGTAGTCTGGAACGGTCTTCATCGGGGCTCCCGAGGCAAGCCGAGGGCGCGCTCGCCAATGATGTTGCGCTGGATCTGGTTGGTGCCCGCGTAGATGGTGTCGGAGCGGGCGAAGAGGAAGGACTTCTGCAGGGTGGTCAGCTCGTAGGGGCCGTGCTCGGCCGGCGGCAGGGCCAGCTCGCTGTCGGCGCCCAGCACCTCCATGGCCAGCTCGCCGAAGTCGCGGTGCCAGTTGGACCAGTAGAGCTTGCCGAACGAGGCCTCGCGGCCGAGCTCGGTGCTGTCCACCGAGAGCGTGCGCAGCGCGTTCAGGCGCATGATCTTGAGCCCGATCCACGCGCTCGCGATGCGCTGCCGCATGACCGGGTCCTCGGCCGCGCCGTTGCGCTGCGCCGCGGCCAGCACCATGTCGAACTCCTTCTGGAACTGCTGCTGCTGCGCCAGCGTGGACGCGCCGCGCTCGAAGGCCAGCGTGCCCATGGCCACGCGCCAGCCGTCGTTCACCGCGCCCACCACGTTCTCCTCGGCCGTCTTGGCGCCGTCGAAGAACACCTCCGCGAACTCGCTGCCGCCCGTGATCTGCTCGATGGGCACTATCGTCACGCCGGGCTGCTTCATGGGCACCAGCAGGTAGCTGATGCCCTTGTGCTTGGGCGCGTTCTTGTCCGTGCGGCACAGCACGAAGCAGTAGTCCGCCCAGGGCGCGAGGCTGGTCCAGATCTTCTGGCCGTGGATGACCCACTGCCCGTCCACCAGCTCCGCCGTGGTCTGCAGGTTGGCGAGGTCGCTGCCCGCGTTGGGCTCGCTGTAGCCCTGACACCAGATCTCGGTGCCGTTCACGATGCCCGGCAGGTACTTCTGCTGCTGCGCCGCGCTGCCGAAGTGGATCAGCGTGGGCCCCAGCAGGGTCTCGCCCACGTGGCCGATGCGCCCCGGGCCGCCCGCGCGCACGTACTCCTCGTTGAAGATGACCTCCTCCATCAAGGTAGCCGCGCGCCCGCCGTGCTCCTTGGGGTAGCCGATGCAGTTCCAGCCGGCCGCGCCCATCACGCGGTTCCAGTCCATGCGCAGGTCCACCGCGTAGTGCTCGTCCCCCGGGCCGCCGCGCCCCTTGAGCGACTCGAAGCGCCCCGTGAGGTTCTCGGCCAGCCAGGCGCGCACGCGCTCGCGGTAGGCCTGCTGGTCCGCCGTGAGCTCGAGGTCCATGGCCCCGCCCGCGCCCAGCATGGAGGCCACGCGCTCGCGGTGGTGCTGCGCGCTGCCCAGCAAGGTGCGGCTGCTCTGCGCGCGCTTGAAATACAGGTGCGCCGCGTGCTCCCACGTGAAGCCGATGCCGCCGTGCACCTGGATGCTCTGCCCCGCGCAGTGGAAGAACGCGTCCGAGCAGTAGGCCTTCGCGCTGCTGGCGGCCTCGGCCAGCTCGCGCGCCTTGGCCTCGCTGATGGGGCCCTGCTCCGCCTCGGCCATCACCTGCGCCGCGATGGCGCTGGCGTAGAACGCGGCCGAGCGCGCGCACTCCACCTTGAGCAGCATGTCGGCGCAGATGTGCTTGATGCTCTGGAACGACCCGATGGGCCGCCCGAACTGCTGCCGCACCTTCGCGTACTCCACCGCCATGTCCAAGCACGCCTCGGCCCCGCCCACCTGCTCGGCGGCAAGGCCCACGGCGGCCAGGTCCAGGATGAGCCCCAGCGCGAAGCGCCCGTCGAGCGCGCTCAGCCGTGCATCTGCACCCAGCTGCACGCCCTCGAAGCGCAGCGTGGCCAGGCGCCGCGTCTGGTCCATGGTGGGCTCGCAGGTGCGGGTGAGCCCGGCCGTGTCACCCGGCAGCACGAACAGCCCCAACTCGCCGCCGCGGGCGTCGCCCACCCACGCGGCCACCACCACCAGCCCCGCGCTCGCGCCGTCCACCACGAAGCCCACCTCGCCGTTCAGCGTGTAGCCGTCGCCATCGCGCGTGGCCACCAGCGTCACCGCGTCCGCGCCCTCGGCCAGCGCCTTGGCCCCTGGCCCGCGGTAGCCCAGCGTGGCCGTCAGCTCGCCCGTGGCGATGCCCGGCAGGTGCGCCTGCTTCTGCGCCTCGCTGCCGGCCACCAAGAGCGCGTTGGCGCCCAGGCACACCGTGCTGAAGAAGGGCCCGCAGAACACGTGGCGGCCCATCTCTTCCAGCAGCGGGTGCAGGTCCACCTGCCCCAGGCCAATGCCCTCGTAGGCCTCGGGGATTGCCAGCGCGGGCCAGCCCAGCTCGCCGGCCAGGCGCGCCCACACGTCCGGGTCGTAGCCCAGGTCGGTCTTCATGGCCTTGTCGACGTGGGCCGCGGTGGACTCGGCGGCGAGGAAGCGGCGCGCCTGCGTGCGCAGCTCGTTCTGGTCTTCGGTGAAGCGGAATTCCATGACTCTCGGGGCCTTACTTGGCGGGCTTGTCAGCAGCTTGGTTCGTGGTGGCGGCGTCCAGGAAGGCCGGGCGCTCACCGCCGCCGTGGATCAAGAGGTCCGCGCCGCTCACGTACGACGCCAGCGGCGACGCCAGGAACAAGCACGCATTGGCGATGTCCACGGGCAGCGCCAGGCGCCCGAGCGGCACCGTGGCCGAGACGCGCGCGATGCCCTCTTCGTCGCCGTAGTGCAGGTGCGCCTGCTCGGTGCGGATCATGCCCGCCGTGATGGCGTTCACGCGCACGCGCGGCGCCCACTCCACGGCCAGCGAGCGCGTGAGGTTCAGCAGGCCCGCCTTGGCCGCGCCGTAGGCCGCGGTGCCCGGCGAGGGGCGCGCGCCGCTCACGCTCGCGATGTTCACGATGTTGCCGCCGCCCTCTTGCGCCTGCATCACGCGGTTGGCCGCCACGCTGCAGTGCAGCGCGCTGGTCAGGTTGAGCGCGATGATCTTCTCGCTGAAGCGCGGCGAGGCCGTGGCCGCGTCCGTGAAGGGCGCGCCGCCGGCGTTGTTCACCAGCACGTCGAGGCGCCCGTGCTGCGCCACCACCTCGGCCACCAGCTTGTCGACGCTCTCCGGGTCGCGCACGTCGCAGGCCACGAAGCTGGCCGTGCGTCCACCGGCGCTCGGCAGCGTCTCGGGCGTCTTGCGCCCGCACACCACCACCTCGGCGCCGGCCGCCAAGAACGTCTCCGCGATGCCGCGCCCGAGCCCAGCCGTGCCGCCCGTGACCAGCGCGACCTGCCCGCTGTAGTCCATGCCGATCACGTGCCGTAGACCTTCACCAGCGGCTTCGAGTCGGCCAGCACCTGCTTCACGGCCGCGCCGATCTCGCTCGGCTCCCAGCGCTTGCCCGCGTCCACCGTGCCCTCGCGGCGGTAGCCGTCGAACGCGGTGATCTGCCCGCCGACCACCTCCCACACGCGCCCGCTCACCTCGCGGCTCTCGCTGCTGGCCAGCCACGCCACGAAGGGCGACACGTTCGCCGGGTCGTTCACGTCGAAGCCCTCCTCGGGGGCCTTCATGGCGTCGCCGAAAGCGCCCTCGGTCATGCGCGTGCGCGCGATGGGGCAGATGGCGTTGGCGGTGATGCCGTAGCGGCCCAGCTCCGCGCCCTGCACCAGCGTGAGCGTGGCGATGCCCGCCTTGGCCGCGCTGTAGGCGCACTGCCCCACGCTGCCCAGCACACCCGCGCCCGAGCTGGTGTTGATGATGCGCGCATCCACCGCGTTGCCGGCCTTCACCTGGTCGCGCCAGTAGCCCGCCGCGTGGCGCGACAGGCAGAAGTGCCCCTTCAGGTGCACGTTCACCACCGCGTCCCACTCCTCTTCGCTGCAGCTCACGAACATGCGGTCGCGCACGAAGCCGGCGTTGTTCACCACCACGTCCAGCCGCCCGAAGGTGGCCACGGTCTCCTCCACCAGCGCCTTGGTCTGCTCCCAGTTGGCCACGTCCGCGCCGTTGGCGAAGGCCTCGCCGCCCATGGCCTTGATGGTGCTCACCACCTCGGCCGCCGGGCCCTCGTCCTTGCCCTCGCCGTGGTTGGTGGCGCCCAGGTCGTTCACCACCACCTTGGCGCCCTGCCGCGCGAGCTCCAGCGCGTGCTCACGACCAATGCCGCGCCCCGCGCCCGTGACGATGACAACCCGACCTTCGCAGATTCCGCTCATGTGCTTGCTCTCTTCTTGTTCTCAGTCGAACTCAGTCGACGGTGTCCAAACCAAAACGTGGGGAGGGAGGCGCCGGCGCAGGGCCGGGCGCGGGAAACGGGGGCGGACAGGTTACGAAGGGTCCGCGACCTTGACCATCAGCTTGCCGCGGTGGTCACCCGAGAAGAGGCGCAGGAGGTGCGCCGGAGCGTGCTCGAGCCCGTCCACCACCTCGTCGCGCGTCTTCAGCGCGCCCTCGCGCACGTAGCCGGCCAGCTCGTCACGGGCCGCGGCGTAGCGGTCCGCGTAGTCCAGCGTGACGAAGCCCTCCATGCGCGCGCGCTTGGCCATGAGCTGCATGACGTTGCGCAGCCCGGGCCCGGCCTCCGTGCGGTTGATCTCGCTGATGGCGCCGCACACCACCACGCGCCCGCGCATGGCCAGGCGCGCCAGCACCAGGTCCAGCAGCTCGCCGCCCACGCCGTCGAAGAACACGTCCACGCCCTTGGGGCACACGTCCTTCAGCTGCTGGTTCAGGTTGGCGGACTTGTAGTTCAGCGCCGCGTCGAAGCCCAGCTCGCTGCACAGCCACTCGCACTTCTCGTCGCTGCCCGTGAGCCCCACCACACGGCAGCCGCGCAGCTTGGCCAGCTGCCCCACGATGCTGCCCACGCCGCCCGCGGCCGCGCTCACCAGCACCGTCTCGCCCGCCTTGGGCTTCCCCACCTCGTACAGCCCGAAGTAGGCCGTGAGCCCGTTGCCGCCCAGCACGTTCAGCATCCCGCTCAACGGGATGCCGGGCACGGGCGTGATCTTGCCCATCAGCTGCTGCGCCGGCACCAGCGAGTACTCCTCCCACGCGGCCAGCGCCTGACACAGGTCGCCCGGCTGCCACTCGGGCACGCTGCTGTGCACCACCTGCGAGAGCGTCCCGCTGCGCACGGGCGCGCCAATGGCGATGGGCGGCAGGTACGAGCGGCTGTCGTTCATCCAGCCGCGGATGGCGGGGTCCAGCGAGAGGTAGATCTGGCGCAGCAGCACCTGCCCGGGCCCCACGTCGCTCGGCTGCGGCACCGGCCCCCGAGACAGCGCAAAGTCCTCCGCCACGGGCACCCCATGGGGGCGCCGCGCGAGGAGGATCTGCGCTTGGGTCTCGGGCAGCGAGGTCATGCGAGGGGCTCCGGTGCTCCGCGCCTCAGCCCAGGCGCTCGACGATCATGGCCATGCCCTGGCCGCCGCCCACGCACATGGTCTCGAGGCCGTAGCGCCCGCCGCGCACCTCGAGGCCGTGCAGCAGCGTGGTCATGATGCGCGCGCCGGTCATGCCGAAGGGGTGGCCCAGCGCGATGGCGCCGCCGTGCACGTTGAGCTTCTCGTACGAGATGCCCAGCTGCTTGGCCGAGGGCACCACCTGCGCGGCGAAGGCTTCGTTGATCTCCACCAGGTCGATGTCCTTGATGCTGAGCCCGGCGCGCGCGAGCGCCTGCTGGCTGGCTCCGACGGGGCCCAGGCCCATGATCTCGGGGTTGAGGCCCGTCACGCCGCTCGACACGATGCGCGCCAGCGGCTTGATGCCCAGCGCCTTGGCCTTGGTGTCGCTCATGACGATGACCGCCGCGGCGCCGTCGTTCAGCGGGCAGGCGTTGCCGGCCGTGACCGTCGCGCTGGCGCCCATCCACTTGGCCAGGATGGGGTCGAGGCCGGAGAGGGCCTCGAGCGTGGTGCCGTGGCGCGGGCAGTCGTCGGTGTCCACCACGGTGCCGTCGGCCAGCGTCACGGGCGTGATCTCGTCGCGGAAGAAGCCGCTCTTCTGCGCGGCCTCGGCGCGGTTCTGCGAGAGCAGCGCGAACTCGTCCTGCTCGGCGCGGCTCACGCCCACGCTGCCGGCCACGTTCTCGGCCGTCTGCAGCATGTTCGTGTAGACGTCGGGCAGGCCGTCCACCGCGGCCCAGGGCGTGCCCGTGGCGAAGGTCTTGGTGCGCGCCATGGCCTCGTTGAACAGCGGGTTGAGCGTGCCCTCCATGCCGTCGGACTTGCCCTTGTCGAAGCGGCTCACGCACTCCACGCCGCCAGCCACGAACACGTCGCCCTCGCCCGCCTTGATGGCGTGCGCCGCCATGCGGATGGTCTGCAGCGACGAGCTGCAGTAGCGGTTGACGGTGGCGCCGGGCGCGTCGCGCAGGCCGGCCAAGAGCGCGATGACGCGGCCCAGGTTGTAGCCCTGCTCACCCGCGGGCTGCGCGCAGCCGAAGAGCACGTCCTCCACCAGCGTGGGGTCCAGGTTGGGCACCTTGCTGAGCGCGGCCTTGACGACGAGCGCGCCCAGGTCGTCGGGGCGCTCGTTGATGAGCGAGCCCTTCTTGGCGCGGCCGATGGGGGTGCGGGCGGTGGCAACGATGACGGCTTCGGGCATGGTCAGTCTCTCATTCTTCGATGAAGGCGCTGGGCTCGCCCAACAGGACGTGCTTGAGCACCTTACCAGTGGCGTTCCGCGGGAGGGGCTCGCGCACGAACCGGAGCTCCGCGGGGACTTTGAAGTAGGCGAGGGCCTCGCCCACGAAGGCGCGCAACTCCTCGGCCAGCGCGGCCTCTTCGGCTTGCGTGAGGGCGCCGGGCTCGGCCTCGGGCTCGCCTGCGCGCGGGGGCAGCACGGCGGCCAGGCCCTGTGCGGGGGTGACGCGCACGAAGGCGCACACCGTCTGGCCCAGCTCGTCGTCCGGCAGGCCCACCACGGCGGCCTCGGCCACGCGCGGGTGTGCCTCCAGGCGCTGCTCGATCTCGAGCGGGTACACGTTCTCGCCGCCGCGCAGGATGAGGTCGCGCTTGCGGCTGGCCAGGTACAGCCGCCCGTCCACCAGGTGCCCCACGTCCCCCGTGCGCAGCCAGCGCCCCGGGCCAATGACCGCGGCCGTGGCCTCGGGGTTGCGGAAGTACTCCAGCATCACCAGCGGGCCGCGCACGTGGATGTCGCCGTCTTGCCCCTCGGGCAGCGGCTGCCCCGCGGCGTCGCGAATCTGCAGCTCCACCGTGGGCACCGGGCGCCCCGCCGACGTGGGGTGCTCGCGCAGCTCCGGCCCCGGGTTGAGCGTGCTGAACGCGCAGCCCTCGGTCAGCCCATAGCCCACGCCCATGGTGCTCTTCACGTGCGGCACCAGGCGCAGCGCCTTGTCCTGCAGCGCCTCGGGGATGGGCGAGCCCCCCCCGCCCATCATGCGCAGGCTGCGGAAGTGCTCGGGGGTGGCCAGGGGGTGGTTCACGACACGGTGCAACATAGTCGCCGTGTACCCCCAGCCCGTAACACGCTCGTCTTTCAGCAGGCGCAGCACCGTCTCCGGGTTGAAGCGCCCCATGGTCCACACCGTCTTGGCCCCGCCCCCCAGGGCCGTGACCGCCGCGCAGTGCAGCCCCGACACGTGGAACAGCGGGCTGGTCACCAGAATGCAGCTCTGCGTGGGAGGCCCCGCGATGCTGGGCGGCGGCGCGATGGCCATCAGCCGCGCCCCGTGAAAGAAGCTCACCATCAGCAGCGAGCCCATGTTCCCGTGCGTGTGCACCGCCGCCTTGGGCCGCCCCGTGGTCCCGCTGGTGTAGAGCATCACCGCGGGCATGTCCTCGGTGATGGGCGCGGTGGGCAGCGTGGGGCCGCTTTCGTTCGCGGCTTGGCCCGCCGTTTGGTCCGTGGGCCGCAGGGCCGCCTCGAACGCGGGGTCGATGCGCAGCACGGGGCAGGGCAGGGCGCTCAGCTGCTCGGGGGTGAGCCGGGCCAGGCGCTTCTCGTCCGCGATGAGCAGGCTGGGCGCGCAGTCTTCTGCGCCGTACAGGATCTCGTCCGCCGTCCACCACGCGTTCAGGCCGACCGCGACAGCGCCCAGGCTGGTGACGGCCCAGAAGCTCAGCACCCACTCGGGGCAGTTGGCCGCCAGGATGGCCACCCGGTCTCCGGGGGCGATGCGGAACTCGGTCTGTAGGCGGGCGGCCAGCGCGGCGACGAGCGTGAGGTGCTCGGCGTACGTGTACCGGCGCCCGTCCTCCCAGACCATGTAGTCCGCGGCGCCAAACGCGCGGGAGCGCTCCAGGACATCACGCAGGGAGCGCGGCCGGTTCTTGAAGACCGTGACGTCCTCCCCGTGGACGGTGGCCCGCTCCAGCTCGAAGGGCTGCCTCGGCCCCGTCAGGTGGGCCTCGATCTCCTGCAGAACAGGCATATGCGGTGGGGCGACGGGCATGGCGGGGGCAGGCCGACGGGCCGGACGTGTAGAGTAGAACGTGTTTCAGTTTGTGCAAGGTGGGGAGCCCCTCAGCGACGCATCGAGGCTCCCACACGGTGCATGCTGGCACCGCGATCCAAGGCGTGCCTGGAGTGCATCGGGCGTGACGCAGCGAGCGCGCGTGGGCGCCGCCGTAGTATCCTCCCTTCGTGCCCGAGCTGCCCGACCTTCACGACGGCTTGTACGACCAGCTGGTCACCTTCGCTCTGGACGCGGCTCTTCGGGACCCGCGACTCACCAGTGAGAGGGTCGCGCTGAACCCCGGCACCGCTCCCGAAGAGCTCGCGCGGCACGTGGCGCACTTCGCAGCGGCTAGACTGTCGTCCCTCAAAGGCAAGGACGACCACGATCGCACTGCAAAGCAGATCGAGCTCACCAACCAACTGCTGGCGTTGGTGGCTGGCCTGGGCGGCGACGTCGACACGAACGACCACGTCTTGGCAGAGCGGTTGCTACAGGTGCGGCACAAGGAACAGCTTCGTCTCGGCGCGGCCAAACTGATGCGACCGACCATACCCTTGCGGTACAGCGACCTGATCGTCAATGGCCCGAAGGACCTGCGCGTAGGCCACGAGATCGAGCGCGAGTTGGCGTCGGCCGACCGCGTGGACGTACTGGTGTCGTTCGTGAAGTGGAGTGGCTTCGTCGAACTGCGTGATGCGCTGCGGGCGTTCTGCGACCGACATCGCCTCCACAGTGAGCGTGGTCCGGCCCCGCGGCTGCGCGTTCTGACCACCACGTACATGGGGGCGACTGAGCCCGAGGCGCTCGATGCGCTGAAGGACATGGGCGCCGAGGTACGCGTCAGCTACGACACGCGGCGCACGCGCCTCCATGCCAAGGCGTGGCTCTTTCATCGGGTCACGGGCTTCTCCACGGGCATCGTTGGCTCATCCAACCTGTCTCACGCGGCGCTGCGCGATGGCTGCGAGTGGAATGTGCGCCTGTCGAACGTGGACAACGCAGGCATCTTGCGTAAGTTCGAGGCCACGTTCGCGCAGTACTGGAACGAGGAGGCCTTCGAGCCATATGAGCGCGAGCGATTTGCCAGAGTGGTCGAAGCCCGCCGCAGCCCCGAGCGCGACGCGCTGGCGGAGGCCATTCGGCTGCACCCGTATCCGCACCAGACGGCCGTGCTCGACGCCCTCTCGGCGGAGCGCAGTGCAGGACATTCGCGCAACTTGGTCGTGGCGGCCACGGGCACCGGGAAGACGGTCATCGCCGCGCTCGACTACAAGCGGCTCCCCGGCCGCCCCAGCCTGCTCTTCGTTGCGCACCGTCGTGAGATCTTGGAAAAGAGCCGCGCTCGTTACCGCGCGGCGCTGGGTGACGGAAGCTTCGGCGAGCTGCACACGGGCGGCGACAAGCCCCTTACAGGCAAGCACGTGTTCGCCAGCATCCAGTCGCTCCACGCGCGCCGCCTGAAGGACCTTGCGCCGGATGCTTACGACGTACTGGTGGTGGATGAGTTCCACCATGCCGAAGCTGAGTCCTACACTGCCCTGCTGAATCACCTACGGCCGCGCGTGTTGCTGGGCATGACCGCCACGCCCGAGCGCGCCGATGGACGCTCCATCCTGCACTGGTTCGACGGGCGAGTTGCCGCCGAGTCACGCTTGTGGGACGCGCTCGATCAAGGGCTACTGGTCCCGTTTCAGTACTTCGGCGTCGACGACCCGACCGACCTCTCGCAGATCGACTTCACCAAGGGGCGTTACAGCGTGTCAGCGCTGGAGCGCGTCTACACCGCCGACGAGCACCGCGCTAAGCAGGTGTTGCGGGCGCTACATGACCGCGTGCGCGACCCCCGGCGGATGCGCGCGCTCGGGTTCTGCGTATCGGTCAAACACGCCGAATTCATGGCGGCGTACTTCCGTCGCTCGGGCCTTCCGGCCGAAAGCGTGACCGGCGACACCGCCGAGCAGCTGCGCAGCGCCGCAATCAGCCGCCTTATTGCTGGCGAACTCTGCACCTTGTTCACCGTGGACCTCTTCAACGAGGGCGTCGACATACCCGCCGTGGATACTGTGCTGTTCCTCCGCCCCACCGAGAGCCCTACTCTGTACTTGCAACAGCTCGGGCGTGGCCTGCGCCTCGATGACAGCAAGAGCTGCCTCACCGTGCTGGACTTCATCGGGCACGCAAACCGGCAGTTCCGCTTTGATCTTCGCTACCGCGCGCTGCTCGGCGGGGGCACGCGCGCCGACGTAAAGGCTGCCGTCGAGCAGGGCTTCCCGCGGCTGCCCCCAGGCTGCTCCATTCAGCTTGAAGAGCTGGCGCAGCGTGCGGTCCTCGACAACATGAAGCGCGTGCTCTCGAGCTGGGCGGCGCTCGGCGAGGACCTTCAGCCCGACGACACACTCGCGTCTTTCTTGGACCGTGCAGACGTTGCGCTGAGCGACCTCTACCTAAGTGGTAGGTCCTTTTCGCGCTTGCGTGAGCAGCGCGGCTTTGCTCCCGCGGTGCCTGACGGCCCCATGATCCGTGCACTGCCGCGCCTGCTGCACGTCGACGACACGGAGCGCCTAAGCCGTTGGCGGAGCTGGCTCGCGCAAGAGCGCCCGCCCAAGCCCGATCCGCGTGACCCCTACCAGCTCATGTTCTTCTCGGTTCTCGGTCAGGCCGTGCGGCCCGTCGGTGAGCTCGGGTCGTTCTTCACCGAGCTGTGGTCCAGTCCCACGCTCCTAGGTGAAGTGAGTCAGCTGCTAGGCGTGCTGGACGACCAGCGCCGCAAACCCACATACACCCTCACGGGGTTGCCGTTTGAGGTGCACGCCACCTACAGCCGCGACGAGATCAGCGCCGGGCTTGGCGAGCAGCGTTCGGGCAAGCTGCTGCGCACGCAAGGTGGGGTACTCAAGTGCGAGGCGCAGAAGTGCGACGTGCTGTATGTGACTCTCGACAAGGATCCGAAGGACTTCACCCCAACGACCCTCTACAACGACTACGCCCTCTCGCAGCGCGAGTTTCACTGGGAGAGCCAGAGTGGGACGCGCTTCGATTCCGCCACCGGCAAGCGCTACCGGCACCCCCCACACGGCTGGCGCGTGCTGCTCTTTGTCCGACAAGCCAAGCAAGACGAACGCGGCGTGACCATGCCGTACCTTTTCCTCGGCCCCGTGCGCTGCGCGTCCGCCACCGGTGATCGCCCTATGCAGATTGTGTGGGCGCTCGACCGCGAAATGCCCGCAACCTGGTTCAACAGCGTGAAGATCGCGGCCGCGTAGCGCGCGGCCACACCCTCCGAGAGCGTCAGTCATGCTCACTACGTTGGCGAACGGATGAGAACTCGGCGATGAGCGGCGCCGACGGACGCTCGGCGATGGCGATCGACGCGCTCTGCGGCGCGACGGCCTTGGCCTTTTCCGCGCCCAGCGCGACTAGTCCACGCCCCGCGGTGAGTGGCCGGCCCGACGGCATCCCACAATCTCCCGAGTGGTCGCCGAGCGTGCGACCCTGCGCGTCGATGAACTCAGGCGGACGGGCCATCGCTCTCCTTGCAGCCCAGGACTCTAGCGAGGTGGTGCTCGTCGCGCTCGGTCGGCACCGCGGCCTCGTTGCACACCGCATCGCCCGTGTGGGCGTGGGGGCGCGCTGGCGCGAGCTCGGCGTGCGCGGCGACCAGGTGGAGCACCACGAGCGCGCGTACCTGCTGGCGACGCTACGCGGCGACGCCTGCATTCGACTCGAGTGGGGCGCGCGCGAGCGCACGGTGCATCTCCTGCAACCCGGCGGTCCGCCAGCGCCCGGCTACCGCCGCGAAGCGATCAGTGAGCTGGACGCCGCCGCCAGCATTGGCGCCGCTCCGGGCGTGTTCTTGATCCCACAGACCGAGGGGGCCGGGTGGGTGACTTGCCCGGCGGGGTATCGCTGACACCCAGCTCTCGGACGGTAGGTCTCTACGCTTGTCGTCGAACGCGCGTGCGTCGATGTCACGGCAGGGGCCCCACCGAGACGTCGCTGGCGTCCACCACCCCGGTGAGCAGCACGCCCCGTCCTCGCCGCAGTTCGATGGTGACGCGACCGTTTGGCTGCCGAGCACCCGGCTGAACTTCCCCCCGTCGAGCGGACAGGTTGACTATGCCGCCATCGCGGCGAGTTGGCACTTGAGTTCGAACTGGATGGGGCACTCGTAGTCGATGAACGAGTGCCTCCGCTTGGGGTTGTAGTAGCCGTCGATGTAGTCGCGGACGATGGCGATGGCGGCGTCGTGGTCTCGGGGCACGTGGTCGCCCAAGGCCTCCACCTTGAACGTCGCGAAGAAGCTCTCGGCGACCGCGTTGTCCCAGCAGTCGCCCTTCCGGCTCATGCTGGCGATGATGCCCGCCCGTTCAAGTTCACGGCGGTAGTCGCCGCTGGCGTAGGGACTGCCACGGTCGGAGTGATGCAGCAGCCCGGCAGGAGGGCGGCGCGCGACGAGGGCGGCTCGCAGGGCGTCGATGGCGAGGAAGCGGTCGTTGCTCGCGCTCGTCGCCCACCCCACGACGCGCCGCGAGAACAGATCGAGGATGGCCGCCAGGAAGATCCAACCGGCGTGGGTCCACACGGCCGTCACGTCGGTCACCCAAGCCTCGTTGGGGCCGGTCGCCGTGAAATCGCGCTCGAGGAGATTCGGCGCGATGGGGTCGTCGTGCTTCGAGTCGGTCGTGGCTCGGAACCTTCGCTTTCGCCGCGCCACGAGGCCGTGGTCGCGCATGACCTGGGCGACCTTCTTCTCACTCACGATGTCGCCGCGCTCACGGAGCTCACGGTGAACACGAGGGCTGCCGTATCGACCCTTGTGCTCGTCGAACACGGCACGCGTCTTCGCCACGAGCACGGCGTCGCGCTGCTCTCGTTCGGTCTCGGGCTCGGCCAGGTAGCCGTAGAAGCCACTGCGCGAGACTCCCAGTACGCGACACAGCGCGGCGGTGGGGAAGGCCACCTTCTTCTCGGCGATGAACGCATACCTCACGCGCTCTCCTTGGCGAAGAAGGTGGCCGCCGCTTTTAGGATTTCGCGTTCCTGGCGCAGCTGACGGTTCTCACGGCGGAGGCGGGCCAGCTCCTGCCGCTCGTCCGTGGTCAGCACGTCTTGACGAGCCCCGGCGTCCGCATCGCTACGTCGCACCCACTCACGGAGCGCCGTCTCGGTGAGCTCGAGCTCCCGCGCGACCGTCGGGATGGACTTCCCGCTCTTCACCAGCCGCACCGCATCGGACTTGAATTCAGGCGTGAACGAACGACGAGCACGCCGCGCCAGGGAGGGTTGTTTCTTCTGCTTCATCGGACACTCCTGCGCATTCTCGCGCTATCTCAGGTGTCCGCCAGGTGGGGGGAGGTTCACGTTTCCGGATCTCGCGCCAACACCGCCTCCGTCCACCCGTAGACGTACGGGCCGTCTCCGACGCGGACGGCGGTGTGCTTGCCTTCGCGGCGGACCACTGCAAGCGGCGTCCCATCCATCAGGTTGAACGTCTGGAACGGGACCCCGCCTGGTTCTGCGCTCAGTGAGAGTTGGCCGGTGACGATGGCTCGGCTCAACCTCGGGAGGCGGTCCCGCACAGCTGACCACTCTGCGCCCAGCTGTGCGGTCGGGATGTCGCCTTCGTACACCCCCAGCTCCTGGAGACGATCGGACATCCCCCTCAGCTCCATGATCTTCACCCGCGCGCGCACGCGTGTCGTTCCCTCGGTCGCGCCAGGCCCTGCGACGATGAACGAGTCCCCGGCATCGAAGGAAATTGGAACGCCTACGAGCGAGCCGCGCGCCAGCGCGACGACGTGGCAATCGGTCTCGTCCATGTAGAGCGTGCCGCTGCGAATTGGACTGACCATGCGCACGGGGACGCGCCCGCGTGCGACAGGACCGACGATGGCGTACTGCGCAGACGCATTGATGGTGAAGATGGGGTCGACCCCAGTCGGCGACGCAAAGACGTTCCCGCGTTCAAGCGGCATGGCCCAACACGCGGGAGGCATCCACGGCGGCATCGCGCTCGCGACAGGGGCGGGGCGGCTCGCCTGCCCGTGTGATACCCACGGGACGAGCAGCGCAATACACATGACGAACGCCGAGAACCTGAGCCGCATGAACGCTCCCATCGATTCGCTTCTAGCATGACCCCCGACGGGCGCTCCAACCCAGCCTTTGCGCTAGTGGGAGGGCGCGCCCGCAGCATTCTCCTGGAGCCACGAGAGCACATGAGCCACGAGCTCGTCGATGGGCTCCAGGGTGTCCACGCGGAGGTGGGGCTCGACCCAGGTCGTGTACGTGCGTCGTCGGCGCTGGACGTCGTCCCATGTGGGCTCTCGGAGCACCGAAGCGACCGCGCGCTGTCGCGACTCGAGCCGTGCGCGGTGAATGCGGTCGTCGGGACACACGCACTCGACGACGCACAGGGGCGTTGCGTGGTGTCGCGCGACGTGACGCCATGTGTCCTTGCCCGCCTCCTCGGCGTTCACGGCGTCCACGATCGCTCCCTGCCCGAGAGACAGCTGAGAGTCGACCAGGGCTTGCGCCACCAGGTACGCCGCGAGGCCCGTCTCGAAGCCCTGGGAGAGCCCGGCGCGAAGCATCCCAGCTTCGATGGGATCGACCGAGAACAGCGGGAGCGAGAGTCGCCGCGCGAGCGCAGCCCCGAGCGTGCTCTTCCCCGTCGCGGGGAGGCCGGAGAGGACGATGAGCATGCGATGCAGCGTGCCATGGATCCGCTGATCGCGGCCTCTGCCCAGACCGGCATGGTGCCTGCTCGTGACACCCGGGTCGTCGCCACAGCGGATGGCTCTTCGTGCACCTGCCGTCCACGCGGGAATGCTGCTCGAGCGACGCTCGTTCGGCTCGGCGCTGCCGCCAGCAGCACGGAGAGGAGCCGCCACGATGCACGAGGAACATCAACCGCTCGCCCAAACCGTCCCAGATCTCCTGGGTCGCGGCACCCAACGTCCGCGATGGACATGGGGCACGCGACGGAGCGCGGCTCTGCGGGTGATCGCCGTCATGCTCCTGGCGTCTGGTTTGGTGCCTGGGAACAGCGCCGCGAGGCGCCCGCCGCGGCTGCCCGATGGCATCCCGCCGCTTGCGCGGCTGGTGCGCGCCACCTCGTCGGCGGCACCGGAGCTCGCCGAGCAGCTCGGGCGGGTCGACATCAGCTTGCCTCCTGGTGCGTCACCCGACGTGCGCGGCTTCGGGTACGGGTTTGGCGCGCTGCATCCCACCACGGGCCGGCCCGTGTGCGACCCCGAGACAACGGGCGTGGTCGCCGCGGGTCTGGCGGTGCATCGTCTGACGCCTCTGATCTTGGAGCGCATTGGCGAGCACGAGGCGGCAGCACAGGCACGGGCGCTCCCACCGTTCGAACACGGGTCCAGGGCGCCCGCGAGTGCACAGCTGTTCATGACGCTCGCGCGGCGCGTGACGCCGGGGACCACCTCTGTCTCGCGCCACCAACTCCGGGCCACGCTGCGGGACTTGGGTTGGTCGCTGCGCAACTTGGGCCGCGCTCGTTCGGCGCCCGAGTCGCGGGTGCTCGAGAACGTTGCCGCGACGGCGGGCCTTGCCGTGCGCACTGACCCCGAGCGCGCCCCTGACGCCGTGATCGCACTCGTGGCCGACGTTTCGGCCGCGGTCCGCGCCGCCGCCGCGGACGGGCGCGTCGCTGTTCAGCGCTGCCTGGGGGTGCGAGAGCGTGGCAACCCCATCGTGGAGCCGGACTCTTGACGCAACCCTGGTCGAGCGGTGCTGATGCTCATGGTCACGGTCCTGGGCTCGCCCGGCGTCCGACGTGGTGTACTGGGCGGGGGTCAGGGGACGCGGAGCCGCATGACGAATGCGTCCCATCCGCCGGACGACTGCTGCCCCGGCAGCGTGAGTTGCACGCCCCCCGCGACAATGACGCGTCCGTCGGTGCCAACGCGAGTGACCGGAAGGTCGTTCCACGCCGTGCCGAACTGCTGGTTCCACAAGGCGGCTCCATCCGAATCGAAGGCACTGACGAACGCGTCACCCGACCCAATGGGCGTCTGTCCCGGTAGAGCACCCGTAGTATTGCCGGCAACGACGATCCGCCCCGTCTGCAAGTCGACGTCGACCGACGTGTTCGTCTCCCCACCGGATGTCCCAAACTGACGGTTCCAGAGCAGCGTCCCATCCGGGTCGTACTTCAACAGAGCGGCGTCCCGGGATCCCAATGAAGTCTCTCCGGGTAGAGCGCCGCCCGTCTCGGCGCAGACGATGACGTTGTCGTTTGCGTCCACCGCGACGCCAGTTCCGTTGTCGACGCCCGTGGTTCCAAGCTGTCGCGTCCAGGCTTCGGCGCCATCCGCATCGTACCTGCGGAGGAAGAGGTCGCTGGCGCCGGCGAACGACTGCCCAGGAAGTGTCCCGGCGACGAAGCCAGTCACCAGGATCCCCCCGTTGGCGCTCACAGCGACCTCTGTCGCGATGTCGCGGCCGTCCGAGCCGAACTGCCTTGTCCAGAGCAAGGCACCGGTGGAGTCGTACTTTCGAACGAAGGCGTCCGTATTCCCCAGGTGGGTCTGACCCGACAGGGCGCCCGACACACCGCCTACGACGATCACGTTGCCGTCGGCATCGAACCGCACACCGACGGCTTGGTCGCTCCCGTTGGATCCGAACTGGCGCATCCACGATGTGTCGCCATTCGAGTCGAAGAGCATGAGGAAAGCATCGTCGCCACCAGCAGCGGTCTGCCCGGGAAGCGCCACGGTCGTGTAGCCCGCGACGATGACACGACCGTCGCTGCTCACATCGATGGCGTACCCAAAGTCTTGACCGAAGCTTGCCAGCTGTCGGGTCCATAGTACCGAACCGTCGGGGTCGCGCTTCTGAACGAACAGGTCGAAGGTCCTCGTGTAGACCTGAAAGGGAAACGCTCCGGTGGTTTCGCCAGCGAGGGCCACGCTGCCGTCTGACCCCAATGCGAGCGCGCGGACGATCTCGTCCCGCACGGTCCCGAACTGATACACCCACTCAGGACCATGCCCACAGACGCGGTCGCTCGTCGTGGTGCCCGGAGTGACCTCGACGAACCCCACGAGGCACGGCGTCCACGGCACACATTGCTCGACGTTCTGCGAGACGCTGAAGCCGTCCACACATTCCCCGCAAGTCCGGTTCGTGACCGCGTTGCCATGGTCCAACACACTCGTCCCGGGGTCGCAGTCGCTGCGTTCGACGCACGGTGTCGCGGGATCCATGTCGTGATCCCACGTCGCATCGCCACCTCCACACGCCACCGCAGGATCGTGGTCACCAGCACAGTACTGGCCTGGCTGACAGTCGACGCACGTGGGGCCGGACTCCGCCGACGCTGGCTCGGTCTCGATGGTGCCTGCTGGGCAGGCGTCAGCATCGAGGCACTCCGCTCGATTCGGGCCGCTCGTGTAGGGTATCCCCTCCGTCAGCGACGTCCGAATGGGGCGCCCGCTCGGTTGACAGGGCGCTGATGTCGTGACCGGGCGCAGTCGCCCGGCGCTACGCGGCGAGATCTTCGGGGACGTCCTGCTTGGCAGCACGCAACCGCTGCGCGAAGGCGTCGGGCATCATGGCGTCGAGATCTTTGTCGCCGCGGAGGAGGCGCGTGAGCGCGTCTCGGAGATAGGCGCGGGGCGAGATGCCGAGCTTGCGGCAAGTGATGATCAGGGTCAGCGCGTTGGCCATGCGGCGCGCGCTCTCGTCGTCGCCGCAGAAGTACCAGGTCTTGCGGTTGAGCACGTGGGTTCTGAGGTCGCGCTCGACCTCGTTGTTGGTCAGCTCGAGGAGGGGGTCGTCGAGGAAGCGCATGAGGCGGTCCCACTGCCGATGGAGATAGCCGAGCGCCTTGCCGAGTTCGGAGCGAGGCTCGACGAGGGGTCGTTGTCGGTCGACCCATGCTCTGAGTTCGAGCGAAGCCGGTCGACTCTCGGCTTGTCGTCGCTCGTGGCGTTTGGCGAAGGACTCGCCCGCGCGTTTGGACTCGGCGTCGATGTGGAAGAGCGTGCCGTAGAGGGCGATGCCTTCGGCCGCGCGGAGGTCCCCGCCCCGCAGCGCGGCGACGAGGCCGCGGCGGCCATGAGCGTTGCAGCCCGCGCGTATGGCGCCCTCACGCTCGAGGCAGTTCATGGTGGGGGAGGCGTCGCAGGTCAGGCGCACGTTCGCGAAGACCACGTCCTTGAACGCGTTCATCAACGCCTCCGCGTCGGCCTTCGGCGCATAGCGAAAGAGCGCGTACTCATGGTCGCCCGTGAGCAACCAGAGGGATGCGTGGCGGATGCCGAGCGGGTGTGCGGGGTCGAGCACCCGCGTACTGGTCGCGTCGAGCGCGAGGTCGGTGGAGCGGCCTACACGCCGTGCGATCTCGTCGACGATGGGGTCGAGGAGGTCCACCAGCCGGCTGACGTTTCGCGCGAGCGTGTTCGCACGCAGCGGCACCCCCTGCTCGTCGGCTCGCCGCTCCATCCGCTCGTACGACACCGCCTCGCCGTAGTGCTCGACCATGGCCTGCACGACGAGGTCGGGCCCGAGCAGGCCGCGCGGGACGATCATGTCCGGGCGCTCCGCGCTCACGATGTACTCCCGACACCCGGGGCACGAGACGGTCTCGATCAGGTCGCGTCGCACGATGAACCGCGCGGGCGAGAGCTCCAGCACCTCGCTCGCGCGAAACGCCACGCGCTCGGCCTCCACGTGGCAGTGCGGGCAGGTGCGCTCGGCGCCCGAGACCAGACACTCGTTCGGCACACGCTCGAGGTGCGCGGGCAGCTCACCGCGGCCGTGCTCGTCGCGCTTCTTGGGCCCGCGCTTCTTGGGCCTCAGCAGCTCGGCAGCCTTGGCTGCTGCGCTGTTCGGCGCGGCCGAGTTCTCGGCGCCGTCTGGCGCCCCGTCGCTCGCCCCCGCTTTGCTCGCCTCGTCGGCTTCGGCGGTGCCGTTCTCGTTCGCCGGCGCCATGGAGAAGAGCAGCTCCTGCTGCAGCCTCCGCGACGTCTCGGATGGTGGCTTCGCGCGTCGCCGCGCCATGTCGCGGCGGACGAGCTCGTGGTTGACGTCGCGCATGCGGGCGAGGAGGTGGATCACGGCGTCCACCATCGGCTCTACCGTGCCCGCCGCCACGGCCTCCACCATGAACTCTCGGACCTTCACGAGGTCCGGCGAGAGGGCGCTGGCGACGGGCGGCACTGTCGTCATCGAGCTTTAGAAACAAGGCTCGTCTGACAAAATTCCCGGCGCCGAGAATCCTCTGCGCTTTTTCAGCCACCAGCCGGCGTCGGCGACCAACGACGTCGCCGCGGCGCCGTCGACACGTCGATGCCCTCCAGCAGCAGGAGCAGCTCCGCGGCCTCCACCTCGACCGGGGCGTGGGGATCCTCCGCATAGCTCAGGCGGTACCGCCCCACCTCCAGACGCTTCGTCACCAGCACGTACCCGTCGCGGTCCCAATACAGCACCCGCACCCGGTCACGCCTCTTCGAGAAGAACACGAACATCGAGCCCGACAACGGGTCCGCACCGAACGCGTGCCGCACCACGTTCGAGAGCCCGTCGATACCCTTGCGCCCGTCCACAGGCACCGTCGCCAGGTAGAGCCGCACCCCCGGTGGCAGCGTCAGCAACGTGACGCCCCGGCGCGCAGGGCGTGCACCACGTCCGCCAGCCGCGCCACCGGGAGATCCTCCCGCACCACCACCGACACCCCAAGGTGCTCCACCCGCAGGGTGCCGATGCTCGTCGCCGACGCCGCCGGCGTCGCGACCCGCACGAACGGCACCGCCGTGCCCCGCGCCTGCGGCGGCTTCGGGGACGGTGTCGACAATGGCGGCGAGCTCGTGTCGACCTGCTGCTTCGACCACCGATGGAGCCGCTGCGCAGACACCCCCTCCTGCGCCGCGAACTCCTTCGCCGTCAGCCCAGACGCGCGCCACCGAGCGACCGCGTCCGCCCCATCCTCCGGCGTCCAACGCCGCCAGCCACCTCGCCCTGAACTACCTCGACCCTGCGAACCTGCTTGCTTTGACATCCGCTGAGGTCAGCCCACCCACAGCCCATCGTCCAGGTCCTTTCAGACGTCGATCACGGAGGGGATACCGTGTAGGTGCCGGGTGCGCATGTCGCGCAGACGCGGTCCGCGCTTCGGCTGCCGGGTACCGCGACGTACTCGCCGGCGACGCAATCCGTCCATTGGGCACAGGCCGCGGCGTTCGACGTGGAGGTGAAGGATCCCGACGCGCAACTTCCACACTCGCGGTCGTGGTCGACATCTCCCACGTTGGCTTCGAAGGACCCAGGGCCGCACGTTCTCCAAGGAGCGCACGCCGCTGCGTTGATGGAGTCGCTGAAGGTGCCGACCCCGCACGTTGCGCACGAACGATCCGTCACGTCGCTGCCGTCGTCGAGGACCGCAGTGCCGACAGGACAAGGGGACCAGGGGATGCACACAGTCGTAGAGTCCGAGTCGTGGTCCCACACGAAATCTTCTTCGCACGCATAGGGTTCGGGGCCCAGGTCGATAGGGCGCGGGTCGTCGGGGCCTAGGTCGTAGACGCCGATATCCCCGGGTCCAGGATCGCTGCCGCCTCCGCATCCGATCGCCAGCCAGACCATTGCCAGGGCAAGCTCCCGTCTCCCCAATGCATCGCGCCTCATGGTCGCGAGGTTAGCGAAGCGTCGTTCGAGTGTCGAGCCGGGTCGGGCGTTCGAGAGCATGGTCCCGCGGTCCTCGGAGGCAACCCGGAGTCTCATTGCCTTCGAAGGTCTCGCCTCAGCAGCAGGCCCATCCGAACGCCAGCTGGTCGCGGTGCTCCTCGCACACGCTCAGCTGGGCGCAGCCCGCGTCGCCCCACATCCATGCGAGGTTGTGCTCGCTGTCCACCTGGAACAGCACACGCATCGCCGCTCCGCAGAGCTTGCACTGCGGGTACTCCGGCCCTTGCACCCAGTAGGGCCAGCCGGCCAGCTTGTCGCCAGCGAGCGGGCGCTCGGCCAGCTCACAGGCGGTCTCCAGCTCGTCGACCATGGCCGTGGGCCACTCCTCCTGGTGGGGCAGGTCGTCCAGCTCGCGCCACGCGACGATGGCCTTCGCGGGGACGCTCGGTCCCGTGGTGGTCAGCTGTCCGGGGGCGTCCAGGTCCACGCGCCGGGCGCAATGCACGCGCGAGTAGGGGGCCCACCCGTCGGCCTCGAGCTCGCACTCGGAGAGGCAGTAGAACATCTGGAAGATGCCGGGCCCCGTCCAGGCAGACACCGCCGTGGGCAGCTCGGCCGAGTTGAGCTGAACCACCAGGTGCAGTGGCTGGCCACAGACACCGCAGGCGGGGTGGTCTTCGCCAGCGGGGATGAACGCGTGCCCACCGATGCGGCTCCCTCGCGGTTCGCCGGCACCGTCGATGGTCTCTGGCAACCACGCGGGCCTGCGTGGGAGGTGCTGGAGCTCGGCGGGCAGATCCTCCACCTCGGCGCGTTCGTTTGCGCGGGCCGTGGGAGTTGACGCCGGCGTGGGTGGGGTGTCCTTGCGCTTCCACCAGTCGAAGAGGCCCATGGCGAGCGTTCTACCACCGCGGAGCTGTACACCGGCAGTCCGTGCGAAGAACGTTGAGGGCTGAACCCCGTCGGGCGGGACGATGCCCGGCTAGCGCGACGATATCGAGTTCGCCACCCAGAGCCCGTCGACCAGGAGATAAATGGCGCGCTGGCCGCATCCCACAACCCCGATCTGCCTGTGGGCCACGGTGGTCACCGCCAGTGCGCTGGCGTCACACTCCATCTCAATGGCTGCGCGGCCTCGCACGTCCGAGGCGAGCACCCAATCGATCGGAATCGAGGGGTCGAGCTCGAGGTGCCAGTCTTCCACCTCACCACAGCCTTCGACGCGCGTCACATGCTCGAACGGCGTGGACCGCGTCGTCCGTTCGACCGGGCAGGTGGGGTGCATGTCGACGAAGGTATGCTGAATCCCAGAGTAGGGGCCGCACCCGGCGACCAAACCACAAGCCGCCCACACCAGCACGATTACCCTCTTCACGAGTCCTTGCATGGATCGAGGGCCTATCACACAGGCCAACCCGTCGTCCAGCGTGCACGCGTCGCGCCAGGGTAGGATCGAGGCATGTTCTCGCGCTCACCCGAGGTGCAAGCCGACGGACCGTTGGTGACGACCTATCGGGGACGGGTGCTCTTCTTCGGGGGTTCGTTCAGCAGCCTGCACGACGACATCGACGAGTGGCTGGCGAAGTTCGAGGCACTCCTGCGCCAACTCTCCTGGGAGCATGCAAGCGTCCAGGTCATCACGGAGTGGGTTGGTCACTATCACTACCACTGGGAACCCCGCGCCGGCGCGGACGTAGCGAGCGAATGCGTCCAGGTGTGGGACCGGCGCGACGTGCGCCTGCACGCGCTCGACCCCGCGGCGCCCACGTGATGCCGCGGAGCTGAACTCAATCAAGCTGTCCCTCCCGAGAACTCGGAGGGCTGAACCCGGTCGGGCGGACGATGCCCGCGCGCGTGGTAGAAGGAGCTTCGCGCAGAGCACCGTAGCTTGGCCACCGACCGACCCCACCCACAACCCGCCCGTGAGATCGCTCCGGGTAGTCGTGCCGGCGCCCTGACCGTGGTCGTCGCCTCGGTGATAGGCTGGGCGGATGGTCAACGTCGTCGGGAGGGTCGTGGACGCGCTCTTGGTTCTGGCGTGGGTGGGTAGCGGCGTCGCGGTGTGGCGGCTCGCGTTCGCGAAGGTGGGACATCGAACTCCCCCCCAAGCGGCGTTCGGGTGGTGGATGTACCTGGTGGCGGCGTCCGGCGTGCACGGCGCGCTCTGGGTCGCCCTGGGTCTGCGCACGGGGTGGTGGCCGGTGACCGCCATCGGGGGCGCCGTCGGCGTCGTGGTCGTCTCTCAGGCGGTGTGGATTGCCTACCTCTTGTTGGCGCACCGCTTGCGTCCCTTCGCGGAACGCGCACGGAACGAGCGAGCCAGCGCCAAGGCGCGGCGGGACCGTCAGGCGAAGCTCTGCCTGTCGCACGCCAGTGAGCACTACATGGTGCCCATCCGCCAAGGTCGCAGGGGCGTCGACGCCGATGCAGGCACCGCCGACGCGCCGCTGGCGTTGGCCATCGCCGCCGGGGACGTCCAGAGCCTGGCGGAGCTCCTCGACCTCGGCGCCGCCACGGAGCCCCCAGAGGGGGGGCTCCACCCCCTAGCGTGTATCAACACCAGGGTCGACGTGGCGCTCATCGAGCGATGGAGGGCGTCCGGAGGGTCCGTGCCATCGACGGCGCTCGAGGCCTATCTGCGCATCCGAGGGTCGCGGCCCGCCGTCGTGGCCGCCCTCCTCGACGCCAACGACCGCGTCACCGACGACGCGCTCTTGTATGCCGTGCGGTATGACGAGCCGTGGTGCGTCCGCGCGGTGCTCGGAGGGGCCGTCGAGACGCCGCTCGCGGACTGGGACGGCCGCTTGCTCGAGTCCGCCGCTGCCCACTGGGCGTACCCTCTGGAGAAGGTCACGATGCTCGTTCGAGCCGGTGCCCGACGGGGAATGCCCGAGGCGCTCATCGCTCTCCTCCGCAGCGACCGGCCCGAGGCGTCTGACGGCGTGAGGTTCCTCTTGGACCAGGGCTGCCGCTTGACCGAGGAGCAACTCGCGACCGTCGGCTCTCAGCTCCATGGCGACCAGGCGACCCCGGCGCTGATCTCTGTCATCGAGACGGCGCACGCGGTCCCGGACTCGCTGCTGGGTCACTACGTCATGAGGGCCGATGCCGGGTCCCCGGGTGTCGTCGCGGCGATCCTCGCTCGAAACGCGCGGGTCACCAACGACGCGCTGCAGAGGGCGATGAGGCGCTCGTCCGTCGAGGTCGTCGAGCTGCTCCTGACGGGGGACCTCGACACCGACCTCGCGGAGTGCGGTGGCGAGCTGCTGATGACCGCGCGGGACGGCGCTCGCGCCGACGAGCTCGTCGCGCTTCTGGTGGCGCGAGGCGTCGACGACGCACCTGGTTGACGGAGGCGGGTGGATGGACGACCGGGGTCTTGAGACCAAGACCGGAACGCGCCATCCTCACCCCCGCATGGTCACGCCCATCGTCCGTAGGTTCGTTTACCGCGAGGGCGGCACGGAGGACGCCATCGAGGTCGTCGGTCCCCACCTACGAACCCTCCGTAGCGGCGCCAAGTCCGTGTGGGACGACCACGCGATGGCCATCAAGGAGGCGGAGAAGCGCGCCCGAAAGCTGAAGAAAACGGGCTGGGTCGAGATCGAAGGCGGCACGCCCTGGCGGGTCTGGGACCCCTCCGCGAACGTGCTCGCGGTCCTCGCGGCCAACCAGGGCAAGGCCTCGACGTACGAGTTCTCCGTCGGCGTCGCGCCCTGTCACCGTTGGACCGAGCTTGTCAACGTGATGGAGTGGCACCTCGTCTGTTCCGACGCGGGGACACGGGCCGTCGAGCTGCGCATCAAGGTCCCCAACGGCTGGTCCCACGACGGCTCGGCCATCAAGCCCATCGACCCAGGGGTACGCGCGCAGGTGCTCGGCGCGCTGATCGAGGCCCGCGACGAGGTGCTCGCCGTCGAGGGCGTGCGCGGGTTCCCGATCGAGCCCATCCCGCGAGGTGACGGACAGCTGGGCTTCGACACCGTGTGGGTGCTCGGGCCGCTCCACAACCTGCAGGTTCAGCCCAGCATCGAGCGCAGCGTCAGCCTCGCGTTCCCGGGTTGGAGCTGCGAGTTCGGCGACCAAGACGGCGTAGCGGTCGCCATGGCCCGGTGTGACGGTCTGCGCTTCACGCGCTGGGACCGTGTCCCTTTTCCAGCCTACCGTGCGCGCTTCGATTGTCGCCCAGGGGCCAAGAGCGACAAGAGGTTGCTCGTGTACAACCACAGCCCGCTCAACCTGCTCGCGGCGCTGGCCAAGGCCAACCCCGGCGGCTTCGTCGAGATCGAGAACTGCCAGGGCGAGACCGCGCGGTTCGAGGTCGCTGGTGGCTCGCTGACGGGCTTCGCCACCGGCTCCCCCGGTGACGTTGCCGAGGCAGTCGACCGCTTCTTGCGGCAGGGCTGACAGCGGGGGCTCCGGCCTCGACACGCGTGCGCCGTGCATACGCGGGCCGCCCCCGCGTGTCGCCTCGTTGGTCCACAGGGCGAGAGCGTCGCCATACCCGACGCGGTGTTCCATGTGCCCACGCGCGTGGTCGAGGTGCTCGCGCGTGGCGACTCGGTGGCCGTGGTGCCCATGGGTCGCGAGCTGACCACCCAGCAGGCGGCGGACCTGCTCAACGTGTCCCGTCAGTACTTGGTGCGCCTGCTCGACGAGGGTCGCATCGCCTGCCGCAAGACGGGGAAGCATCGGCGGTTGCGGGTGGAGGACGTGCTGGCGTTTAAGACGCAGCGCGACAAGAACCGCCGCGCTGGCCTCCGCGAGCTGTCGCAGCTGACGCAGGACTTCGGGGGGTACGACGCCGAGGGAACGTAGCCGCAGGCGGTCTCTAGCCTCATGGCATCCGCTCCCATCGTGGTGGTCCACGCCAACGTGCTGTTTCCCCTCACGCTCCGCGACACCATCCTCCCGCATGAGCCGTCGCCGCTGGAATAGTCCTGCGCGCACTGGAGTACGCTCCTTCCTCGCTCGTCAACCCGCTCCCATGCACTGGCCTCGTCACCTCTGGCGCCTACCGGTCTACCCGCTCCTCGCGCTCACCGTCGCGTGCGGGTCCAGCGCGCCTGTCGTCCAACCTTCCGTGCCGCTCGCGGCGACTCCCGAGCCCCTCGCGTCGCCAGAGCCAACGGAGCCACTAGCGAGCCCTCGCGGGCTCCGGGCTGGCCAGCGGGTGGGCTGCTTTGTGATCGCGCCCGAGTTCCGCCTTGTGGGTGAGCTCCCGGCTGAGCCGGGGGATGCGCTCGACGACGTGTGGGAGCGCACGCGTGAAGCCCTCACGGCGACGGCGCAGCTGCTGTGTGCGCCCGAGCCCGGGGTCACCTGCGACGATGCCACGCCCGCCGCGGGGTGTGTGCCTGCGTGGGCTGTGCCCGAGAGCGTGCTCTCCGTGACGTGGACCGGGCCGAGCGCGGAGCTGGTGTTCCAGGTGGCGACGCCGGGAGGGCCCGTGACCGCCGAGCTGTCCGTCGACGCGGAGGGACCCGTGCTGGGCTGGGACGTGCGCAACTACATCGGCGAGGTGGCCGTCACGCGCATCGCGAGGTGGCTCGAGCACGCCGGTGGCGACGTCACCGGGCTGGTGCATCCCCCCGGCTCGGCGGACATTCACGTGAGGGGCGTCGAGCCCCCTCGGAGTGCCCCTGTCGCGCCGGACCCGGCGCTCGCGTGGGATGCGCTGATGGTGACCACGGTGGACGCCGCCGACGGGACCAGCTTGGTGTCCGTGCTTGCCAGCGACTGGCAGGACGACAGCGCCGGAGCCGCGAGCGCGTGCCTCCGTGAAGCCGGCACCTGGACGTGCACACCACGTCGCGCCCTCAGGGGCGCTGGGCTGGGCATGGCCGTGCCCATGCGCTTGCTCGGGCAGAACGACTTCGGCGCTTGGATCACCGAGTGGCGCTGGGACGAACGTGGCACATACGCGGACGTGGTCTACGCGAGCGAGGTGGTGCTCGTCGCCCTCGGTCGGCACCGCGGCCTCGTCGCACACCGCATCGCCCGTGTGGGCGTGGGAGCGCGCTGGCGCGAGCTCGGCGTGCGCGGCGACCAAGTGGAGCACCACGAGCGCGCGCACCTGATGGCGACGCTACGCGGCGACGCCTGCATTCGACTCGAGTGGGGGGTGCGCGAGCGCACCGTGCATCTCCTGCAACCCGGTGGGCCGCCAGCGCCCGGCTACCGCCGCGAAGCGATCCGCGAGCTGGACGCCGCCGCCAGCATTGGCGCTGCTCCGGGCGTGTTCTTGATCCCGCAGACCGAGGGGGCCGGGTGGGTGACTTGCCCGGCGGGGTATCGCTGACACCCAGCTCTCGGACGGTAGGTCTCTACGCTTGTCGTCGAACGCGCGTGCGTCGATGTCACGGCAGGGGCCCCACCGAGACGTCGCTGGCGTCCACCACCCCGGTGAGCAGCACGCCCCGTCCTCGCCGCAGTTCGATGGTGACGCGACCGTTTGGCTGCCGAGCACCCGGCAGAACGGGTAGGGCCCTAGTCGTGACGACCGCGACGCCAGGCCGTAGCTGGATTTCGGTGCCTTCACGGATGTGCGGCACGACCGGCGGTGGCCCGCTCGTGTGGGGGCCGAGGGCACCGATGGCCCACGTTTCCGGATCTCGCGCCAACACCGCCTCCGTCCACCCGTAGACGTACGGGCCGTCTCCGACGCGGACGGCGGTGTGCTTGCCTTCGCGGCGGACCACTGCAAGCGGCGTCCCATCCATCAGGTTGAACGTCTGGAACGGAACGCCGCCCGGTTCAGCGCTCAGTGAGAGTTGGCCGGTGACGATGGCTCGGCTCAGCCTCGGGAGGCGGTCCGGCACAGCTGGCCACTCTGCGCCCAGCTGCGCGGTCGGGATGTCGCCTTCGTACACCCCCAGCTCCTGGAGACGATCGGACATCCCCCTCAGCTCCATGATCTTCACCCGCGCGCGCACGCGTGTCGTTCCCTCGGTCGCGCCAGGCCCTGCGACGATGAACGAGTCCCCCGCATCGAAGGAAATTGGAACGCCTACGAGCGAGCCGCGCGCCAGCGCGACGACGTGGCAATCGGTCTCGTCCATGTAGAGCGTGCCGCTGCGAATTGGACTGACCATGCGCACGGGGACGCGCCCGCGTGCGACAGGACCGACGATGGCGTACTGCGCAGACGCATTGATGGTGAAGATGGGGTCGACCCCAGTCGGCGACGCAAAGACGTTCCCGCGTTCAAGCGGCATGGCCCAACACGCGGGAGGCATCCACGGCGGCATCGCGCTCGCGACAGGGGCGGGGCGGCTCGCCTGCCCGTGTGATACCCACGGGACGAGCAGCGCAATACACATGACGAACGCCGA
This sequence comes from Sandaracinaceae bacterium, assembly GCA_020633055.1. Lineage (NCBI taxonomy): Bacteria > Pseudomonadati > Myxococcota > Polyangiales > Sandaracinaceae > Sandaracinaceae bacterium. The sequence goes on along the minus strand of JACKEJ010000015.1, from coordinate 165,514 downwards.
GAACCTGAGCCGCATGAACGCTCCCATCGATTCGCTTCTAGCATGACCCCCGACGGGCGCTCCAACCCAGCCTTTGCGCTAGTGGGAGGGCGCGCCCGCAGCATTCTCCTGGAGCCACGAGAGCACATGAGCCACGAGCTCGTCGATGGGCTCCAGGGTGTCCACGCGGAGGTGGGGCTCGACCCAGGTCGTGTACGTGCGTCGTCGGCGCTGGACGTCGTCCCATGTGGGCTCTCGGAGCACCGAAGCGACCGCGCGCTGTCGCGACTCGAGCCGTGCGCGGTGAATGCGGTCGTCGGGACACACGCACTCGACGACGCACAGGGGCGTTGCGTGGTGTCGCGCGACGTGACGCCATGTGTCCTTGCCCGCCTCCTCGGCGTTCACGGCGTCCACGATCGCTCCCTGCCCGAGAGACAGCTGAGAGTCGACCAGGGCTTGCGCCACCAGGTACGCCGCGAGGCCCGTCTCGAAGCCCTGGGAGAGCCCGGCGCGAAGCATCCCAGCTTCGATGGGATCGACCGAGAACAGCGGGAGCGAGAGTCGCCGCGCGAGCGCAGCCCCGAGCGTGCTCTTCCCCGTCGCGGGGAGGCCGGAGAGGACGATGAGCATGCGATGCAGCGTGCCATGGATCCGCTGATCGCGGCCTCTGCCCAGACCGGCATGGTGCCTGCTCGTGACACCCGGGTCGTCGCCACAGCGGATGGCTTTTCGTGCACCTGCCGTCCACGCGGGAATGCTGCTCGAGCGACGCTCGTTCGGCTCCGGCGCTGCCGCCAGCAGCACGGAGAGGAGCCGCCACGATGCACGAGGAACATCAACCGCTCGCCCAAACCGTCCCAGATCTCCTGGGTCGCGGCACCCAACGTCCGCGATGGACATGGGGCAGGCGACGGAGCGCGGCTCTGCGGGTGATCGCCGTCATGCTCCTGGCGTGTGGCTTAGTGCCTGGGAACAGCGCCGCGCGGCGCCCGCCGCGGCTGCCCGATGGCATCCCGACGCTTGCGCGGCTGGTGCGCGCCACATCGTCGGCGGCACCGGAGCTCGCCGAGCGGCTCGGGCGGGTGGACATCAGCTTGCCTCCTGGCGCGTCACCCGACGTGCGCGCCTTCGGGTACGGGTTTGGTGCGCTCCATCCCACCACGGGCCGGCCGGTGTGCGACCCCGAGACGACGGGCGTGGTCGCCGCGGGTCTGGCGGTGCATCGTCTGACGCCTCTGATCTTGGAGCGCATTGGCGAGCACGAGGCGGCAGCACAGGCACGGGCGCTCCCACCGTTCGAACACGGGTCCAGGGCGCCCGCGAGTGCACAGCTGTTCATGGCGCTCGCGCGGCGCGTGACGCCAGGGACCACGTCTGTCTCGCGCAACCAACTCCGGGCCACGCTGCGGGACTTGGGTTGGTCGCTGCGCAACTTGGGCCGCGCTCGTTCGGCGCCCGAGTCGCGCGTGCTCGAGAACGTGGCCGCGACGGCGGGCCTTGCCGTGCGCACTGACCCCGAGCGCGCCCCTGACGCCGTGATCGCGCTCGTGGCCGACGTTTCGGCCGCGGTCCGCGCCGCCGCCGCGGACGGGCGCGTCGCTGTTCAGCGCTGCGTGGGGGTGCGAGAGCGTGGCAACCCCATCGTGGAGCCGGACTCTTGACGTAATCCCGAGCGGGTGCTGATGGACAACGACACGGCTAGGGCGGCTCCGCTTCGCCCCACACCAGGCGCCCTTCGACACGCGACCAGGGAACGGTGCCGATGCTCGGATTGCGGCTGTCGTTCGACTGCGTGCGCATGTCTCCGACGACGTAGTAGGCCCCCGGAGGAACCACGACGGGACCAACGTTCGACAGGTCGGCGGCCGGGCCGTCGGTGCCGCGAGCCGCGAGCCAGCGATGGTCTCCGGCGGATTCGACCCAGCAGACCAACTCGGGTCCGAGCCACTCGGGCCCAGCAGGGCACGCAACGTCGCGTTCTGCGCCCAACGCACGCCCGTCGATGAAGACGCGGCCGTCACGCACTTCGACCGTATCACCCGGCAAGCCGACCACACGCTTGACCGCCGTGACGTCTTCGTGGGGGAGACGAAAGACCACGATGTCCCCGCGGCGCAGCGACGTGAACGGAGTGAGCGTAGTGAGGAAGCGCTGTTCGTACAGCGCGGGCCACATACTTGGCCCACTCGAGGTCCAGCTCTCGAGGAAGGCTGAGCAGCCCATGAACGCCGCCGCGACCGTGACGAGCAGGACCTGCGCAGCGCGCTTCTTCAGGATTCGTCGCGGCATGTCGCCTCGTCGGTGTCGCTCTCCACGCGGTTCATCGCCAGCTCGCGGCGGAGCGCGGTCAACTCGCGCCGCTGGTCGGCTGCCTGCTGAACGCTCCACCACTTGCCCAAGCCCATGAGCACTACCAGCACGACGACCAAGTAGATCACGGCGTGCACGGTAGTCCGAGCCGCCGCGCCGGACAATGCCGCGCGCGGACCACCCGCAGCGCTGCCGCTCGCGCCCGGATGCGGGCCATGATGGAGCTGCCCTTCACGACGAGCCGCTCACTCGCTGTCTCAACGCGGAGTCGTCAGAGCAAGTAGCCCAGGCGCAGGCTGGACACGAGCACGAAGCCGGACTGGTTCAGGAGCCGCCCGAGACCAACGGACGGCGACACCCACCAGCGCCCGTCCGCGCTGAGCAGGATCTCGGGCCCGATGCGCGCCAGCAGGGCAGGGAGCAAGCGCTCGCTGACGCTGTAGCGGTTGCCGTGCTGCACCCGCTCCGTGAAGGGCAAGCGTGTCACCCGAAACTCGGCCCCGAACCCAAGCACCACGATGGACCCCACCCACACGCGCAGCCCCACATCCAGGGCCCCGGTGAAGGCGCGCCCTGCCTCCGGGCGGCCATAGCATCCGAGCGAGTCCATGGTGACGCACGCTCGAAAGCGACCCTGTCCCACGGCGAAGGTCCCGTTGATCTGCACGCCCAGGCGCTGCGTGTAGAAGCGCTCCCAACCCACCTGCAGCGACGCGCCCGGCGTGCGGTACCAGACGCGGGAGTAGTCATCATCCCAATAGTCGCCATCGTCGGGTTCGTAGTCCTGGTTGGGCATGGACCAGAGCGCACCGTCCAGCGCCAGCGACAGACGCAAGTGATGCACGGCCCTCGGCAGGTAGCGCCGAATGCGACGCAGCTCGCCGTAGCACCGCTGCCACGCGCGATAGAGCTCGTCTTCCGCACGCAGCCACCCCTCTGTGCGTGCCTGCTGGGCCTCTAGCGCTTGGCCTTGCTCCATCGTGACCTGCACCTCGCCACGCCTCGCGGCAAGGAGCGCGATCCGGGCGTCACGATACGCGGCGCGCGCAACGCGCACGCGCTCATACACGGGAAGGCGCTGGGCCACGTGCCGCTCCAGCACCGCCTCCACGTTCGAGGCGTCGGCGCTGCACTCGAACGGGCCGTAGTCCTGCGCGTGGCCCGTGGCGGGAAACGCGAAGGCGACCGCGACGAGCGCGCCCTGGAGCGCCCACCATGCGGCGCGCGTGGAGACAGAGGGTTCGGCGCCAACTGTCCGTGACGTGTGTCCTTGCATGACCCCCTTCTGGCACGCGGAGTCCGGCGGAGCCACCTCCCCGTCGCCCTACGCGCGGAGGGAGAGCTGCGCCTTCACCAGCTCGCTAGCTTGGAGATGTCCCAGGTCCAGCTAGGCCTTCCGGTGGGCGTGCTGATGCCGTGCGGACGCGGCCAGACCTACCAATATGCGAGGGCGCATGGCGATGCGTCAGCCCGTGACGACTGTGGTCTTCGAGTCCGGGCGCATGTCGCGCGGCAGCTCCTCTACCAGCACCTTTCCGCGTTCGTCGATGATGCCCATCGTCGTCAGTCGCTCCACGGCCGCGCGCACTCGGCCTCCGGCACCGGAGAGCACGTGTGCGAGCAGCTCCTCCTCGGACAACGCATCCGTAGGGGAAGCCGCATCGCTCGAGGCCTGTGCTGCAGGCGCAGCTTGGATGCTTGATGGGGTGCTGGACATAGATGGAGCCTATGCGGCGCCGCGCGACGCGTCGAGACCACGCATTGCACGCGGCGGACGACGAGCTAAAGCCGCACGACATGACGAGCTATCCAGACGACGATGACGGTGCGGTGTTGGCTGCCCTTGCTGCGGACGGCGTCGACATGTCCCAGCCGCTAGTCATCGACTTCCCCGTTGCGGTGCCCGACCGATCGTCGGCCGAGGCTGTCAGTCAGGCGTTGGCGCGGGCCGGCTACGACTGCGAGATCGTCTTCGACGAGGGCGAGCCGGACGAGAGCGGCGAGGTCGACCCAGACGACGAAGAGTTTGGTCCGTCATGGGCCGTGTACGCGCGCGTGGAGATGGTGCCGGCGTACGACGAGATCATGCGCATCCAAGCTGATCTGGACCGCCTCGCGGGTCCGTTGGGTGGCAACTCGGATGGCTGGGGCGTGATGCTCGACTGACCGTTCCGGTCCTTGCTGGGAGCACGGGTGTCGAGGACGGGGGCGGTCATCGACTCGAGGTGCCTCTCTGTGAGCACTGCCGCGATCCCAATGGTACGCTCCGCGAACTGCATGCCTGGCCGAGGTACGATGGGACTGGTGGCGCTTGCGATGCTCGCGACTGCCTGTGGTCCGCCCCCTGCGATGCAACACACCGGAGCGCACCCCGGGGCCGTTCCAGCACCAGCGGCTCCTCCGCGCGGTGACAGTGACGTCCGCTGGCAGCGCGTTGTGGCCGCAGCGGTCGAGCTCCAGCGCTCGCTCGGGATGCCGCTGCGGGAGGTGGCCGCGTGTGCTCGCGCCGTTGATGAGCTCACGACTCACGGGCCGTGTGCGTCATCGACGGGGGACGCCCTCTCCCCGAGCTTCGAAGACGTGAGCAGGCTGGCGCGTTGGGCCTGGGAGAGCGAGACGGCTGGGCGGTCGCTGCCGTCGCCGCCTGGTCTTCCTGCCGCACCGGCCGGCACTCTGGCGCTGGAGGTCGACCGCGCGCGCGAGCTGGTCGCAAGGCTGGAGTGGCTTTGCCCGCCACAGGAGCACGGCGACGTGTGTGTTGGCGCGTCGGTCTCAGCCAGCCGCTTCCAGCTTGTGGCCGCGCTGCTGGCTGAGACCGCTTCCATTGCGGACCTCGTGAAGGAACCCGGTCACGGTTGGGCCGCCGACGAAGTCTTCGTCCGAAGCCATCACATCGTGACACCGCCTGGCTTCGACCTGCTCGACGTGGACCCACGCCGGGATGGGTTCGAGGCCCGTCGGTTTCGCGGACAACTCGGAGGGGCGGCGGCAGGAGCGGAGTTGATCGTTCGAGCACCCGATGACTTCCTCACGGAAGACATGAGCGGATGTCGCGTCTTGGACCGGCTGGCTGGAGAGCTACCCGGCGCACCGCCGTCGCTTCGGACGGTGAGCCCCATGGGCGGGCGTGCCGTTCCATCCTGTGAGCGACATGGTGAGTGGCAGGGACACACAACCTCGGTGTGGGTAGAGGCGAAAGAGCAGCCGTTGCTCTTTGTGCTGGCCGCCCCATCCGCCAACTTCAGGACCGCACGACGCGCAGCGGGAGTCGGGTCGCTGTCGGCGTGGGTGGCCGTTGGCGACGCAGCCTCCCGGCCGGCATCCCTGCAGCTACTACTGGAGCGCAATCGGAGCGCGGCGGCTGGTGGGCTGCCGCGCGCGGCGCTCGACGGAGTTGCCGCGCTCGAGCCGATGCCGTTGCCGGGGAATCCGCACGCCTACGTGCAGAGGACGTGGCAACCCTCAGGGCGTGCGGGGTGGGACGTCGCCGTCAACACCATGGTTCGACTCGACGACCACGGGAGCTACGTCATGCCTCTCGATGCGCCTTGGGTGAGATCCAGCCAAGCGGAGGGTACCGAGCCGTGGAGCTACACCGTCCCGTCGTTCGTATTCGACCGGGTACTCGCCGGAGGTGACGCGACGCTCGTCGAGGAGCTGGCCGCGGCCTGTCCCACGCTCGTGCCGCTGCTGAGTGGGTCCCGGGCCCCCCTCGCCCTCGTCGGCGACTGTGCCCGCCCGGAGGCCCGCTGCGAGTCTGCGGCGCGCGGCTCCCTACGCATGGTCGCGGACTATTCGTCGACAGGAGAGGCGTCGAGGACGTCGACGCACCGCTCGGTGTACGTCGACCTCGAACGCTGTTTGTTTCGTGGGTGGTCGCAGGAGGCGACGTCCACGGAGCGGTTCAAGACCGTGACCTACTGGTCCAATTCGACTGAAGCGGTGAGCGAATCCGACGAGACCTTCGAAGGCATTGCGTGGCGCCCGAGCCCCACGGCACCGCCGTATCCAGGCGGGCCGACACATCGAGGACCCGCGTTGGCTGTGCCCGTCGCCGAGCCCGCCAACTGCGAACCGACCATCCCGCTTGGCGCTGCCCGAGTCGTCGCCGGAGCATGGCAAGCGGGCTGGCCGGCACCCATTCCGGCGCGACGTGTTGCGCTGCGTCGTCGACCGCCTACGCCTCCGGGCTGCCTGGCGCCGGCTTCGGGGCAGATTGCCTTCGACGCTGCCCAGACGTTCGTGCCTTGGGTTCGGAGTGGACGCTACACCTTCATGTTGGCATCCGCTCACCAACCATGGGGCGGCGCCACCCTCGCCGTTCATGACGCCGAGTCCGACCGCAGCCGGATCCTGCTGGACGCCACCACCGATCCCCTGCTGGGTACTGTCACCATTCACGACGTGCAGGAGTCTGCGGTGTTGCTGTCGGTCACGATGGGGTCGCCGTTCGACAGGCATCCACGTCGGGTGGTCTTCTTCGTGTTCGACGTGCAGCGTGGACTCGGCGGCCCGCTGCTCGTCCACACGGAGATCGCGCCCGGTAGACCCGTGGCGCCCAGCCGAGACGGCGACCGGTTTCTTGGGGCATCGCGTACCAATCAAGGGGTCGTGGAGCTCAGTGAGACCGCGGGTGGCCGCGCGTGCGTGCGGCGTGCGCCCCTCTTCGCGCTTCAGCAAGCGCTGTAGCCGCGTTTGGGGGAGCGACTGACGGTTTTCGCCGAACCGAAGCGAACGCCGTTCCCGACGGTGGCCTGCTCCCACTTCGGATTGATGCGCACGCAGAGCATCGTACGCGTTCAGGCGCGCATCGCCGTCTGCAACCTATCCGCCAGCTCTTCCATCCCGTCCTCGCGGACCACGGTCGCGAGCTGATGCCGTTCGACCTTGTCACGCAGAATGGCAAGCGCGTCCTGCTTCGCTGCCGCAGCCTCGTCCTGTGTTTCGTCCCCACCCGTCGCGCCCACCAGCAGGTACACCTTCGTGCCTTCGAGCGCAGGCTCCACCATCTGGAGCCGCCCAGCCCATTCGATGGCTTTGAGACGGATGCGGTGGCTGTCGGTCAGGTCGAGGGACACCGGCTGCGCGACGTGCCAGACGCCGTTCTTCCACGCGTGCGCGAAACGCTCGGTGTAGTTCGGGCCCTGCACCTCGTGGGTCGTCTCCTGTGCAAGCAGCCCGCGCGACTCGAGCAGCGTCGAGAAGCGTCGCCACAGGTCGTCGTCCGATTGCGTGCGGCGGGCCGGGGGGCCCTCGCAGGACACGTGGCGCTCGAAGGTCTCACGGAGCGTTTGGGCGGGGTCCGAGGTGACGCCCGCGACGGTGCGGGTGATGCGGATGGCACCCGCCGTGTCGGGGACGAAGCGTCGGAAGAACGACTCGGCGCTGGTGGGGAACAGGCTGCCCGTGTCCTGGGCCTCGTGCTCGCAGCCCGTCTCGATGGCCTTCGCGATGCCGCGCAGCAGTGCCTTGTCTGCGGCTGGGAACGCGGCGGTGATGCGCCGGAACGACGGAAGGAACATGGCGCCCAGGAAGTTGCGCTCCGGGCAGGCGACGAGGACCCCAATGTTGAGGGACTCGGCGGCCACGAGGTCGGGCCGGTAGCCAATCACCAATGCTTCGCAGGGGCTCTTCATGACTTCACCGCTTGTAGCACTCGAGGCAGCCAGATGGGCACCTGCGGGGATGGTCTTGATGAGCTTCGAGGCTTGCGCGAGCGCACGGCCCCATGGATGCGCTGTGTCGCTGTTGTCGGCGGCTCTCGGCGCCGTACGAAATGTCGTCGCCGGTCGGCGCCCCTCGAGTACTGTCCCTCCGAGGAGCGACCGTGTCCGTCTTCCGCCGCAAGCCGACGTTGAGTCCGGGGATCTACGAGGAGATCGTCACGGACTCGCTCGAGCAGCGCCTGAGCGCGCTGTCGGCCTCGCACGCCGTCGTTCGACGAGACCTGAAGTCCACGGCGGGGGTCGACGAGCTGCTGGTGTCGCTGATTCGCGATGCGGCCCAGGTGGCGATTGGCGCCAGCGCGGCGCCCGCGGACAAGCTCGCGACCGCCCAACGCATCCTGGCCTCGCTGTCCGACCACGCGTCCTTCCGTCAGGGAGAGGTGGCGCTGCAGCCTCAGGTGCTGCGCGCGATCGAGCGCTCGGCGGCGCTGGGCAAGGTGCCCGTCGCGCGTCCCAGGGCTTCGCTGCTGGGGTCGCGCCTGATCACCAACGCGCCCGACGAGAGCATCGTCGACCACCTGCGCAGCGAGTTCGAGTCCGCGGACCGCATCGACCTGCTCTGCGCGTTCGTGAAGCTCAGCGGGCTCGAGAAGTTTCGTTCGCACATCGAGCGGCACCTCGACCAAGGGCGCCCGCTCCGCGTGCTCACCACGACGTACATGCGCGCGTCCGAGGCCAAGGCTATCGAGTTGCTTCAGCGGCTCGGGGCCGACGTGCGCGTGTCGTACGACGACACCTCGACGCGGCTGCACGCGAAGGCGTGGATCTTCCACCGCGACAGCGAGTACGGCACCGCCTACGTGGGCTCGTCGAACCTCTCGCACGCGGCGCAGACCGACGGGCTCGAGTGGAACGTGCGCATCGCTCAGGCCGAGCAGCCGCAGCTGCACGCCAGCATGGTGGAGGTGTTCGAGAGCTACTTCCGCAACCACGACGGCTTCGAAGCGTTCGACGGGTCCGAGCTCGCGCGCAGGCGGCTCGCGAGAGCGCTCGTGGAGCGTCCCCGGACCGGAGCCTCCGTTCGCTATGAGCTCGAGCCGCGCAGCTGGCAGCGGCCCATCCTGCGCGAGCTGGTCGAGGCCCGCTCGGCGGGGCAGCACAAGAACCTCGTGGTGGCGGCGACGGGCACGGGCAAGACCCTTATCAGCGCGTTCGACTACCGCGACGCCTGCGCGGGTGGGGCGCCTCCGTCGCTGCTCTTCGTCGCGCACCGGCGTGAGATCCTCGACCAAGCGCGCAGGGTGTTCGGAGACGTGCTCGGTCGGGAGACGTTCGGCGAGCTGTGGGTGGACGGCCAACCACGGCTGGGTGGGAAGCACGTGTTCGCCTCGATCCAGACGCTGACCAACGCGACGGACCTCGCCGCCGACGCGTTCGAGTGGGTGGTCGTGGACGAGGTGCACCACGCTGCGGCGCGCACGTACGACGCGCTGCTCACCCACCTCCGGCCCCGCGAGCTGGTCGGCCTGACGGCCACGCCAGAGCGCGCGGACGGTCGGCTCTACGATGCGCACTTCCCGCGGCCCTACATCGGCAACCTGCGGGTGTGGGACGCCATCGCGCAGCAAGTGCTGGTGCCCTTCCGCTACTTTGTGCTGGACGTGGATGGCCTCGACCTGCGGGACGCGGCCTGGAGAGGCGGCTATGTCGACGCCGATCTGTCTACCCGCTTGGTCACCGCAGCGGACTGCTGGGTGCGCGCCACCGTCAAGGCGTTGGGTGAGCGCATCGCCCGGCCCGAGACGGTGCGGGCGCTCGCGTTCTGCGTGGACAAGGCGCACGCACGCGTCGTCGCGGAACGTTTGACGCGCGACGCTGGTCTCCAAGCGCGCGCGCTGACCGACGAGACGCCGCGCGAGGAACGACTGCGCGCCAAGGACGACCTCCGCGAGGGGGCCGTGCAGGTGCTGTGCGTCGTCGACCTCTTCAACGAGGGCGTCGACATCCCCGACGTCAACACGCTCTTTCTCTACCGACCCACGGAGAGCAGCACCGTCTTCTTGCAGCAGCTGGGGCGCGGCCTTCGACGGCACCCGACCAAGGACATGCTCACGGTGTTCGACCTCACGGGTCGTCAGCACCCCAGCTTCCGGGCCGACCGAAACCTGCGCGCCCTGCTCGGTCACACACAGCGCGAGCTACGCGACTTCGTCGACAGCGGGTTCGGTCGCTTGCCGTCGGGCTGCACCATCCAGTTCGAAGAGCGGGCGCAGCGGGAGATCCTGGAGCGCATCGCGGCCTCTGTGCCAACGGACGTCAAGGACCTGCGCCGCGCGCTGCGGGACCACGCGGACGAGAACTGGGACCTCGCCACGTTCCTCCACGAGACCGAAGCGGACGTCTACGACCTCTACCGAGCGAAGCGCTCTTGGACCTCGCTGCGCGCGGATGTGGGGCTCGTGGCGGAGCCCGTGGCGGCCTACGACAAGGTGGGCCTGCCGCTGACCGGACGCCTGCTGCACGTCCGAGACGCGCTGCGGCTGGGCCAGCTCGAGCGCCTGCTGCGCGGCGAGCGCCCCACCACGGTGCTCGAGCGTCGCCTCGCGTCCATGCTGCTGGTGGTCCTGTTCGAGAACTTCGAGGCGCGCGAGCTGTCCACGATGCTCGACCACTTCGACCAAAGCCCAGCGCTCCGAGACGAGCTCTCGCAGTTGCTGCCCGTGCTGCGGGCCATGGTGGACCGGCTGCCACGCAACGAGCCGCTGCGAACCGACGTGCCGCTGGTGCTCCACGCCGAGTACTACGACATCGAGTTGAGCGCCGCGTTCAACGCCATCTCGAAAGAGAAGCGGACATTTCGGCACTTCTACACGGGCGTGGAGAAGGTCGACGACGGCCGCCACGACCTCTTGCTCGTCACGCTGGACAAGGGCGACCAGGAGCACGAGCACCTGCGCTACCACGACCTTCCGCTCTCCCCCACCGTCTTTCAGTGGCAGTCGCAGGCCGCGACGCGCCTCGACGACGAGAAGGGCCGCCGACACACCACACCGCACACCGAGGGGGTGGTGCCGTTGCTGTTCGTTCGTGAGCGCGCCAAGGACCAACGCGGAATGACCGTGCCCTTTCGCTACCTCGGTCCCGTCACCCCCGCTTCGCACCGAGGCGAGCGCCCGATCACGGTCGAGTGGGAGCTCTCCGCGGAGATCCCTCCCGAGCTGTTTCGTCACTGGACGCGCTGAGCCACGGCGTCACGTTCTCCTCTGGGCATGCGCCGCGGTCCTTCTGCGCTGACGCTCACGGTCAGCGTGGCGCGACCCTCCTGCTGCGACCTACGTCCGTCGGCACGGCGTCGGGCAGCGTGTTGGGAAGCATCCCGATGCTGACGCCACGTAGTTCAACGCTCACGGGTGCGTTGGCGCATCCACCACCACAGCTGCAGGCGCTCGTACCACGACAGCTTTGGCCAGAGGTAGAGGGCGCGTATGTTGACGCGCGGCTTTCCTTCGCTCGGGGCGCCACTTGCGTAGGCAGACGTCACGCGGTCGCCGGTTACCCGGTTTCGGAAGGTGAGCCAGTGCTCCCGCCAGGTCGAGGGGTCGTAGACGACTCTCCGCTGCTCCTCGGTGTCTCCCAGGGGCTCGACGGCGTAGCTGGTCCAGAACATGTCTTCGAAGCGCGAGTCGGTGAGCTGGCCGATGACCATGCCGTCCCGCTCGACGAACCACCCGAAGTCCCTGCCGTAGTTTGCCTTGGCGATATCCAACGCGGACATGCGGGTGGGGGAGTGCGGTGCGGTGGGAAGGTTGGGCTTCATGGGCGTCTTGTTCCAAGGATGCCGCACCTCGACGTCTGCGGCTCCTCCGTGTGCGCGAGTCCGGCTAGGCTCGCGGTCAAGGAGAGCGTCCATGAGCCGCCGTCACACCGCCTTGGTCGCCGTCTTCTTGCTCGTCCTCGTGGTGGGCTGTGGGAGAACCGCGTGCGAGCGGCGGTCTCGTTCACTGCACCATCGTCGAACCGACCACTTGGGCAGAGGCCGGGATCGACCGCCCCGAGCGCACCCGGCTACCGACGGGTCAGGGGCGCCTTTCAGGGATGTAGACCTTGGTCACAGGCAGCGGCTCTCGGTCCCACAAGTCTTCGACCTCGCACGCGGCGCACTCCGGGCTGCCCGCGACGGTGTTGAGACGCGCTTCGAGTTCATCGAATGGTTGCTCACCGTCGTGGCTGCCAACCTGTGCGGCGCAACCCGGACACACCGCGTATTCCACCAGGAGCTCGTCATTGCCGCCCGACCCTCGCACCAGGAGCTGCACGCGGGCCCCGCCCACAGTCAGAGGGCAACGCACGACTCGCAGATGGGCGCACGCAAAGGCCAGCTTCGACCTGCCGTGTCGTGGGCACTTCGTGTTCCCCACGCTTTGTTCTCCTTCTGGTCGAGTGTGGTGCGACCCAGTTCGTGTTCAAGTCCATGCTCGCAGCGCCATCATATTCTCATGCGGCGTCGCGCCGAGCCCATGCCTGTAAGGAGAGGGTATGGCTACCATGCGTTCATGACCACTCCCCTTCAGGCAGCCCGGGAACGTGTGATCGCGATTCGTGCCCGGCATCTCGGCGCACGTAGCGTGGCTGCGTGGCGGTCTTCCGAACCGGCCGACCGCAAGTGCGTCATCGCGGACATCGAGTCGGCCTCGTACGACGTCGAGGGCAAGCGGCGAGACCGCTACTTGGCTGCGGCAGACGTGCTCGAGTCGGCCGGAACCTCCGATGGTCTGGGCCTTCCAGACGCGTTGCTGGGCGACCTCGAGTGGCTCCTCACCGAGCTGGACGAGCGCCTCGCGCGGGAGCGATGACGAACCCGGCACGAGACCTCGCGTGCACCCAGCGGCTTTCGCGCGGACTCAGGTGAGTTCCACGCTGCGCCCGTCTGGGTCCACCACCACCGCGCGCCGCCCCCAGGGTGAGTCCTTCGGCGCCACGCGAACCAGCGCACCGAGCGCCTGCAGGGCGGACACGGTCGCGTCCACGTCGGAGACCGCGAACCCCACGCGGGTCGCGGCGTCGGCCTCGCCCGGGTAGAGCTCGAGCGTCATGCCGCCCAGGGTGGCCGCGTAGTGACGTGGGCCTTCGCCGTGCTTCTCCTCGACGAAGTGCGCGCCGAGGGCTGCGTAGAAGGAACGCGCAGCGTCCAGGTCGGCGCACCGGAGGACCAGCAGGGTGCAGCGGAGCGCAGGGGCGTCGCGGGGCTCGGTCATGGCGGGCAAGCGTACGCCAGAGGCCAGACCTACGACGAGGCGAGCAGCGTGCTCGCGCAGTTCGAGGCCCTCACGCACAAGCAGACGTACTGGATCTCCGTCGCGGTGCCGACGGATCGAACGAGCTGACGGCGTCAGGCGCGGCCTTAGCTGTGCCCTTACGGGAGGTCCAGGGCGGCGACCCACTCCGGAGTGGCGGTATCGAGGACCGTGAGCACGCCGTTTCGTGCCACCGCGGCTTGAACCGGCGGCTCCTTGTGTCGGCTGGTGTCGAAGCAGCGGACCACGTCGAACGCCTCGATGGCGTGTCGCAGGTTCGCCAGGCTGGCGACGTACGTCGTTCGCACGATCTCTTCACGGGCTCCGTGACCACCGCCGAGCGACCGGGCGCGCACGCGTTCGAACGCGATGTCCGGCGAACTTGTACAGAGGAAGTACATGATGGTCTCGAACCCGGCTCGGCGGGCTTCGCGAGCTTGTTCGACGGCGCGGAGGGTCCGAAGCGTGGTCTCCACGGCGATGAACGACTCGCTGCGATGTGAGCGGCGATGAACGCCTCGCACTCGCGTCCAACGCGTTCCCGCAGAGCCGGGGTGATTCCGACGTAGGAACCCGTCAGCGCCGCACAACGATCGTCGATGTTGAAAGCGTCGACGCGGAAAGCGTGTCCGGGGAGAGCAGTGGTCTTTCCACTGCCCGGCGGACCGGCGACCACCGACATGCGAGGTAGCACTTCGATGACTCAGCCCGTGACGACGGTGGTCTGCGAGTCGGGCCGCATGTCGCGCGGCAACTCCTGCGTGAGGACCTTCCCGTCTTCGTCGATGATTCCCATGTCCGTGAGGCGCTCTACGGCAGCCCGCACGCGCTCCTCCGCACCAGCGAGCACCTGTGCCAGTTGCTCCTCCTCGGACAGCTCATCGCCGGAAGCACTGGCGTCGCTCGAAGGCTGCGACGCAACGGCACCTCGGATGCTCGACGGGGCGACGGTCATGGCTCCAGCCTATCCGGTGGAGCGGCGTGCGTCGAGTCGTGCGCCCCAGCAGGCGCGCGCTGCTCGTCCTCACCCCCGCGTGTGCGCGTTGAGTGCGCGGACTATCCGATACAGGGTCTCGTCCGGGTAGGGAATCACGGCGACCCCCGCGGCGACTCGCGGGAGCTCAACCTCCTCGCCGTCCCGCGACGCGCGCCCAGTCGCGATGCTGATGGAGAGGTCCCCGCAGCGCACGTGGTGACCATCGACGAACGGTCGCTCGGACCCGGCCTCGGCCCCGAGCATGCGCGTCAGGACGGCTCGCCTCTCCCGGGCGCTCGTGGTCTCCACCGACTGCGCCGGGTCCAGCGCGAAGGATGAGACACCCACCAGCAGGTCGACGGTGCGCAGGCACTCGGACACCACTTGCGGATCCTCGGTGGAGAGGTCGAGGCTCTGTCTCTCGACCCCGTGGAAGAGCTGTAGCGAGAAACAGCGGGTGGTCCCTTGGGCTCCCGGGAAGACGCGGCCCACCTCCAGCTCGACGCGGCACGGGCCCATCCTTCGGACCAGCCGCTCGTCGCGCAGGACCCAGCCCTGCGAGCGAGCGAGGCCGAGCAGTGTCTTCACGTCCAGCTCGGGCACCAAGAGGCTGGCCACGCTGTTGGGCGAGTATGTCTCGCGGAACAGCTGGTTGAACGGCTGCTGAACCTGCTGCTCCAGCACCCACGCTCGCCACGCGCTCGCGTCGGCGTCGGGCTGCAGCGGATGCCAGAGCGCCACCGTGCCGTGTGATGGCGTCCGTGGCGACCCGTCGCTGCCCACGAACACCCAGCGGGCTCCCTTGCGCACGGGGACGAACGCGGTCCCACTGTCAGAGCGCCACACCAGGCAGGCGGCGCGCTTCGCAGCGGTCTTGTTGCCGAGGATGCGGTCCTTCCATGCGTCGAACGGAAGCGGCGCTGGGCGCAGGAACAGTGCCTCGATCGCGCGGGTCACCGTGCCAGCGAGCGCCTTGGGGATGGTGGCCCCAGGGTCGAGCTCCAGCAGGAAGTCGTCGTGCTCGAACAGGCGGCGCTCGGCGACTGCGAGGAAGCGGGCGAGCTTCTTCTTCAGGCCGGCGTGACGGACCTTGGCGACGGTGGCCTTCATCTCGGCCACGAGCGGGGCCGACGGACGCTCGGCGATGGCCTTGGCGACGGCGATGGACGCGCTCTGCGAGGGGACGGTCTTGGCCCTGTCGAGTGGGGCCACGCTGAGCCCGGCCAGCAACGGGATCGCAGCCTCTCTGGCCCACGGCTTTCCTTGGTCGAGGCCTGCCCGCAGGGCGGCGTGCACCGCGTGGGGTTCGTCGTGCGCGAACGCCTTGTCGGCCGCGTAGGGGACCGCGCCCGACTGGATGGCGCGCGCGTGTTCGAGCGCCATGGTGGTGAGCCGCTCGGCGAAGGCGAGGTACCCCGGGAGGAGCGCGAGCGGGTCCGCGCCGCGCGGGGTCAGCTCGTCGTCGTCCACCGCGAAGTTCCACGCGCTTCGGACCCGACCCATCTGGATGCGGTCGCGCGGTGACACGAGGCTAGTGAGAAACCGTCGCTCCTTGCGGCCCAGCTCGCCCGGGTGCGCTGGCGCGTCGTGTCCAGCGCAGGTGAGCAGCGCCACGTCGAGGAGGTCGAGCACCGGCCCCAGCCCCAGCACGACCAGGGTGCTGAGCGCGCCGTGCACCGGGGGCTCGCTCACCTCCGCGCAGCCACACACCACCTGCGCGGCGGCCTCGATCACCCACTGAAGCAGCGCGGGCTGGTCGGCGGCCACGCGCCGTTGGGCGCCCTCAGTCAGCGCGTGGAGCGCAGCCACTGCTGCGTGCTCCGTGAAGACAGGCGCCCGGCCACGGAGTACGGCGCTGAGCTGACTGGCGTGGACCCCATGCGCGTCTGGCGCCCAGGCCAAACACGCCAGCGCCCCCAGCTCGGCGTCGGTGAGCGCGCTCATGTCCGGCTCGGCCCCGATGACGGGGACGCCGGTGAGCAGGCAGCGAACCAGCTCGGCGTTGGGGGACAACTGGGTCATCGCGCGGCGACACTCACGCGAGGAGTACGATGAGACCGCATTCTCGGTCCGACGCGTCTTTGAGCAACTCGCGGAGCTCCTCGACAATCTCCACGACGTACCCTTCGTCATCGGCTCTGGGAGGGTGTGATCCATGGCCCGGTCAGGCAGCCAGTTGAAGGGGCTGCGCGCTGGGGTCGGATTCGGATGGCGCTGGCGCTGGCTTGAGTGTGCGCGTCGCGAAGGCGCCGACGAGTAGCGAGGAGATGTCGTCGTGTCGCCAGAACTCATCCCAGCGACCGCAGAGGCGGAGCATGCGCAGGTTGAAGACGGCCTGGGAGGTCTCTGGCAGGCAGCGGATGCCCGCCACCTTGAGGCGCGTCTGGCTGCCGGTGCGGTGCAAGGACTCCATGGCGCCGGAGCCGATTTGGTAGCCGCGCGGGCGCCACTGCTCGTAGTCGATGCGGTCAGCGTTGTGTTCGATCGCGTTGACCAGCCTGTCGTGTTCCTCCTTGGCGCGCTCCGGAACGACGCCTTCGGCAATGAGCTTCAGGAGTCGGTCGGCTGCGGGAGCGCGCCTACGTCGACGAGCATGAGGCGCATCGTCGGGAGGCATCGTCGGGTCGTCGATGGGCGCGGACGGGCGCTTGCGGTGGCCTCGGCGGGGCTTGGGCGTCCTCGGCTTCTTGCCGCGGCTCTTGCCGAAGAGGGCATCCAGCGCGCGTTGATAGAAGCGCTTGTTGGAAGCCGTGCCCGCCAGGAAGCGCGCGGTGGCGTACTTCGCGAGTGCCTCGAGCAGATGGTAGGCGTCGAGCATCACGACGGCCTTGGGGAAGAGGGGGACGATGCGCTCCTTGATCCACGGCGCACCGTCCGTCACCAGCACCACCTGCACGTTCAGCCCGTTCGCCATGCGGCCATCCGCTGGCACTCGGCCTGTGTCGCGGAGCCACTCGAAGGTCTCCTGGACCTTCTCGCAGTCGCCCCACGTGTACTCGCCTCCGAGGTGAACCGTCGCGCCGTTGTGCCGGTCGATGCACCACACGCGAACGCCGTTGGCCATCTTCCACTGCGCGTCCCAGGTGTCGTCCACGTAGCTGCGCAGCGCGTGCGCGTCGGTCGACGCGTACAGCAGTGGCCGGCCCGTCTTCGGGTCGCGCGTCGCACGGGTCAGCAGCAGCTCCTCGATGTCCTCCGCCGTTCGGTACGTCCACTCTCGGCTCACCAGGGCGCCCACCGTCACCATGTGGCGCGCGATGGTCGTGTCCTCGCGACACGCCGCGCCGTGCGTGAAGAACGACAGCGCCTCCTGCGCGTAGCGGAAGGGGTGATCGCTTCCGAGTCGGCTCTCCCACTCCAGCAGCAGCTCCGACGAGCGACAGTGCTTGAACAAGGGCAGCACTACCGCCTTGGCGGGTGTGTGGGTCACCGTCGCCGCCGCGCTTCGGTCTCGGTACGCGAACCACGGGAACGTTACTGGACCCAGCGTCGTGCTCAACGTGCCGTGGTAGTCGCGGTCGAGCCGCAACGTGACCTGCTTCGCGTCGAGACCGCGCTCCTCGACGTCTCGCTCCGTCGCGCGAGCACACATGCGGCTCAGCCCCGCAGACATCAGCGAGCGTCCGAACTCGACAGAGGTCTTCCACACGTGCTCTTCGAGCGCGCGGGCCGTAGCGCCGTCGTCCACCGCGCGGAGCATCGTCACAAGAGCTTGCTGGACAGCGGCGGTGGCCTCCTCCTTGACCGCCTGATCTTCCGGAGCGTACAACATCGGCTGGTGGCGCCTTCTGAGGCGTGGTGCCTCGGTGGGGTTACGAACGCCACCTCCTACCAACTCCCCCCGGCCACGTCGATCCCCTCAGACGGCCTCCGTGACCGGGTCATGAATCACGCCCCTCTGGGACGACGGAAGAGAACACGCTCGAAGGCATGTACATCAGACATCCGGCGGTCTATGTCGCTCCGGCTCACTGCGTCGAGTTCCCGCGTGAACGCGAGGACGCGTTCGCGCGAGTGGAACCGCACGGGCCCCAAGCCCACGCATTCTTCACCTTCCCGTCCACCCCAAAACATCTCCCAAAGCGCATGGCCACTGCCGCGATCGTGCTCTTCGACGAGAGCGTACAAGACGTCGTCGTACAACTTGTCGAACCTGACAATTCCACGCTTTCCGAATACGGAGTGGCGCGATACGTCTTCCGGAAGCAGCGCGTCGACGTCTGGCCCATGCCTGGGTTCTTTGTCGTAACTCACCGACCACATGTACATTCGTGTGCCCATCTAAGCGCCCCTCGGAGTTCGCGTGAAGAGTTCGTGGCCGCGTCCGGTACCGCAGCCGAAGGTTGCTCATGGTATCGCGTGTGCCGCGAGCACCACCACGATCGCGCAGCGGAACTGGTGCGGACTAACCAAACCGGAGAATCGCGTTGCGTGCGACCGCCTCCCGCGCCAGCCAGCGCAGTACGGCCCATGGCCAAACCACGTGCGCGAACGGCTCGTGCGCGAGTGCGTTTCGCACGGTGTCTTCACGGACGAGCGCGAGGTCGGGTGCGTGAGAGAGGTGCGGCTCGAGGCGGTCCAGCTCCGCCAGCAGTCGCACGCAGGACCCGACGTGCCACGTGCCGTCCTCGAGCACCACTGTGACCGGGCGTTCGAAGTCGAGCGGAACGTACCAGCCCTCGCTGTCGCTGAACTCGATGAGGTGCGGGAATGACGTCGTAGCACTGCCTTCGTACACGCGCGCCAAGTCGTCCGGACGAGACCCGTACTCGGGCGGCTGCTGCGGGGGCGCGCCGTACAGCTCGACGTGCCTCGCGAACGCGCGCAGGACGTGCAGTGTGCTGTATCCACCCATCGTTGCTCCCAACGAGTGGGCGTCCTCGCCGAGTGGTCCAGGCATCCACTGCGCCGCGCAGGGTACGGCGCGCTTCACGCCCAGGAGGCACTCTTCGTAGAAGCGCTGGATCTCGTCGAGCTCGTCGTCCTCGAGGTCGTCCTCGTCGAGCTCCCGCTCTCGCCAGTCAGATCCGAACAGCTCAACTTCAAGTCCCAAGGGCCACCTCCCGTTGCGAAAGCCCGACGCGACGCCCGTCTGTATCCACCGGCGAGGCTAGCAGGAATCCTCCCCGCGGCCGCCTCGCGATGACCACGGGGAGATCCCCGGGCGTTGGAGCGGTTTGCGTCGAGCACGAGGCGGGTACTGCGTTCCCGGAATACCCCTGCAGGTCTCGTGCGTTCTGCGCCCCAACCATGGCCATCGCCGCCGTCACGATGTACGCGCGACGCCACGTCTCGTGGTGCGCGGTGGGCTGCGCTCTATTCGTCGGGGCCGGCTGCGCCACGCCTTCGACGGCGTCCAGCGGCACGACGTCACCTGAACCGCCACGTGCCCCAACACCACTCGAGGAACCCACCGAAGCGCCTGTCGCCAACGCACCACCCCCTGCGGACTCCACGACCGACGCGCCCGACGACGCGTGGCTCGACGACCTGCGCGCCTGGTTGGTGCAGCATCCGTCGCTGCGGTGGGTATCGCGCACGTCGCTGGGCGAAGGGTACAGTCGCACGCGGTATCGCTTCGACGACCACTCGTTGGTGTGCGTGGCGCGGTTCGAGGCGGACGGGGACGACGACGCGTTCGACGAGCCGACACCGCGTGAGGAGGTGCCCCCGCGCGTGTGTTGGCGTGTCGAGGGCGACGTCGAGCACATGTGGAGCCGCTTCGTCGAGCCGCGCCCCGGTGCCACGGACGTGGACCAGGCGAACGGTGTCGGTCAGGTGGAGATCAGCTTCGGGCCCATTCGTGGACGTGTGGAGCGCTGGCTGCTGCGCGTCCCGGAGTACACGCTGGGGGCGCTCCCTTCGCGCCCCTATCGCGAGGAGCCGGGGCCCAACGCGGGCCGTCCCACTTGGTTTCCAGTCGGGCAACCTCCGCCGCATGCAGAGGCGGTACCAGAACAGGCCACGCGGGCGCGCCGGTGGCGCCCGGTGGAGCGCGTCGTGCTGGAGACGGACCCGTTCGAGACGCTCGACGTCTGGGTGCCGCCCGAGGTGCCCGAGGGCCTGTCCGTCATCAGCGTGGCCCGGGGCGAACGCAGCAGCGTCTGCGCGCGTGTGGAAGGCGCATGGCGCTGCGGCGAGGCGATGCACCGCGGCCTCTATCCGGACGTCACGCTCACCTGGGACGACCCACGTCAGGTGCGCGCTTGGCCGAGCACCGGGAGGCCCCGCTTCCTCGTGATGGAGCGCGAGTTCTTCCTGTGGGACGGGAGCGGCTCCGGCTCGGGTGGCATGGGCGACTCCCAGCTCGAGGTGTACGCCGTGGAGCCTGAGCGCCTGCGGCTGCACGCGACCATCCACACGGGTGCGTTGCGCTTCGTGAACGACTTCATCGGCGAGAGCTACACACACGCTCTCTACACGCTGCGCTACTGGCACGCCTCCGAACTCGTGGGCGCGCGGTGCATCCGCATGGGGCCGCTGGTGCGCGAGCAGGTGGCGCTCGACTTCACCTTCTTCCCGCTAGCCGAGCAGCCCGCGCCCGTGAGGTCGCTGGAGCGCGCCCTGCCCATCGTGGCGAGCTCCGACGGGTCCATCGAGGCCGACCGCACGAGCATCGACGACGTCGACATCGTGAACGGCGCGCGCCTGCCCGTGTTGCGTACGACCGGGGTGTACGTGCTCACGGCAGAGGGCGTGGAGCTCATGGCGAGAGACGTCGTGGACGTGGACGCGGCCTGCGCCAGCGCACCGTGAAGAATCTCGAGAGATCACCCCGGACGTTCGGGGTGTCTCCTGCGGGCTGAGTGTGCGCGGGTCACTCGGCGTGGTCGCAACGGAGGTCGCCACGGCGGTGGCCGCGACGGTCTCGGCGGCCACCACTGAGCAACGGTGGTCCTCGCGCCGACGTCCGGAGCTTGCTGCTGCGCGGCGTGCTACTCGACCAGGCATGACTTGCTTTCTCGAGGTTCGTGCGGGCCACAGGCTGGCCCTGCCCGCCACAGCGCTCACGATGGTGACGCTGCTCGGCTGTGCCGATGCCCACGTCGTCCCGCTCGGCGAGTTCGAAGCGCCGACCTGTCAGGATGGTCGCTGGGACGTCGCCGCGGCCCTCGCGCCCGGGCTCGGAGCCGACTTCGTCGCCGTGCACGCGGTGATCTACGACTCGGGCGACGGGGTGTTGAGCCAGCACGGCACGCGCTGTCTCGGTGTCGCCGATGCGGTTGCGTGCGAGCAGGCCATCGACGATGCGCTGGCGGGAGATGGTCCGCTGCTGCTGCTCCGGCGGGGCACGGTGGTCACCGTCCACTACGAAGAGTCGCTCGTCGACGAGCTCGGGCCGATCGACAGCGTGGACGAGGCGCTCCTCGCCGCGGTGGTGCGAGGCTACCTCCCGCCGCGCTGCGACGAGTCCGGAGACGGAGGCGTCCTGGTGGAAGGTGGGTACCAGGTCGTCGTGACGGGGGACATCGCGTGCCGCCCGTCTGGCCCAGGGAGTCAGCAGCGCGAGACCCTGTACCGGCACCGCGTGGACGTGCGCGCGACCGGCGAGGTCACCGAGCTGTCGCGCGAGCGGGACTCGACCAGCTACTGCGAGGACTCCTGCTCGTGCCGCGAGGTCGGCGGGTAGTGGAGCTGCCTGGCGCAGGGGCCCTGGCCGCCAGTGCCGCCATCGGCGCGATGGTCCACCCCGCGTTCTGATACGCTGGCCCGATGCGATGGGAGATCGGTCAGCGATGCGTCCCAGGGTGCCGCCGAGTGGCGCCCAGTGTGCTCGCGCTCTTCGTCGTCATCCCCGTCGTCGCCCTGGCCCAGGTGGCGCAGGTGCCCGCGGGGAACCTCCCGCCGGTAGCGCTCGAGCCTGCGCAAGTGGGTGGGCTGGCCTTCGTCGCGCGCAACGCACTCGTGCGCGCAGAGCCCAACGGTCCGGCGAGCACGCTGTTCGACCTCCACACCGAGATCCCCGTCGTCGTGCGCCGCGTCGAGGGCGACTGGGTCACGGTCAACCCCGTCCACATCGACGCGGAGGACCGCTGCTTTCAGAGTCGCGCGCCATGGGACGGGTTCGATCTGAACGTCGTCGTGGCGCAGGCCGGCCTCGTGCCCGTGCTCGCGCAGCCCATGACGCTGCGCAGCGCGGATAGTGCCGTGACGTTTCATGCGGGGGCGCGGGTGGATGTGGAGCAGCGGCTCGTGGACGTGCCTGACGCGAGCGGGCCGCTAGCCTCCGACGCTCATGCGGGGCGCAGCTACCCTGCTCCTCGTTTGGAGTCTGTGGGCCGCGGGACGGCGCCCATGCCGTCGGAGGAGCTCGCTGGTGCGCTGCCGGCGGGCGTCGTGATCCGCACGTGGTCATGGCTGGTGCCGGGGGTGCGCACGCGTCCTCGCCGCGCGCGCTTCAAGACCCGGTGTCTCACCATCGAAGGGGCTTCTCGCGCTTGGCGGGGGCCCGGGCGGCTCGGCGACCGACGCGCGCCGCGACGACCTCTCTTGCGTCCGCGTGGCCTCTACATCGTCGAGGGGTCGCCCCTGACGTGGCCCAGCGGGGCACCTGCTGGTCGCACGACCCGCTGGGCGATGGTGATAGGTGCGGTCGGCTCGCTGAAGGTGGCGCCCAATGGAAACTACTGCGGGGGGCTGCGCTACACCGACACACCGCTCATGGTGTGCGCGGAGCCGAGCGCCTGGCGCGGCTTCGAGTCGGGGTCGGTGCTCCACTCGGAGCCCGCCAGCCTCGAGCCGCGCGCCCCAGCGACACCCACCGTGGCACGCCCTCGGCCTACACCTGCGGTGCACTGAGGCATGGCGCCACATGCGCGCTCACTCCCCACGCGGCGTCCACAGCAGCTCCGACGCGGCCAGCGCGGCAGGCGTCACCACGCGCTCGTTCGGTCGAGGCAGGCGCCCGAGCCTGCGCTGGGCGAGGCGGCGTGCGGCCGGCGTCAGCGTGAGCTCACCGAAGCGCTGCGGCACCACCAGCTGGACGTCGAGCGCGCGCTCCACCACCAAGAACACCAGCTCCGAGCAATAGATCCTGCGCGGGCCCCACTCGAAGCGCGCGTCGTACGGTGTGCCCAGCAGCCGCTCTCCTTCGCGCACCAGCGCAGCAACATCCTCCACGGAGAGCGTGTCCGCGAAGCGCCGCACCTCGACCTGGCCCCCTTCGCCTCGGTCGACGAATTCGTCGAGCGGGGTCCAGGACACGGGGCCCGACGCCTCGAGCACGGCCAGCTCCCCACCGTGCGGCAGCACCACCCCCACGTGCGTGAGTGGCGAGCCCGTGACCTCGGCGATGACCCGGCTCTGCCGCGAGTGGGAGCGGTGGAAGACGAGGTCGCCGGCCTGCACCGCGGGCGGCTGGGAACGACCGAGCGCGACGAAGGTCATGCCGCCGAGGACGAGCAGCAGGGCTACGGGGACGACGAAGCGAGCGTGCACGCAAGCATGGTCGCGGCTCGATGTGGCGAAAATGTGGCGCTGCGGCGGGCTGCTACTCGGGCCAAGCGGTCAGGACGCAACGAAGCGAGCGGAATCGAGCTCACGAAAATCGCGCTCGGTGAACGTCTCGCGGATCCGCGTGACGTAGGTGTCTACGCGGCGAAGACGCTGCTCACGCGTTTCCTCCGCGAACGGCGAAATGATGAGGCCGCCGCGCGCAAGGGCCTGCCGAAACTCGTCCAGCTCGAGGAACGCGATGTCAATGAGTGTCACCGCATCCTCCACGGCGCCACCACGGCGGGACACTTCGGACGCCACCATGAGCGCGAACATGCCGCGCCGGAACGCAGCTGCGGCTGGAGTCTCCTCGACTTCACCGGACGCTGCGTCTCGAAGTGCAGCTTGCCAATTCGCTCCGGCGAGGTGTGACCAGACTTCGCGATACACGCCCTTGATGAAGCTCAGACACCAGTCGAGCGTATCGACGACACCCGGGTCTCCAACGAACGTCGAGAGGTCGCGTTGGTCGGCCTCCAGGTTGGACATGAGCGAGGCCCGTTGAACGGCGAACTCCGGCGACGCCAGCAACTCTGCCACCACCTCCATGATGGCCGTGATGGGCTTTGTGGCGTGGCGCGACGCCGAGTCCAGCAGGTCCACATCGCCAGGTGACTGGAGCGCGGTTTCGACGGCGTCCATGAACGGCTTGCGCGTCCACTTGACCTGCGCACGCCGATCCGCAGGCAGGTGCGCCAGCAGCCGGTCGATATCGAGCGCAGGCGCGCCGATGGTGGATGGGGAAGCGGAAATCGTGGGCATGTGCTCCGCGTGACAGCGTATCACGGCGCCCCGGCAACGCCGACTGCGGTGCGGAGATTCCACGAGCAATGACGCACACGGGTAGCTCTACCTGACGATGCGCCACATCATCCAGTTGCGCTCTCCTCCGACGTTTACGACCGACACGAAGCGGCCCGCATCGAACCGGGTGTCTCCATCGAGGTCGTGCCCAAGCGTGATGGAACCGGCAGGTTCGAGGGTCTCCCGGTCGAACACGTCCAGCCGAGGCTTGGGGTGCGCGACCACGATGTGCTCGCCCGTGTCGAACGCGCTCATCACGTATCCGCGTGGGTATGGCAGGCGGACCGACCGGAGGATGGATCCGTCCCCCGGGCGGCCAGTCACCAGGGTGGGCTTCGACCAGTCCACCGCCGCCGTGAACTGTGATCCATCTGCTGCGAACGACGCCGGAGTAGTCTCGTCACCCGAGCCGAGCTGTCGCCACACGAGCGCACCGGCTCGGCGCGAGACCAGATACTGCCACTGGCCGTGTTGGCCGGCGCCGAGGTAGAGCAAGACGGATTCCGCAGAGTCGCCGCGATGCAGCCACACCTGACCCGGGTAGGGGTCGGGGAGCGTGGTGCTCGTCACCAGCTTGCCCTTCGCCAAGTCGACCAGCCCGAGCCAGATGCCCTCCTCCTTGCGGATGTCGCACCCGCTCAACCATGCCGTCCCCGCTGGACCGAACGCCACCGCACCACCAAACTCGCTGTCGAAGCGCAGCGAGCGAATGGCGTGCGCAGACACGGTCGATGCCGACCCCGACCGCGGCACCAGCCGAATCCGCGTGGGCGGGCCGTCCGTTCTCACCGGGCCCCTGGGGTGTGGTTCGAGCAGGAGCACATCGCCGTTCGCCGAGACGTCGAGGGCCATGAGGCCGGACGTCGGTAGGTCGCGAGGCCTGCCGTCGAGGCCCGTGACCTGCACCTGGTCCTTGTTCCACGAGGCCGTCACGACCCAGCCTGCGCCGTGAAAGGCGCGGACCAAGTGCCTCGGTGGCACCGCCTCGATACGGTCGACTTCGATGCGGACGCTCACGGTTCCTCCTTGTGGTGGTGCGCCACGGGACGCTGGGGTCCTGCAACCCTCACCGCTACCACGGACCGAGGGGCGTTGTCCCGACGCTCAACTTCGTCTGTCGCTACACTCCGCGCGGCATGAGTGACCCACTGGACATCATCGTGGCGTTCGTGGAGGGGCGCATGACCCCTGCGGACTTCCACAAGCGGCTCTACACCGACGGCGGGCTCGAGGCGTTCCTGATGGCCCCTGGGGTGCATCCGCCCGAGTACGTGGGGGCGGGCACGTTCTTCCACTTCCTGCTCGAATGCGACGTGGAAGACCCTGGTGGTGTGCTGAACGCCGAGGGGCTGTGCCGCTTCTTGCTCGACGCGCGCGGCGTGTCGTACGTCCCGTCTCATGCGGCGTACGAACTCTTCGATGCGCTCCTGCGTGCGCAGCCCAAGTGGCTCGACGTGCGGACGGCGTGGCTCGCGGCAGAGCTCCTCCCGCACGCGGAGGGGCGCAGCGGGAAGGCTCTGGTCACGTGGCTGCGCGAACAGCTGCTCCAGCGCTTCCGGTACCTGAAGCGGCCGCCCAGGTGGATCCAAGCGGCGAAGTGGCCCATCGGCCCGAACGGTCCGTTGGTGTTCTTGGGCGAAGTGCCGGTGCGCGACTACTTCCACGACGACGGCGCCGTGTTCGTGTTCCACGACCCGAGCACGGGTCGCATAGAGACCGTCACGCAGGTGATGTAGGTCCCCGGCCATGCAGCCAAGTAGACAGACCCGGTCGTCCCTTCAATGCAGCTGGCTCGGCCCTTCCTGACCCCACACGGCGTGCTCCACCAGCGGTGGGCCGCTCTCTTCGACGACCGTTCCCTCGGGCGCGCCCAGCTCGCGCATCACGCGGAGCACGCACGCGAGGCCGCGGTTGCGGTCGGTCACGGCGACGTCGATGCCGCAGTACGTGATCGATCCATCGGCCCCCAGCTGTGTACCCCCGCCAGTCACGCTCCCGAGCCCCTCGGCCAGGAGCGCCTCGTCGAGCGGGTCCTCGTACAGGCGACCACGGTCGATCGGTCCGATGTCGCCGGGGATTCGCACGTAGAGAAACACCCCGCCCCCTGCGCCGGCGTACGGGCCCATGGCCAAGAGCATGTGCCGCACGTCGATGGGCGCGCTCAGCGGGAGCCGGTCGTCGGCGCTCCATAGTGATTCGGCCCAGTCCCCTGCGGTGAGACGCTCGAACTCGGCGGGCGTCAGCAGCGTCCCACCGAGGTCGTTCCAGCCGTCCGTGAAGTAGAAGCGCTGGGGGGACCCGGCTGCTTCGAGGCGCCGGTTCACGGCGCGGGCCAGCCACACCAGGCCCGACGTGGCGGTCTCCTCGGACACCTCTTCGGCGGTGACGCGCCACAGCAGCTCGCCGTCGAGGTGCACCTCACGCACGTCGTCTCCGTTGGACACCACGGCGTCGAACGCCACGTTCTCGGCGCGCAGCAGGCGCTGAAGCGTGGGCAGGAAGAACTCCCAGCTGCCCTCGATGAGCTCCTCGTGGTCGATGTGCACGAAGCGGCGCTCGTCCGTGGGGTCCAGCTCGTCTCCGGTGCCCCTCTCGGGCTCGTCGTCAGGCGCGGCCTCACGACGCTTGTGCAGATACAGGTAGACGAGCAGAGCCACACCCAACACGAGCAACACCAGCCGAACCGTCATTCCCATCATCGCTCCCATCGACGAGGAGACCGCCCCCGTGCGCCGGGCGAGCATACATGGCCGCGCGAGCGCCCACACGCGTCTCGTCCTGCTGTTAGAATCGCCCCGCATGCCCGCGGCGCTGCCCGAGCCCATCCCGGTCCCTTGGACCATGAAGCCCCTCGCGTCTGCCGAGACGACGCTGGACTTCGACGAGCGCGGCCGGATGCGCGCGTCCATCGTGCACGACGTGCTGTACGGGGTGACGCCCGAGATGCTGGTCTGGTGGTTCCGCAACATGCGCGGCACGGTCGACATCGAAGGGCGCGCCTATCCGCGCTACCGGGTGTGGCACCCGCGCGACCACGTGGAGCACCGCTACGAGAAGACGCCGCCGGGGGCTGACGGCGTGGGGTCGGTGTTCTTGATCCACGAGGTGCTCGGCCGAGACCCGAGGTACCGCGTGAACGTGCTGACGGACGTGGTGCGCTTGGACGAAGGGGGCTTTGCGCATCGGCCGCGCTTCCACGGCGTGTCGGGCATGGCGGCCATGGACTACACGTGGCGACGTGTGCCGGGGGGAACGCGCTACGAGAACTCCATCACCATCGGGCCGAACCTCCCGCGCGGCCTGGCGTTCGTGCAGCGTGCGCTCCGCCGCGTCGCGTTCGACGAGGCGCATGCGCGTGCTTGGCTGCTGCACAACGTGGAAGAGGTGGGCAACCTCGAGCACTTCTTGCCCGGGCTGTTCGCGGCCGAGCGCTGACCCAGGGCGAGGTCGGAACGTGCTTGGTTCTCGGGTGCGTTTGTCCCATGATAGGGACCGTGGTTCGCACCTCTCATCCCGGCCTCATTCAGGCGAGTGACGGCAACCTCCACGTGCTGCTCTGGACCGACACCATCACGGTCGAGAACCTCGACCGCTCGCTCACGTACGCGCTCTCCCTCTCGGCCCAGCACCGCGAGGGGATCATCGCGCTCAACGTGGTGGCGCACGGGCTCTCCCTGCCGGACACCGTCGCGCAGCGCCGGGCCAACGAGGTCTCACGCTCTCTCGACAGCGCGGTCACGGCGACCATCGTCGTGCTCCCCGGCGAGGGCTTCTGGGTGAGCGCCGCGCGCGGCTTCCTCACCGGGCTCAACCTGGTCTCGCCGCTGCGGGGCAAGCGCACCATCGCCCGCAACGTCGAGGAGGGCGTGCGCACGGCCGCGTCACTCTCGGGCCGCACGCCCCAGTGGGCCCGCCACGTCGCGGGCACGCTCGAGGGCTGGATCGAAGAAGCGCACCAGGCCCCGGGCCCGTAGGCGTTGCGTCACGGACCGCGCCGTAGCGGAGCGACCGTGCTCACGGTTCGCGGTCGTGTGCCATGGACTCGTCTGCGTCGTCGCGCGTCACGGGCCGCGTGTGTTCGGCCACGGTGGTCCAGAGCCAAACGAACACTAGGATCAGCGTCACGATGGCGACGACGACCTTCAATACGGACGTGGGCCGGTCGATGCGGCTCTCGACCGCTTGCCGCAGCGTGCGCGCCGATTCTTCGTCCAGACCCCGGGTCAGCACCACCGACACACCGCCGCTCGCCAGGACCAACAGCACCACGTGCTCCGTCCAGCGGACGCGCACAATGTCGCCAAACCCGACGTCGCTCGACGACGCTCCAGAGCGCACATGCACGCCCGTGCTGTCCACGCGCGTCTGGACGCGTCGGTGCGTCGCGTCCAGACGCGAATAGGCCTGATACGTCACGAGCAGCAGGAAGAAGGGAATCGACGTGAACAACGTGCCCAAGACCACGTTCTCGCCTAGTACGAGATGTCCGACGCCGGAACACGTGAACACGGTCAGCAACCAGGCCGCCTTCCCCAAACGGACCCAAGTAGCGCGCACCATGTCCGCGAACGTGATTTCGATCTCCATGCGCGGCCGACGCTAGCAGACCGCGACTCCCGTGGCACGTGTCGCCTGGACGGGCAGCCCACGAACCGTGACGACCTCGGGGTCCACCGCCGCAGCGAGGAGGTCCACAGGCCCCGTCGTGAGCGCGGCTTGGGTCACGTCGGTGTCCGCGCAAAGGATGTCCTGCGCGACCAAGCACATGGTCGGCCGGCCCGCGTGCTACACCCACGGACCGTGAGCATCTTCGACC
Source organism: Sandaracinaceae bacterium (assembly GCA_020633055.1). Taxonomy (NCBI): domain Bacteria; kingdom Pseudomonadati; phylum Myxococcota; order Polyangiales; family Sandaracinaceae; species Sandaracinaceae bacterium. Next base: position 136,171 of record JACKEJ010000015.1, on the reverse strand, counting down.
GGTTCCGCTCGCTGCTTCGTGGATCGCAGACGCCCGCCGCCGTACCGCCGTTGGAAGGGCTGTCGTGGACCGATGAGACGTTGGCTCTGCGGAAGCGGCTCGAGGCCGCGTTCCCGGAGTTAGCCCCGTTCCCGTTTCTCTACGCCGTCGAGAACGACGACTTCGCCGTGCACCTGCGCTGGGACCACGCGCAACGCTTTCCAGAGCGCCCAGAATCGGGCAGGCGGACGTCGATGGCCTACACGACCGTGTTTCGTCGAGACGGGGCCCGCTACTGGCCCGTGGAGCACGCGGGCGGGGTAGGGACGAAGTGGGCGGCGCTCGGTGATGGGCTCATGGGCTGGCTGCACGACGCGGCGCTGCAGCGCCTGCCTGCGCCGTTGACGCACGCGGCCGACTATTTGCCCGTGGCCGTTCGTCCGGCAGGGCGTCCGGCCACCGCGCTGCCGGACGCCCTCTACGAAGCGGCTCCCATGGTGGGCCTCGACGTGGGGCCGTTGCGTGAACGCATCGGGGGTCTACCGAACGACTACGTGAGCTTCGCCCGTCGGTGGGGCGCGGCGACGGTGAACGGCTTCGTTCGTGTCCATGCGCCGCGCGAAGTCCTGGACCAACTCGACGCCGAGCGGCTGCAGCGCGAACTCTACTTCTTCTGGGATCGCTCTGCGGATGTGCTCGACAAGCGGGACAGCGTGGGCGCCGTGCAGCTCGCCGACACGCTGGACGGGGACATCTTCGTCGCGGTGCCCGCGAACCCGGAGTGGACGTTCTTCCTCCCGCGCAACGACGACCGCGTCGAGGTCCACGAGGGCTTCTGGACGGCCGTGGGCTCGGTCGTGCGACGACGCGCGACTGGCGTCGAGGGGCTCCTGTACGTGGAACCGACCAGCGGCGCGCGCCATGGTCGCGCGGTCCCCATCCGCGAGGACGCGAGCGACGGCGAGGAGCTGCTCTGCGCGCTCAACGGTCTGGGAGTCCACGACGCCCGGTCGACAATGAACGACTTGGACAGCCGCACCACCACGCTGTTCGTACCAGCGCTCGCCGGGCGGGTCGCAGTGTCTTGGCTCGTCGACGACAACGCTGGCCCGTTGGTCGACCAGGCGGTGGGGTTCCTGGTCTACGCGCCCACCCATCATGACTCCGCCGTCCTGTCCGAGCTGGAGGACGTGTTTCGCGCACAAGGCTACCTGGTCGAGTGGTCGGACCCCGAGCGCGCGTGACTGCGGGTGAGCGTCCCTCCGGGAGGCTCCGCCAGCGACCGGCCCAGAACGCTTGACAAGCACCGCCCCGTTCAACAGAAGCTGCGCCGATGGACTCTGCAAGCTTGGAGGCACTGCAACACGCCCTCGCGGCGACCCCCGAAAATGGCGCGCTCCGGGCGGTCGTGGTGCGGGCGCTGCGCGAAGGTGGAGACGACGCGCGCGCCGCGGCCCTCGCGAGAGACTCGGACCCCACGCACTTCTCGCGTGCTGAAGACGCCGTGGAGATGTGTCGCGCCCTCTTGGCTGTCGGGGACGCGAAGGCCGCGCTGCACGCGGCGCCGACCGAGGGGGCCTTGGGACTTCTGTTCCGCGCCCGCGCGCTGGCGGCCCTGGGGCGCAACGAGGAGGGGCAGGCGGCCTACCGGGCAGCCGTGCGGGAGAACGCCACGCTCGAGGACCCGGGGCTGGCGGCGCTCTTGGGCGCGCGTGTGGTGCCTGCCACCCAGGCGGCCGACGGACGACCGGGGCGCCCCGCCCTGCGCGTCATCCACAACGACGACGCGGACGTGCTCGAGCTGGACCGCGCGCTCGCGCCCCCCGAGGAGCCCATCACGTTCGCGGACGTGGGTGGCCTCGAAGACCTCAAGCAGCAGATCCGCCGGCGCATCATCCTTCCGTTTCAGAAGCCCTCGCTCTTCGAGCGCTTCAAGCGCCGCGCCGGCGGGGGCATCCTGCTCTACGGCCCGCCGGGCTGCGGCAAGACGCTGATCGCGCGCGCCACGGCTGGCGAGTGTGACGCCACGTGTCTGAGCGTCTCCATCTCGGACGTGCTCGACATGTACATCGGCGAGTCCGAGCGGAAGCTCTCTGCGCTGTTCGAGAAGGCCCGCTCCAAGACGCCGTCCATCTTGTTCTTCGACGAGCTGGAGGCGCTCGCCGGGAGCCGACGCTTCTCGCGCAACAACGAGTCGGCCAAGCTGGTCAGCGCGTTCTTGTCGGAGATGGATGGCTTCGCGCGCAACAACTCCGGCGTGCTGGTGCTCGGCGCCACCAACACCCCGTGGGCCGTGGACAGCGCGTTCCGTCGGCCCGGGCGCTTCGACCGCGTGCTGTTCGTGCCGCCCCCCGACCGCGAGGCGCGCGCCTCCATCCTGTCACTGCACTTTTGCGAACGCCCCCTCACGGACGACGTGGACGTGCAGCTCCTCGCCAAGCAGACCCAGGGCTACAGCGGCGCGGACCTCGAGGCCGTGGTGGACACGGCCGCCGACATCGCCATCGAGCTCTCGCTGGATCGCGCCGACGAGGTGCGCATCTCGCAGCAGATGCTGCTGGACGCGGTGAAGGACGTAAAGAGCACCACGGCCGAGTGGCTCTCGACGGCGCGCAATCACGCGCGCTACGCGGACGCGGGCGGGCAGTACGAAGAGGTGCTGCGCTTCTTGGACAAGCACGGCAAGAAGGGGCGTGGATGAGGCAGGCGACGTACCACATCGTCGACGAGCCGACGCGCGGCCCTCTCGAGAGGGTCGTCGTGAACCCCCTCTGGCCCTTCCTGGCCCTCATGGTGGCCGGGTCGCTCGTGGGGGGCACGTGGCTCGCGCTCAACGCGTTCGCGATGGGGAGCGCCACCCGCCGTCGCGAGGTCGCCGCGCTGGTGGCCATCCTGGTGGGCATGCTTGTCCTCATCGTCGGCATCTCCGTGCTGCATCGGGCCGAGGTGTTCCCCACGTGGACGCTGCCCTACGTGCGCATCGGAGTCCGCGTCGCGCGCATGCTCCCTGCCTACTTCGTCTTCACGTGGCAGAGCCGCAGTTTCGCGCTGTTCACGTACGTCGGCGGCGAGGTGCGCAACGGTCTCTGGTTCCTGTTGGCCATCTTCTTCCTCTCGACGTCGGCCCTCGTCGAATCGGGCCCGATCGCCCGCTTCCTGTTCGCTCTCTGATGAACCCGCACTTCGCCAACATGAAGACGCAGCAGGCCGTCCGCTACCTCGAGATGGGTCGCGTGGACGCCGCCATCCACGCGCTGCGTGATGCGCTCCTGCACTTCCCCGAAGTGCCCGCCGGTCACGCTCTCCTCGCGTCGGCGTTGCTGCGGAAGAAGCGCCTCGCGGCGGCGCGCTACGAGGCGGAGCTGGCCATCGGCCTCGACCCCGAGTACGCGAACGCTTACGAGGTGCTGGGTAGCGTCTGCATCTTGGAGCGGCGCTTCAAGGACGCCCGGACACACTTCGAGCATGCGCTCGCCCTCTCGCCGGAGAGCGTCCACGCGCGCACTGGGTTGGCGGCCCTCATGCTGGCGCAGGGCAAGCGCGACGAGGCGCGCAGCTACCTCGAGCAGGCGCGAGCGTTCAGCCCCGAAGACCCCAACGTCCTGACCCTGCTGGGGGAGGTGGCGCTCGAGCGCGGGGATGTCGCACAAGCGGAAGAACTGGCGCGTGAAGCGCTGTCGTTCCAGCCCGAGTATCACGACGCGCTGGTGTTGGTGGGAGACATCCTCCTGCGCCGTGGCGACATCGAAGGCGCCCGCGACCACGCCGTGTGGGTGCTGGAGGTCGCGCCTCACGATGAAGGTGCGCTTCGCCTGTTGGGCGACATCAAGGCGCGCGAGAGCTGGCTGCTCGGCACGTGGTTTCGGGTCAACACCTACCTGCTGGCGCTCGAGAGCCACCGCTCCATCATCTTGCTAGTCGGGGCCTACGCGCTCTTCCAGGCGGGCGCACAAGCGGCGCTCGACCTCGAGGCGCCTGGCCTGAGCGGCTTCGTGCACCTCGTATGGTTGGGCGTGTGTCTCTACAGCTACGTCGGCCCCGCCATGTACCGTCGCATGCTCGACAAGGAGCTGGGTCGCGTCGAGTTCAACGAGGACTTCTGAGGCGCGCCCGCGTTGCACGCACGCGTTTGTCTCACTCGCCGTCGGTACGTGTGACCGGTGACACCATGAGGCCCGGCAGCGTCGGGTCCGCCATCGGGGCAGCCGGCCCCACCTGGAACGACCCGAGTGCCTCGAGCGTCATCTGCCCTTCACGGAGGCGATACGTGAAGTCCACTCCCATCTGCTGCGAGTGGAACGCGAGGATCGGCGGGGACCCGGCAAGGCGCGGCTCGTCATAGCCCGTCGGGTTGTAGGTACCCGGAAGTCGTGTGTACGTGTCGCCGTCTTCTACGTAGTAGACGATGGTGTACCAGCCAGGCCTCACCACAAACACGAGGGCACGTACGGCAGCGTCCCCATCGATGTACCCGTACCCTGCGCGGGCGCCCAGGGACCGTGCCACATCCATGATGTCGCCGCTTGGGAGTTGGATGGGGAGCGCATCGCCAGCGCTAGCGACACGTTCTGTGTCTTCGCGAGGAGCGTCGCGGGGCGCCCATGGCCGGGCGACGAGGAGCCACACACCAACTCCGGCGGCGAAGGTGACCAGAAGGGCTCGTGGATTCCACTCCATGGGTGGACCCTACCCGACCACCACCATGAGCGCACCTCGATGTGGGTGCGGGCGCTGAGCGCCATCCCGCCTGTGCTGCGCGACGCCAGCAGCGTTGGTGAACTTCGCCAGGCACGGGTACCCTGTGCCGATGGGGCGCCGCTTCGTTCCAAGGTCGTCGGTGTGGAAATTGGTCTCCACCCTCTTGCTGGTGACGCTCCCGCTGCGCTTCGTGTGCGACATGCTCCACAACTGCATGGGCGGCCACCTGGCACACGACCCTGTGTGGCCGGGCTACGCGTTCGACTCCCTCTGGCTATGCATGACGCTCTTTGCCGCGCGGCGCGCGTACGCTGCGCGCATGCCGCTGCGGGGATGGGTGGTGGGCATCCTCGTCCTCGACCTCCTGACCCTGGCCACGGATGTTCGCTTGCCGCTCGTCACGCTCCTGCCGACAGCGTGGGTGGCCATGTCGGTACGTCGAGAGCTGAGCGTGAGCGACCGGCCTACCTCGTTCTGATGGAGCTTGCCCAGCGGCGCACATGGTTCGACACCATGGCTCGTCGAGCTCGAGAGCAGCCCGGCGGCATCGTCTGCCTCGTGCGACGGCGCAGGGTCGCGCGTGGGGACTGGTGTCCCTTGGCTGCCCGATTCCTCGTGGACTATCGTAATGGAGCCATGCAGCGAGCCAGGATTGTGCGAGGGCGTCTTGTCGGACCACGCCGAATCGAGCTCGACGAGGCCTTGGACGACGTTTCGGGGGACGTTGAGGTTGTCGTGCGGCGCCTCGAAGCCACGCCTATTCCGCGCCGGCGCCTCCTCGAGGTGATACGGGCACTCCCTGAGGGTGACCCTAGCAAGGAGGACATCGACGACCAGATCGCGGCGGAGCGCGCCTGTTGGGGAGGTGCATGACGTGCTTGGCTTTGGACACATCGGCGGTCGCACCCTGAGGTTCGACGAACTCGTTGGGTCCGCTTGAACGTCACGTGGAGCACCCGCGCCTCGTCACGAGTCCCGCCTGATCGCATCTGCGCGTGCCTCCTGGCTGGGGCCGTGGGAGACGCGTTCGCCAGTGCCTCGGAGGGGACTTCGCCAGCGACTCGTGCGCGCCCCCCCACGTGGTCCGTCACGGACGACACCATGCTCACGCTCGCCACCTGCCGCGCCGTGCGTGCGTGGTCCAGGCGGACCTCCGACCCCCTGGCCGCGCATGTCGCGCGCGAGCTGCTCTCCGACTATCGCGCGGGCGGCCTCGTCGGACTCGGGTCGAGCACGTTCGGCGCACTCCGTAGTCTCGACATGGGGGCGCACTGGGCGCTGTCCGGGCTCGACGGCGAATACGCCGCCGGCAACGGAGCGGCCATGCGGATGGCGCCCCTCGCGTTCGTGGTCGATGCGAGTGATCCCCTCGACCGCGTGACCATCCGCGACGTCGTTCGCATCACACACCGCCATCAGGAGGCGCTCGCGGGTGCGCTGGCGATGCTCACTGCCCTGCAGATAGTGGCGCGAGAGCCCGTGCTTCCGCGCGGGGACCTCCTGCAGCGCGTGGCGGACGTCCTGTTCGACTCCAATGTCCGCGACAACATCCGCGCGCTCTTGGACCGGGATGCCCTCGACTACGCGGAGGCGCTGTCGCTCCTCGAACCGACCGGCTACGTGGCGCACAGCGTCCCGCTAGCCCTCGTCGCGGCTCGACACCACGCGCATGTCGCGCTCGAGCAATGTTTGGATGACGTCGTCGAAGGGGGTGGCGACACCGACACGATCGCGTCCATGGCCGGCCAGCTGATCGGCCTCGCGCGCGGACCGAACGCAGAGCTCGAACGGCTGTTCGAGCAGGTGCGGGACCGAGAGCGCATCGTGTGCGAGGTCGACGCGTTCTGCGCACACGTCACCGCGTGGACCGCGACGGCGGAACCCGCGCCTTCTCGCCGCCGGTCGAGCTTGCTCCACCGACTTCGTACGTGGTGGCGGGTCTAGCGAGGCGATGGTTCCGGACGTCGACCCCAGGATGCTCAGTGCAGAGTCGACGGCGTCGGTGGCCATGTTGGTACGCCGAGAGCTGAGCGTGCGCGACCAGCCTGCCTCGTTCTGACTCCCAGGCTATGCTGCCACTCGCCATGGACAACGCAGTTGGGCGACAGCACGCGGTGCTCCGGAAGTTCGATACAGCGATGGCTTTGGTCCTCGCGGCCGCGCATGTGTTGGTGGGGTGTGCTTCGTCCCCAGTTGCCGCGCAGGTGGACGTGGGCCACGTGCAGCTCGCACTCACCGAGCCGGAGTTCATTGCACGCGACGCCGAGCTTCAGGACCGGCGGCGCGTGTATGGCTTGGTGGGCGCGACCGCGGTCGGTTTGTCTGCGTTGTCGCTGGGCATTGCGCTCCTGGTCGCGTCGCGCTCGGAGACTCCACACGTGCCGGGCCTCGAAGGCCCGCTCATGATGATGCTCGGCTCCGGTCTGGTGGCGCTCGTCGCATTCATCGGTGTGGGCGTCGTCGGTGGTCGACGGCGCCACCTACAGGGTGTGAGTGTCGAGGAGTCGCTCACCGTGTCCTCGGCATCACCGGTTGGCTGGGCGGTCTCTTTCTAGTTCTGGAGTCGCATCCGCGTGAGACCCAGCGCGCCGAGAGCCGCGCGTAGCTCCTCGTTCATGAGCCCGCTGTGACCACAGCGGCGGACGCGGAGGCCATCGCGGCCCGGGCTCAGCATCACCAGATAGACCTGGCCTTCGGTCCCGGCGCGGGGCCAGGGCGTGAGTGGCCCGCCGTAGCTGGCGTGGAGCGTGAACGTTCCGGGGGCCGTGTCCGAGCCCTTCCACACCGCGACCGTGCGGAACTCCGCGGGGTCGCCGCCCCGCACTACGCTGGCTTCGACGACGAACGCGCTGCGCCGAACGTCAGCGCTCAGTCCGATGGCGCCGCAGCGAGCATGCGCGGTCGCGCTTGGTGCGAGCGTGCTCACGATGGACGCAAGGCATAGGACGCCGACCACGAATTGGAATGGGGAGGAGAGTGCACAGGCCCACATCAGCAGCAGTCTCGTGGCGCGTGGGCGGTGATGCAACGGCATGCGCCCTGCGGCTCAACCCCACGCATCTGCCCCGCGCCCGCTCCTTGCTCCTCACGGGGAGAACCCGCGCCACTGCCACTCGACCAACACGCGGCCGGCGAAGCGCTCGGCAGCCACACCGACGGGCAGCTCTCGCAGGCTCAACCGCTGAAGGGTCGCGGACGCCAGCCCGCCGGTGCCGGCGAGGGCGACGGCGTCGAGGCTGCGGGCGCCCGGGCGGCAGTCGATGACGACGAGGGCGTCGAGGGTCCCGTTCGAGCCAGGGGCGATGGTGGCCAGGCGCTCGCGGGGCCAGTCGATGAAGCCGTCGAGCGGGGCTCCGGCGCGTCTCTCCGCGACCTCGCGCGACAGGTTCTGGAGGTGGACGTCCGGTGTGCGACGCAGTCCCCTGCGAACCCCCGCGAAGCACGCCTCGGACTGTGGGTCGGTGCCGTCGTCTGCGCGCACCGTCAACACTTCCAGGTCACGCGCGCCGGCCCGGGCGCGCATTGGAGTGACGGAGGCGACCAAGCACGCTGCCGCTGTGATGAGCAGGCTCGGGCCGAGCCACCACGGGATGGAAGGCCGACCAGTCACGGCGCCTCCGTCAGGAGCGTGACCAGCGCGGCCGCCGCCTCGGCGAAGAGCGGACCGTCGCCGAAGACCACTTCGCGCAGCGGAGCGCCTGCCAGCACGGCGAAGGCCCCCACGCCCTGCGAGCGGCGCCCGTCCGGCGGGAGCACGCGCAGCAACACGACGGCGTCGGCGTCGGCGTGGAGCGCGTGCCCTTCCGGGAGCGCGGTCCCGAGCGCGGACTGCCTGTCCGTCCGCGTCGCGGTGGTCAACCAGGTCGTCAACGGCGCCGCTCGTTCGGCTGCGTCCACCCGCTCGACGCGGACGTCACCCAGGTGCAGCGCGCGGACGATGCCGTCCACGGTGCGCTCCTCCGAACGCAGGAGCGTGTGCTCCGCGATGACGACGACGCGCACTAGTCCCGTGGGCGGGACCGCTGGGGGAGCCAGCGCCGCACCAACCGTGGGCGCCACCGTGGGTCGCTCGCCAGCTGGGTCGGCGCCCTCGTCGGGGTCGTCCGGCACGTCAGGCGCGGTCGCGCTCGGCGCCGTTGCGCTCGGCCCCCCCGCGGAAGCTCCCTGGGGTGCGGACGCCTCCGTGGCGATCGCGGCGTGCGGGTCCACGGACACCGTCGCGGGTGGCTCGCTGTCGCCGCAGCCCGCGGCGACCAGCACGAGGAGCGCGGTTGGAGGTACCAGGGAAAGGGATGAGCTCATCGTGCGCATGATACGCGCGGGCGACGGGGTTTCGTCCCGGTGGCTCGACGCGAGGAACGTGCCTCCGATGTGGACACATTGCGCGCCGCTTGCCAGGATGTAGGGGCTGGCGGGGAGCGTCACGCGTTCACTCCGCCCGCGGTCTTGATCACGTAAGGGGATCCAACTTTCATGCTTTGCCCATCCGTTCGTCCCGAGCCCAGTCGGTTGCCGCGCGCTCGTCGCGCCGCCGCTGCCACCCCCACTTGGCCGCTCCGCACCATCACCCTGCTCGCGCTCGTAACGGCCATGCTCGCCGGCTGTGGCGGCGAGTGCCGCGGCTCCGTCGGCCTCAACGCCTCGCGCTGCGGCGGTGTGGTGCGCGCGCGCTATCGGCTGACCACGCTGCACATCCCCACGCAGGCGCAGGCGGAGGCGGGCGAGCTCGCGGGCGTGGACTTGGACGGCGTCGACACCGTGTGCGGCGTCCCTGACTATCCGGGCTCGGTCGACAACACCTTGGTCGACATGGTCGCGGCCCTCTACGTGCTCACGCCCAACGACCCGCTGGATGTGCAGGCGCAGCTGGACGAGGGCCTCTTCTGCACCAACACCGAGCCAGACTGCGCGGGGGTGGTGCTGGACGTGCGCGTGACCCCGCTGACTGGGCGCAGCGCCCGCGTGGAGCTGATCGTCACCGAGGGCGGGGTGGAACGCGTCCTCGGGTCCGACGAAGACGTGAGCGGCGATCGTGACGGGCGGTTCACCGCGCACTTCGACGCCGTCGCGCTCGAGCTGCCCATGGTCGACGGTGAGGACCAGCGCGTGTTCAGCCTGCCGCTGACGGGGGTGGTGCTCACGGGCACCCTCGAGCTCGAGGGTATCCGCGACCTCGTCCTGGCAGGCGTCGTCCATCGCGACGCGCTCGTGTCCGAGTTCATCCTCCCGCTCATCACGCCCCTCGACCCATCTGCACTCTTCGACGACTTGGACGGCCTCTTCGACGTCATGACCAACCCCGAGTCGGCGACCTGTGACGGCTTCTCCGTTGGGCTCACCGCGACTGCGACGGCGCTCCCCGCGCACCTGTTCTAGGCCGCAACCGTGTGCGCGAGCGCACCTCGCCGACGTCCAGCGCGACGCACCCGCTTCCGCTCGGCTCTTGAGCGCATTGCGCTGCGATGTTAGCCAGTCTCATGCGTGCGTTCCCCCCATGCCGTCGCGCTCCTCTCGTCGCCGCCGCGCCTCTGGCTCGGACACGTCGCGCGTCACGCTGGTTTCTGTCTGGCGTCATCCTCGCGCTCGTGACGCTGCTCGCGTCCTGCGACGGCGGCCATCCACCCTGGGTGAGCACCTGGACCAGCAGCATGATGCAGGCGCGGCGCGTCTTCGCGGACGAGACCGTGAGGCAGGTCGCGCGCGTGAGCGTCGGGGGCGACCTGGTACGCGTGCGCCTCTCGAACGCCATGGGCACGCGCCCCGCGCACATCGGCGCGGCTACGGTGGGCCTCTCGATGGGTGGGGCGGCCGTGCAGCCCGGCTCGTTGCGCGAGCTGACCTTCGAGGGCGAGCGCTCCGTGACGCTCACGCCCGGCGAAGAGCTGCGCAGCGACCCCGTGGCCCTCGGCGTTCCGGACGGAGGCACGCTCGTCATCAGCCTGTACATCGAGGCCGGCAGTGGCGAAGCGGCGCAGCACCTCAGCGCGAACCAGACGACGTACGTGGTGTCCGGCGACCAGGTGAACGCCCTCGACTTCGACGCGCCCACGACGGACACATCCGTCTACTGGCTGTCCGGCGTCGAGGTGCAGCGCCAGGTGGCGCTCGCCATCGTCGCGTTCGGAGACTCCATCACCGAAGGGGCCGGCTCCACCACGGATGGGCACGACCGCTACCCAGATGCGCTGGCCGACGAGCTCGCCGCGCGCGGGATCGCGGCGGCCGTGGTGAACGCGGGCATCGGCGGCAACCGCATCCTCAACGACGCCCCTCGCGTGTTCCCTGGCGGACCCAGCGGACTCAGCCGCTTCGAACGCGACGCGCTCTCGCAGACCGGTGCGACCCACGTGTTGCTGCTCGAAGGCGTGAACGACCTCGGCATCGGCACGCTGTTCGGCCCCGTGGTCAGCGCTGAGGACATCATCGGCGCGTATCGCCAGGTCATCGCGCAGGCCCACGCGCGTGGCCTCGACGTGCTGGTGGGCACCCTCCTGCCGTTCCGTGGCGCGACCATCCCCGAGTACTGGTCCGCCGAGAACGAGGCCAAGCGCCAGGCCGTCAACGCGTGGATCCGCACCACCGACGAGCACGATGGGTTCGTCGACTTCGACGCGGTCATGCGCGACCCGGCCGACCCTGAACAGATGCCCGCGGCGCTGCACAGCGGGGACTTCCTGCACCCCAGCAGCGCGGGCTACCAGCGGATGGCCGAGGCCGCCGCGGACGTGTTCGAGGGCTTGCTGTAAGGACCATTCCATGACAGCCGCCAGCTCCGCGCCTCGCCGAACACGACCGGCGAGCGCGTTGTGAGCGTCTCTCACGCGGATCTCACAGCCCCCTGTTCCACCCTCCCCGGGTACGCACCCAGCGCCTAGGGTGCGGGCATGTCTTGGCAACCGCCCACCCTCTGGTCCCGTCTCCTCTCGTTGCTCGCCAGCCTCACCTTCGGGTGCGGCTCGGGGGGTGACGCTCCCCCCGACATGGGTGTGTTCGACGCGACGGTCGACGTGGGCCCGAGCGACACCACACCGCCCACCGGGGAGATCACCTTTCCCATGTTGGATGCGTTCACCGAGGCCGCGCAGGCGCACGTGCGCGGCACCGCCAGCGACGACGTGGGCGTGGTGTCCGTCACGGTCAACGGGGTCGACGCCGACAGCGACGACGACTTCGCCACCTGGTCGGCGGACATCCCCCTGAGCGAGAGCGAGACGGAGGTGCGCGTCGTCATCCGAGACGCGGCCGGAGGGAGCACCACGCTCGCTCGGAGCATCTCGCGCTTCTATCCGTTTCGAGCGCCCTATGGCGCGCACCTCGACACCGTGAACGACCGCTTCACCTACCTGTCCGACGACCTCGTCGTGGGGACGCGGCTGATGGTGGCCGACATCGCCGCGCAAGACGTGCGCGTGCTTGCCTCGCTCGCCGCCTTCGGGGAAGGCGCGGACCGACCCGTGGCGCTGGCCTTCGACAGCGCGCGCAGCCGCTGGGTCTTCGGGGCGCGCGTGGCCAGTGCGATGGGCTCGCGCGGGCTCTACACGTTCAGCGAGAGCGCGGGGTTCGCACCCCTCTCCAACACCACCACGCACCCGGCGGCGGCGGTCATCGAGAACGCGGTCTACGTGGAGTACGACCCCACGCGCGACGTGCTCTACGTCATCGACGGAGCCAACGCGAGCATCGTCGCGGTGGACGGGACGAGCGGTGACCGCGAGGTGCTCTCGTCGCCCACCGTGCCCAACGCCAACGCGCCGCTCCTGGATGTGCCCACCGCCGCGCGCGTCAGCGCGGACGGCAACACGCTCTACGTCGTGGACCGCACCGGCGGGCTGATGGCCATCGACACGACCAGCGGCGTGCGGACGCCCATCTCCAACGGCACGTTGGGCAGCGGTCCTGCGCTGACCACGACGATGGGGCTCGCCCTAGACGAGGCGAACGGCCGCGCCTTCGTGTACGACGCCGGGCTCAACCGGGCACTCGTCGAGGTGGACCTGGCCTCGGGGGACCGTACCGTGCTGGCCGACAACATGGGGGGGGAACCCTCCCTGCGCGACGCGCGCGCGCTGTTCTACGACCCGTTCCGTGAGGCGGTGGTCCTCGGCGCGGACGTGAGCCACGCGTTGCTCGCCGTCTCGACCGTGGACGGCGAGCGCACCTCGCTGCTGCGGGACGGCTTCCCTCGCACCTTCGAAGCCACGCAGCCCCGCGACGCCGCGGTTCTGGGCGACGCGCTGTACGTCGCCGTGGCCAACGCGGACTTCACCGGCTTGCTGCGCATCGGCGCCGATGGCGCGCGCACCGAGCACATCGACTTCGGCGGCGCGTTCGTCACGCTGCTCGAGCCCGTTCCGGGGGAGCGCACCTTCTTCGGACTGAACCAGAACACCAACGGGGCCATCTATCGTCTCGACCTCGACACCCGCACGGTGACGGTGGTTCGCGACGGAACCTCGCCGGGCATCGCGACGCCGGGCTACGCCGGGCTCGCCCCCTTGTCTGCCGACGAGGTGCTCGTGCTCTCCGACGACACGGCGACCGTGGGGCGACCCGTCACCGTCGCCCGCGTGGACGTCAGCAGCGGGCGCGCCACCTTACTGTCGGACCCGACCACGCCGGACACCACCCTCCCGCTGATGTCCGTCTACACCCTCGCCGTGGACGCCGCGCGCAATCGTGCGCTGGTCGGCGCGTTCGGCCCGTCAGCGCTGTACGCGGTCGACCTCACCAGCGGCGCGCGCTCCCTGTTCGCGGAGGCGCCGGCCACGGGTCCGCTGGTCGGGCAGCTCTCTGGTCCCGTGCTGCTGGACGGGCGCATCTACGCGCTGCTCGACAGCCGTGACGTGGTCTCGCTGGACCCGACCACGGGGGCGCGCACGATGGTCGCCGCTGGCGTCTCGCCCCGACGCTGGCTCAACACGCTGCACGTCGACGGGGGCCGCCTGATCGCGGTCGAAGGCGGCGGCAACGTGCTGCAGGTGGACCCCGAGAGCGGTGCTGTCTTGGCGCTGCACCGCTGAGCTCGCGCGCTACGGAGCTTCGTACTTGGAGGCCAGGGCGTACTTGGCCTCGAGGCCGATCAGCTCGCCGAACTCGTCGAAGCTCACCATGCGCTCAGCCTCTGCCGTGGTGATGCCGTCGCGCCGCAGCGCCCCGTACACCTGGCTGAGCGCGTGGGCCGCCGCGTACAGCCCGCTCACGGGATAGAGCAGCACCTGGAAGCCCTGCGCGCGCAGCTGGTCCACCGAGCGCAGCGGGGTCTTGCCGCCCTCGACCATGTTCGCGACCAACGGCCCGGGGAGCTCCGCGACCACGCGCTGCATGTCCGCCTCGTCCCGTGGCGCCTCCACGAAGAGCAGGTCCACGCCCACGTCACGCGCGGCGTGCATGCGTGCCAGCGCCTCGTCCAAACCCACTGCGGCGATGGCGTCCGTGCGAGCGCAGACGGCGAAGTCTCGCGTGCCACGCGCGTCCACGGCCGCGCGCAGCTTCTCGATGAACTCGGCGCGCGGCACCACCTTCTTGCCCTGCATGTGCCCGCAGCGCTTGGGCCACACCTGGTCCTCGAGGAAGCAGCCGGCGGCCCCGGCGTCGATCAGCTCGTTCACGGTCCGGATGACGTTCAGCGCGTTGCCGTAGCCGGTGTCCGCGTCCGCAATGACGGGGACGCTCACGCTGCGGCAGATGGTCCGCAAGCGCGCCAGCATCTCGGTCTGGGTCAGCAGGCCCACGTCCGGCTCTCCCAGGTACGTGGCGGACACCGCATAGCCGCTCACGAACAACGCGCGGAACCCGGCGCGCTCGGCCAGCTTGGCGGATAGGGCGTCGTACACGCCCGGCAGGACGACGTGGCCGTCGTCGTTCAGGATCGACTGGATGCGGTTCATCGGAGGCTCGGGGGGCGTTGGGGGTGCAGTCCGCAGGGCACGCGCGCTGCGGGGTTGAACCATACCATACCGAATGGTATGTAGCGGCTCACCATCGCGCGGAGAGCCCCGTGCGTCAAGCGCCCGCGCGCACCCCGGAGCTGCTCCATGAAGTCGTTCTTCCACCCGCACCGCGGCAACCCCCCGCGGCAAGCCCACGTCGACATCGGTGACCTCAAGGAGGACGAGATTGGCCGCCAGGGCTTCTCGGGCCGCATGGCCCAGCTGTATCGGCGCAACGATCCCCAGCGCTACAAGGCCCACGGCGCGCTCCGCTGTCGCCGCGCCATGACGCGCGAGCTGGCGGTGCCGGACCAGAGCGACCCACGCGCGCTCCCGCTGCGCCTCCTCGAGAACGAGGACTGCGCCGTGTCGCTCAGCAAGCGCAGCGCGCCCATGCCCTTCTACACACGCCACCTGGACGGGGACGCGGCCTACTTCGTCCACCAGGGCACGGGGCTGTTCGAGACCGAGTTCGGCCCCCTGCGCTACGAGCCCGGGGACTACCTGGTGATGCCCAAGGCCGTCACGTTCCGCATCGTGCCGGATGGCGTGCAGAACCACTTCTACGTGCTCGAGACGAGCTCGGAGCTGACGATCCCGGACTACGGCCCCTTCGGTCGGCACGCTCCGCTCGACCCCAGCACCATCGAGATCCCCGAGGCGCACGTCATCGACGACCCCAACGAGTGGGAGATTGTCCTGCAGCACGACGGCGGCTCCTCGTCCATCACCTACAAGCACAACCCCTGCGACGTCGAGGCGTGGAAGGGCGACCTGTTCCCGTTTCGCTTCAACATTCGCGACTGGAACGTGGTCTCGAGCGACACGCTGCACCTGCCGCCGCCGGTGCACCAGCTGTTCGGGGCGCGCGGCGTGGTGCTGTGCAACTTCCTCCCGCGCCCGGCCGAGGGGCGCAAGGGCGCGGAGCGCGTGCCGGTGAACCACCGCAACGTGGACTACGACGAGGTCATCTTCGTGCACGGCGGCAGCTTCCTCGGCGCGCCCCTCGGGGCGGGCATGCTGGAGCACGACCCGCAGGGGCTGCACCACGGCGCCCCCGAGAAGGCGCGCGCCATGGCGCGGCAGTTCCACGACAACGTCAGCCGCGTGGAGTGGCAGATCGTGGCGCTCGAGACCTCGCGCCGGCTCCGTCCGACCGCGGCGTTCCTGGAGGCGGCCGGTGGCTGAGGCGCCGTACGCCGTCCATCGGCACCCGTACATGATCGTGGCGCGCGACCCGGGCGGCGCCAAGGACACCTACGGCGGCGACGTGGGCTTCGTGTTCGTGGAGGCCATGCGCATCGTCCCCTGCGACCACAGCTCGAAGACCGCCATCGTGTTCAGTCACCCCATCGGCGGCGGCGCGTTCCTGCCCGTCATGAAGGCGCTGGCCGAGCGCGGGCACCACGTGCTCTACGTGAACACGCGCTACCGCGGCAACGACACCGCGCTCATCCTCGAGAAGTGCGCGCTGGACCTGGGCGCGGGCATCAAGGACGCGGCGCGGCGCTTCGGGTACGAGCGCTTCATCCTCGGCGGATGGAGCGGCGGGGGCTCGCTGGCGCTCTTCTATCAGGCGCAGGCGGAGCGCCCGAGCATCACGCACACCCCCGCGGGCGACCCGGCCGACCTCGTCGCGGCGCGCTTCGTGCCGGCCGAGGGCATCTTCCTGGTGGCCGCGCACGTCAGCCGCTCCGCCACGCTCACCGAGTGGATGGACCCCTCCGTGCTGGACGAGCTGGACCCGAACGCGCGCGACCCGGAGCTGTTTCTCTATGGGCCCGACGCGCCGCAGCCGCCGTACAGCGAGGCCTTTCTGGCACGCTATGCGGCCGCGCAGGTGGCGCGCTCGCACCGCATCACGGACTGGGCGCGGCACCAGCTGGACTTGCTCGCTCGCCGCGGTCAGCCGCACGGTGAGCGCGCCTTCGTGGTGCACGGCACCATGGCGGCGCCCTGCTGGCTGGACCCGGCGGTGGACCCGAACGAGCGCAAGCCCGGCACGTGCTACCTGGGGGACCCGCGCGTGGTGAACGATGGTCCGGTGGGGCTCGCGCGCTTCACCACGCTGCGCAGCTGGCTCTCGCAGTGGAGCCTGCGGGACTCGGTGGTGCACGGCGAGCGCAACGGCGCACAGACCAGCGTGCCCACCTTGGTGGTGGGCAACCTCGCAGACGACGCGTGTACCCCCAGCCAGACGCGTCGCCTGTACGACGCCATCCCGCACGCCAAGAAAGAGATGCACGAGATCTCGGGCGCGTCGCACTACTACATGGGCCAGAACGCGCAGCTGGCGGAGTGCCTGGGTCACTACGAGCGCTTCCTCGCCACGCACGGGCTCGATGGCTGAGCGCCGCCCGCGCGAGCGCCTGGCCCCCTCGGACTGGGTGCAGGCGTCCATCGAGGCGGCGCGCACGGGCGGCAGCGAAGGGGTCCGCATCGACGCGCTGTGCCGCGCGCTGGGCGTGACCAAGGGCAGCTTCTACCACCACTTCGCGTCGCGGAAGGAGCTGGTGGACGCCGTGGCCGAGTACTGGGCGAGCACGCAACCCACGCTGGCACGTGAGCACCTCGCGTCCCTGCCCAACGACCCGTCTGCGCGCCTCGAGGCGATGGTGCAGCTCTTCACGCACCGTGAGCTGGGGCAGCGCGACCGGGCGATGCGCGCCTGGGGCGCGGCCGAGGCCGTCATCGAGCAGGCCGTGGCTACCGCCGACGCGCAGGTGCTCGCCATCTTGGAGGGGCTGATGAAGCAGCTGGGTCTCGACAAGGCCGCCCGCGAGGACTACGCGCGCATGCTGATGGTGGGGGCCGTGGGCTTCTACGGGGCGCCGCACTTGGTCGCGGGAGGTGGGCGCCGACGAGTCGCGAATCGCGTGCTCGCTTCGATCAGGGCCGCGGCCAAGCCGCGCTGAGCCTCGCGGGTTCCGGGCGCGGTCACGTGCCCGTGTGCACGCCCGCTTCGTGACGGGGGCGTGTGTTCGCGATGTCCATCGTGCGTGACGCCAGTCGCGTGGCTCAGGGTCGGCTGCGCCACACCGTCGAGAGCACGTCCCGCTCGAGGGCGGGCAGCTCGGCGACGTCCGTGAAGCCTGCGCCGTGCAGCATGGCCAGCACCTCCTTGCGGTCTGCGAAGCTCGGCGCCGCACCACGGCCGCGTGTGGCGATCAGGATGCCCAGCCGCAGCACGCGCGTGGACGCAGCCTGTCCTTGCCTCACGCGCAGGTCGGTGAGCAGCGCGCCTGTGTGGGGCAGCGCACCCCGGATGCTGGAGAGGATCGCGTGCCGCTGCGCCGCCTCGAAGTAGCCCACCACCCCCTCGGCGACGACCACGGGCCGCTCGGCGCCGGCTAGGTGTTTCGCCAGCTCGTCGCGAAACCCCGGCGCGAGGATGTCCGCGTCCAGCACACGTAGCCGTTCGCCCGCGCGCGCGAGCAACGAAGCGGGGACGTGGTCTTCGAGCACGCGTCGCTTGAAGGCAGCGACCGCGGGCAGGTCCAGCTCGACGTAGCGCACACCGTGGTCGAGCGCGAACGTCAGCCCCCGCCGAGACAGCCCCGCGCCCAGCTCCACCACCATGTCCGGGTTCAGCCGCTCGAGCTCGGCGTCGATGAGCGCGTGCCGGTTGTGCAGCGTGCGCAGCAGCTTGCTCGGGCGCCCACGCAGCTTGCTGGGCAGCTCGAGGAGCCCGTAGGCGCGGAACAGCCGACGCCCGAGCGGCGTGGCGAAGTGCTCTGCGTACGGCAGACCCAGCACGTGCCACGCGTAGGCGGTGTAGTGCGCGGTCGGCGCGATCTTCGTGGCGTCACCCATGGCGCGGGTATAGCGCACGGGATGGGGCCGCGGGTTGACTTCCGGGCACCCGCTGCCTACCACGCGCAGCGCACTGGGTGACCACGGACGCGTTCTGCGCTCGCGGTCACAGGGCCCGGGAAAACGCCGGGCTCCAACAGGGAAGTCGGTGAGATGCCGACGCGGACCCGCCACGGTATGTGCGCGCAAGCGCTGTCACGAAGCCACTGGGGCCAGCGCGCCCTGGGAAGGCGACAGCGTCAGGAGAGCCTGCTCTCCCGCGGACGAGCCCGGAGACCTACCCCGTGCGTTCCTCCACAGCGCCTCGGGTTTGGGCGGCGGGGCGCGCGCGACCGATCACGCTCGACCCTTCCGCTTCTCTACGGGCGCGAGGGTGTCTGCGTGTCGTCCCCCCTGCTTCGTTTCTCCCCGCCCGTTGACGTCAGTCGGCGCGTCCCCATCGTCCACCCTTCGCACGTGACGCCGCGTGCGCACGTTCGGCGCTGCCACTCGCTGCGTGGTGTGCTCACGGCATGCATCGTGTCCGCCGCCATTCTGAGCGCCCCCATGCACGCGGCCGCGCTGCGGTTGGTCGGCGTCGTGTCCGAGCAGAACGCGCCCGAGCTGCTGGAGGGCGCGACCATCTTCGCCCGCCTGCACCCGGAGCACGAGCTGCAGCTGCGCACCACCGAGCAGCTCGACCAGCTGACCGACGCGGAGCTGCGCGCGCTCCTCGGCGACGCGGACGCCGTGCTGCTGTGCGCGGTGTTCGGCGACACGGCGACTCGGGTGGGCCGTGCCCTCACGCAGCGCTCGCCGCGCACGGTGTTCGCGCTGAGCAGCGACGCTGGGCTCTTGCGCCGCAGCCGCGACGCGGGCGGGCTCGTGTTCGACGGCGTGGCGGACGCCGTGCTGCACGAAGCCACCGTGGGCCTGGGGGACTCTCGTGAGCCAGTCGCCGACGTCGCACGCCTGACGCGCGCGCACCCCGCGCTCGGCCCTTGGTTCGAGGCGCGCGCCTACTGGACAGCCCGTGGGGCCCCCAACCTGGCGCAGCTGATGGTGTTCGTGCTGGGTCGTGCGGGCGCTGCGCTCCGGGCCCGGCCCGTGCAGCCCGTCGCCCCCGTGCGCTACCTGCGTGGCGGACGCGAGGTGGAGGCTGCCGAGCTCGGCCTCGTACGTGGCCGGCCGAGCGTCGCGGTGCTGGACTACGACACGGGCTCACGGCCCGGCGACGCCGAGGTGCACGCGGCGCTGTGCGCCCACCTGGAGCGAGCCGAGCTGCAGTGCTTCTCGGTGCTGGCCCGCTGGGGGGCGCCGAGCGTCGCCGCGCTCGAGGCCTTACCTCAGCTGACGCGCGGCGCGCCGCTGCACGCGCTGGTGCTGCTGCAGGACTTCGTGGTGGGCGGCGGCGAGGGGCGAGAGCGCGCGACGGAGCTGCTCGGCCGCCTCGACGTGCCCGTCATCAAGGGGCTGCGCCTGCCTGACCGCAGCGAGGCCGCGTGGCGCCTCTCCGAGGACGGGCTCGCGTGGGACAGCGTGCACTACCGCGTGGCCATGCCCGAGCTGCAGGGGGCGGGGCAGGGGGTGGTGGTCGCCGCCGCAGGCCCCGTCGTCGCGGACGCGCGCACGGGACTGCAGCTGCACCAGCTTCAGCCCATCGACGAGGAGCTGCGTTCGCTCAGCGCCCGCGTCCAGCGCTGGTCCCGCCTGCGCACCTTGCGCAACGCCGACAAGCGCATCGCCGTCGTCTACTACAACCACCCGCCCGGCAGACACAACATCGGCGCCGACAACCTGGACGTGCCCGCCACGCTCTTCGAACTGCTGCACACGTTGAAGGCGAACGGCTACGACGTGGGCGACGCGCTGCCGCGCACCCAGGACGAGCTGCTACAGCGCATCCTCGCGAGCGGCGTGAACCTGCCCTCGGACCGCGGACAGCTGGCGGAGCTGGCGGCCACTGCGCAGACCGTCTCCGCCGCCAGCTACGCGGCGACCTTCGGCGCGCTCCCCGAAGCGGTGCAGACCGCGGTGACGTCGGGGCCTCTGTCGCTCCTGCTCGCACGTGTGGAGGGGCAGCACGACCCAGCCGAGCGTGTGCTCGTCGAGGCGCTGGTGAGTCGCACGCTCGGAGACGTGCAGCACCTGACGGAAGGAGCGCGGCACCGCGCGCGCGACCGCGCCATGCGCCTGCTGGAGCAGCTGGGCGACGCGTACGCCGCAGCGCTCGCGGGGCGCGGGGCGTGGGACGACGTGCGCCGCCTCACGCGCGCGATCGAGGCCACGGGCATCGAGGGTTTGCGCGGCTGGGGGCCTGCACCAGGGCGGGTCATGGTCAGCGATGGGAGCCTGGTCATCCCGGGGCTGCGCTTCGGCAACGTGTTCATGGGGCCGCAGCCGCCCCGCGGGTGGGAGCTGGACGAGGAGCTGCTGCACGCCAACCTCGCGTTCCCGCCACCGCACCAGTACCTCGCGTTCTACGAGTACCTGCGGAGCGAGTTCCGCGCCGACGTGCTGGTGCACGTGGGTCGGCACTCCACGTACGAGTTCCTGCCCGGGCCGCGGGTGGGGCTCGCGGCGACCGACTTCTCGCGCCTGTGCGTCGGGGACCTGCCCAGCGTCTACCTCTACATCGTCGACGGGGTGGGTGAGGGCATCCAGGCGAAGCGGCGCGGGCTGGCGACCATCGTCGACCACCTCACGCCCTCGCTCGCGACGAGCCCGCTGTACGACGACCTCCTCGGGCTGCGCCAGCTGGTGGAGAGCTTCGAAGCCGCGGCCGGCGGGGAGGAGGGCAACGCCGTGCGCGCGCGCGCCGTGCTCGCCATGCGCGCGCGCGTCACGGAGCTGGGGCTGCGCGAAGAGCTGAGCGAGAGCATGCGCGGCGAGCTCGAGGTGCGCGGCATCGGCTTCGACCAGGTGGACGACGAGCTGCTGGTGCACGAGGTGGGGCACTACCTCACGCACCTGCAGGAGCAGTTCATGCCGTTCGGGCTGCACGTGTTCGGGCGCGCCTGGGAGGCCCCCGCGGTGGACCGCATGCTGGCGTCCATGGCGGGCGACGGGCGGGTCGACCCCGCGTGGCGTCGCGCCCTGCGCGCGTCTCCGGACGCGGAGCGCGCGGCGCTGCTCACGGCGCTCGAGGGGCGCTTCGTCGAGCCCGGCAGCGGCAACGACCCCGTGCGCACACCCGAGGTGCTGCCCACCGGGAGGAACTTCCACGCGCTCGACGGAGCGCAGCTGCCCACCCCCACCGCGTGGGCGCTGGGCGCCGAGCTGGCCGCAGAGGCGCGCCGCGACAACCCCGTGCCGAGCGGGGAAGGGGACGCGGTCATCCTGTGGGCCTCCGACACGGTGCGCGACGAGGGCGCGATGGTGGCCTTCGGGCTCGACCTGCTGGGGGTGCGCCCGGTGTGGAACGCGCGCGGCGTGCTGCGCTCCATCGAGCGGCAGCCGCTCAGCGACGGACGCATGCGCCGCGACGTCACCTTCGTCACGTCGGGCCTGTTTCGCGACCTGTACGCGAACCTCCTGGTGTGGCTCGACCGCGCTGTCTTGCTCGCGCTCGACGGCTCGTCCGCGACCATCCGCGCTCAGCACCCCGAGCTGAGCCAGGCGCTGTCTGCTGCGCTCCTGCCGCTGGGGGAGCTCGCCGCGGGGGGGAGCGAGCCTCTCGCACAGAACCTCGTCGCGGCGCGTTGGGTGGTGGACGCGGCGGCCAGCCTGGCGGATGGTCAGGCGCCGGCGGTCGCGGGTCGCACCGCCACCCTGCGGCTCTTCGGCAACGCACCCGGCGGGTACGGCGCGGGCATCAACCGCCTGGCCGAGCGCTCGGGCGCGTTCCGTGAACGACGCGAGCTGGCGGCTGCCTACGAGCGACGCATGGGGCACGCCTACGGGGTGGACCAGCAGGGCGCGCCAGCACACGCGGCCTTCGCGCGGCGCCTCGCGAGCACGCGGCACACCTATCTCGGTCGCGCCAGCAACCTGTACGGGCTGCTCGACAACAACGACGGGTTCGACTACCTCGGCGGCCTCTCCGTGGCCGTGGAGCACGCCAGCGGGCACGTCCCGGACGGGCACGTGGTGCAGCACGCGAGCGCTGACGAGGCGCACATGGAGGCGCTCCCACACGCGCTGCTGACCGAGCTCCGCGCGCGTCACCTGAACCCCACGTACCTGCACGCGCTGATGAACCACGGCTACGCAGGCGCGCGCACCATGGGCAGCGAGTTCATGGAGAACCTCTGGGGCTGGCAGGTGACCAACCCCGACATCGTGCAGAGCTGGGTCTGGGACGAGGTCGACCGTGTGTACCTGCGCGACGGTCACGAGCTGGGTCTCACCGAGTTCCTAGCGAGCGGTCCCAACGCGCACGTGAAGACCAACATGCTCGCCATCATGCTGGTGGCGGCGCAGCGCGCGTATTGGGACGCGCCGCCCGAACGCGTCGACGCCATCGCACGGGAGTTCGCGGCGCTGGTGCTGGAGAGCGGGCTGCCGGGAAGCGGGCACACCAAGCCGGACCATCCCGTCATGGCCTTCGTGCGCGAGCGGCTTCCAGAGGACACACGCGAAGCGTTCGATGCGGCGCTGGCGGCCGCGCAGCAACCGGAGGTCGCGGCGTCGGACAACGAGAGCCCGAGCACGGTACGCGAGGTCAGCGTGGACGACGGCGCCGCAGGCGAGGTGAGCGCGCCGCAGGCCGTCATGGCGGGGGTGGGCGTGCTCGCCCTCGCGTTCCTGCTCGGGCTGCGTCGCGGACGGAGGGCCCGATGAACGCGCACGGTCCCGCGGGGCTGCTGAGGTTGCTCGTGAGCTGGCTCGAGGCGCCCGTGATCGCGGCGCTGCTCGCGCTGACGCTCCTGGCCGTGGCAGACGTGGGTCTGCTCGTCGGCGAGCGCACGTCGGGGTTGCGTAGGCTGCGCAAGGAGCTGGCCGACGCTGCGCTCCACGCGCGGCTCCGGGTGCGCGTGGAGCGCAGCGACGTCCTCGCGCGCGTCGGCCCCATGCTGGGCCTGATGGGCACCCTGGTGCCGCTCGGGCCGGGTCTCTCCGCCCTCGGCGAGGGCGACCCCAGCACGCTGTCGAGCGCGGTGACTGTCGCCTTTGACACGACCGTCTTGGGTCTGTTGATTGGAATGGCGGGTTTCGTGTCCGGAAGACTCCGCCGACGATGGTACGACGCATTGTTCATTCAGGAAGAAACCCTTCATGAGTGACCGCTTCCGCAGTCGATTCGACGAAGAGCCAGACCCCATGGCGAGCATGGCCAGCCTCGTGGACGTGATGCTCGTGTTCGCGTGCGGGCTGATGGCGGCGCTGGTAGCGTCGGGTTGGCAACCCGCGAGCCGCGCGGGTCGGCGCGCGCAGCCGCTCGAGGCCGGTGAGGAGCTCAGCGAGCCCCCGGCCGGAGTGGGCGCCGAGGGGGACGACGGGTTCGAGTCGGTGGGTCAGGTGTACCGCGACCCCCGCACAGGCCGACTCGTGCTCATCGGTGACTGACGCGTCCGTGCATTCGAAGTCCCTTGACACAGGCGTGTTGGTCGCTCACGGTACGGCAGCGATCGGGTCGCGGTCCCTCGGGGCTGCGCGAGGTCGTCGCGGAGACATGCGGCGGCCGAAGAGGGAAGTTGGTGCAACGCCAACACGGTTCCCGCCACGGTATGCGATCGAACCCCCCGTCATCACGCCACTGGGCGACGGCTCTTTGAGCTGCACCTGGGAAGGCGACGGGGTCTAGGGTCGCGAGTCCGGAGACCTGCTCGAACGCGCACCCTCCGCTGCGGGATACAGCTCCGAGGGCACGCGAACACTCGTGCTGCCTCTTTGTCTGTTCCCTCTGCGGTGAAGTGCCGTGCGTCGTGCCACGTGCGTCGCAGCGAAGCTCCGTAGACCACCGACAAAGGCCTCTCTCTATGTGTATTCTCTCGCGATCCACGCGTCTCGTCGTGGCGACGTCGACGTGCGTCTTCTTTGCGCTCTCTGCGACGCATGTCGGCCGCGCTTCTGCACAGGGACCCGCTCCTCGCGAGCCGCAGCAGGCGGCCGAGTCGCCGCCTACAGAGGCCCCACCAGCCCCCGTGCCGGGTCCCGCGCCCGCCGATGGACCGCGCACCGCGGCATCGCCGGGGACCCCGGAGACGGAGCAGGGCGCTGCGGAGCCCGAAGACACGGAACGGCCGGACCCCATTGGGGAACGGACGCCGTCCACGGGCGGCGCCCCGGTCCCACCTGACGCTGCCACAGGCCAAGAGCCGTCCAGCGAGCACGAGCCCATCGACGACTCGGACGTCGCGGTGGAAGACCCTGACGACGAAGAGGTCACCTTCGGTGCCAGCGCGACTGTGCTGCGCATGCCGCGTCTCGGGAGCGCTCTCCTGGATGACACGGGGTCCCGTATGGGCATCCCCGTCGAGGAGCTGCCCGCGACCGTTCACCGCGTGACCGTCGACGACGCCCGTACGCGCGGCGCGCACGACGTCAACAGCGCGCTCTACCTCCTGCCCGGCGTGACCCCCGTGTTCCGCTACGGTGGCTTCCAGCAGATCCGCGCGCGCGGCTTTCAGGCCATCGTGCTCAACGACGGTCGCCGCGACAACCGCGCCACGTTCGTCAACAGCCACCCGCAGGGCGGTCTGTGGGACCTGGAGCGCATCGAGGTGCTCAGCGGCCCGTCCGCGGTGCTCTACGGCTACGGATCCGTCGGCGGCGTCGTGAACCTGATTCGGCGCCTCCCCTCGGAGGACACGGCGTACGTGGCCGACCTGGCCATCGGCACGCCGCGTCAGTGGCAGGCCCACCTCGGCGCGGCCGGGACCATCGTCGACGGCCTGACGTACCGCGTGGACGCAGGTCACACGGCGCACACGGACTACCGCGACTTCGGCACGCGGCGCACGCAGGGCACGCTCACGCTGCTCTACCAGCCCGCCGCGGCGCATCGCGTGATGCTGCGCACGGGCGTGTATCGGGATCACTACGACACCGACAGCGGCATCCCGACCACGCTGCGCGCGGACGGCACACGCGGCCTGCCCGAGAACGCCGTGTTGTCGAACCGCTACAACACGCCCCAGGACGGGCTCGACTACGCGCGTTGGGACGTCGAGGCGGCCTACGAGTGGGACATCGCCCCGGGGCTCCGGCTGCGCGAGCGCTTCTCGTTCGCGCGCGACGAGTACGAGTACTTCTCGACGGAGGGGCTCGCCTACAACGATTCCGGTCTGACGCCGATGGTGGACCGCACGTACTACTTCTACTTCTTCCACCATTGGGCGCCCATCTCGAACCAGGTCGAGCTGCTCGCCGACTTCGAGACCGGCCCCGTGCAGCACCGCGTGCTGACTGCGTACGAGTTCACGGGGCTCCGCAACGCGCGCAGCGACCGGGCCTCGAACATCTTCGACTACACCATCCCACCCGTCGACCTGCGGCACCCCGTCGAGACGGCGCCCGAGGTGCCCATCTTGCGAGACAGCGCGTTCGTCGCCTCCATGCGGGCTCACTCGGTCTTCGCGCAAGACCACCTCACGCTCCCCGCCAACTTCCACGCCATCGTGGGGGCGCGGGTGGACGTGTTCGACTTCGACAGCCGGCGCGACCGCTTCGATCCAGCGACCGACGAGCGCACCTCGCGCGGCCCCACCGACGCGCGCCACAGCGTCGGCCTGACGTATCGCGCAGGTCTGGTGAACCGCCCGGTGCCGTGGCTGGTGATGCACGCCGGATGGTCCACGGGCTACGAGCCCAACGCGCGCCTCGGCCTGCAGGGCGCCATCACGGACGACGACGGGAACACCATCGGTTTCCGCCAGGTGCGCCCCGAGCTGTCGGAGCAGTTCGAGGGAGGCCTTCGGATCCTCGCGGGTGACACGCGCTTGGACGCCGCGGGCTACTGGATCCGCAAGCGCAACGTGACCTACACGCGCGAGATGGACCGCGTAGACACCGCAGGGGAGGTCCACAGCCGCGGCCTCGAGGCGGAGCTCCGCACGCGTTACCGCTTCGTGTCGCTGCAGCTGAGCTACGCGTTCACGGACGCCCGTTTCGTGGTGTTCCGCGACACGGAGGGCAACGATCTTTCGGGCCGGCACCCCACGTTCGTCGCGCGCCACACCGGCACCCTGTGGGTGCAGGCGACGCCCATGGACGGCCTCGGGGTGGGCGTGGGCGGGCGCTTCATGGGGCGGCAGTTCGCCGACAACGAGAACCAGCTGCCGCTCCAGGCCTACGCGCTGATGAACCTCGCGGCTTGGTACGAGGTGAGCGGCGTGCGCTTCGAGCTGAGCTGCAACAACCTCTTGGACAAGCGGGCGTACATGGTCTCGTCGATCGACCAGAACCTCACGCCGGGGGCCTCGCGCGAGATCATGCTGCGCGTGCGCGTGACCCGATGAGCGCGACCGACCGCCCCGTGCTGCGCCTGCGCTGGGCGCAGCGCCTGAACGCCCTGCACCGTACCGTGGGCATGGCCATGTGCCTGCTGCTGGTCACGTGGTGCGCGTCGGGAGCGGTCATGGTCTTCATCGGGTACCCGCGCCTGTCCGAAGCCGAGCGCTTGGCGCAGCAGCCCGCGCTCCCGTCGCTCGGGGCCGCGGATGTGCGCACCTGCTTTCGCGCCGGGCTCGACGCCCCCGAAGGGCTGCGCATCCTGGTCATCGGAGGGCGCGCGACGTGCGTCGGGCGCCGTGGCGACACCCGCCTGGCCCTCCCGCTCGACGGGAGCCCGGCACCCACGCTCGACGCCGGAGCGCTGCACGTCTTGGCGCGCGCGCACGGCCACGAGACACGCACGCTCGGCCGCCTCACACGCGCGGACCAGTGGACGCTCTCGAGCGCGCTGCGCGATGCCTTCCCACTCCATCACTACGCCCTCGACGACGCGCGCGGAACGGAGCTCTACCTGAGTGAGCGCACGGGTGAGGTGGTGCAGCGCACCACACGCTGGGAGCGCGGCTGGGCGTGGCTGGGCGCCATCCCGCATTGGATCTACCCCACGGTGCTCCGACGTGAGCGGGAGCTCTGGCGCGGGTTGGTCATCGCCCTCGCGCTGGTGGGGCTGCTCGTGACCACGACGGGCCTCATGACCGCGCTGCGCTCGGTCCATCGCGCGCGGCGCAGCGGACGCGGCTTCAGCCCCTACCGGAAGCCCACGTTCCGCGTGCACCACGTCCTCGGCCTGTTCGCGGGGCCGCTCCTGTGTACGTGGTTGCTCAGCGGCGCGCTCTCCCTCAATCCGCTCGGTGTGAGCCCGGGATCCGGCGTGCCCACCGCGCTCGCGCAGCAGCTGGCAGGTGGCCCCGCCGCCGGGGAGGACTTCTCGCTGCCGCCCGAGCAGGCCCGAACCGCGTGCGCGCAGACGCTGGCCGTGCGCCAGCTCCACACGCTGCGCTTCGACGGTGTGCCCTACTACCGGTGCGTGGCGTCACCGCGCGAGTCGCTCTTGGTGCGCGCGGACGGCGCCCAAGGCGCTGCCACGGCGCGGCCCTCCTTCGAGCCCGACGAGCTGTTGCGAGCCCTCGCGCGCGCGCACCCAGGCCACCTCCCGGCCGAGCTGGTGGTCCTGCACGAGCCCGACGACTACCACTATCCGACGCACGACGCGCCCGACGTCGCCTTGCCTGTGATGCGCGTGACGTTCGCTGACGGCGAGCAGCACGCGCTCTACTGGGACCCGGCTCGTGCGCAGCCCCTCGCGTTCCACGGACGCCGCTCCCGCCTCATGCGCTGGCTCTACCACGGCCTGCACAGCTTCGATTTCCGCGGGCTGTACCGCCATCCGAAGGCCTGGTACCTGGTGATCCTCGGCCTGCTGGGGCTCGGCCTGCTGATGGCCCTCAGCGGGCTCCAGCTCTCGGCGCGCCGAGTGCGCCGTCGCGTGGCTCGGACGGTCGCGCCTCGTCCTGGCACCATCGCACCGGCCCCCCCGCCGCCCGCGGGGCAGGACGCGGACTCGGCTGGTCCACCTTCCGACGCGCCGCCGCCTCCACGCTTGGCTTGAGCGCAGCGCCCAAGTCGCGTAGCTCGGACGCATGCTCCGCCGCGTGCGTCCCGTCCCGCGCTCACTCTCCCTCGGTCTCGCGCTCGCGCTCGCGCCCGCCTGCGTGGTCGGATGCGACGGCTGCTCCACGACGGAGCCCCTCGCGCGCGCAGGGGACGGCTGCGCGATGCGTGAGGACGAGGCCGCCCGCTTCACCTGTCGGGTCGCACCGCTGGTCCACGCGAGCCTGCCCGAGGCGACGGTGAGTGAAGCGGGCCCTCTCTCGTTCGACATCGTGTTCGAGGACGGGCAGCGCATGCGCGCCAACCTGGACAACCTGTGGGCCGAGTGCGGCGCGCGTCCGGACACCTGCGAGTCCAACGCGCAGCGCTGGGTGAGCGGCATCTCGGAGAGCATCGCGGCCTGGAACGCCGCCGTCGACCCCGCACGCGTGCGCGCCGTGCTCAAGCCCGATGCGTGGTTCGCGGCGCTCGAAGCCGAGTCCCGTGCCATGCCGGCTCCTGACGGAACGAGCCCCCGCCCGGAGCTGCCCACCACCCCCTTCCAGCCCGGGGTGCGGGTAGCGTACGTGGAGGACCGCTCGGACAGCATGCGCGTGCTCACGTCGGACGACTTGGCCGACCTCCAGCTGGACGTACCGAGTCTGCATGCGCTGGCGCTGGCCAACCTGCGCGCCGCCTGCGCCGACTTCGGCTTCGCGCCTGTCGAAGACGGCTCCCGCGTGATGACCCTCCGCGCAGGTGACAGCTACGAAGCCAGCCGACTGCTGCTCCTCGACGCCTGGGCGCCCATCGCCCAGCAGGTCGAGGGACAGCTGCTGGTCGCGGCACCCTCACGTGACCACGTCCTGTTCACAGGCGACGCGCGCGCCGACGACGTGGCCGCCTTGCGGCGGCTCGCCCAAGCGCATGCAGCGAGCGATGGCCACGGCATCGATCCGATGCTGCTGCGCTGGTCGGCGGGGGGATGGACGCCCGTGTCCGACCTCTGATCGACTCCGCGCGGCCCGCGGCGTGTGTGAAAAAAATGTACACCCGCACTGGACGGAGATGCACAGACCCGTATGTTGGGGGAATGGCCCCCCAACGTCCTCCCCGCTGTGCCCGCCCGACCTTCGGGGGCACCGTGCTCGTGCTCGTCCTCATCGCCGCGACAGCCAGCGCCCTGTCCCCCGTCGATGCGCACGCCCAGTCGCTGACCGACGCGGAGCTCGCGCTCGAGTGGCAGGTCGCGTTCACCGCCTACGACCTGGTCGAGCCGCACGGCGCCTTTCCCCGCTGGGGCCTCCGCCGGCAGGTGTCGCGCACCATCTCCATCGATGTGAACGCGTCCATCGACTACGTCTTCGACGCGTACTCCAACATCGACAACCACGTCGGGCGCCACGCGCTCCTGCAGCGCGTGGTGAACCACCGCGAGTACGAGGCCAACGGGGCCGTGGTGCGCGAGTTCACCGCGATCGAGAACCTCCCCGTGGGCGGTCTCGCCGTGCCCATCAACACGCACGCGCAGCAGCGCATCTACGCCGACGACCACTACTACGAGACCGACTCGTGGACGGCGCCCGGCGTCATCACGCACCAGCTCATCGCGTTCGAGGAGGTCGCTCCCGGCGTGACGCGCATCACCGAGTACCTCACGTTCGAGGCTGAATTCCTGCTCATCGACTACACCGTCACCAACGGGGTCTCGTCGCACCAGGCCACGCTCACGGGCATGAAGGCGGCTATCGAGGCGGGCGAATTCTAGGCAGCAGGCCGCCGGCCGAGAGCAGCGGCTCGCCCCCAATGTCCGCGCGCGGGGAACTTTCTCCGGCCTGACGCGTCCACTTCATTGGCATGACGGCTCTCCGCACACTCCTCGCCTCCGGGCCGCTCGGGCTGCTCGCTCTGCTGCCCGCCTTGCTGCTGACCTGGGCACCCGGCACAGCGCGGGCCCAGGTCCCCGAATTCGCGGTGGTCTTCCACGTCGCGACGACGGCTGCAGGGGTGCCCGTGGTGGACGACGACACCCTGCGCGCGAAGCTCGCCGAGGCCGGGGTGCTGTTCGCGCCCGCGGGAGTGGCCTTCTACATCGACGAGGTGCGGTCGCTTCCCCCGGAGCACGAGGTCATCGACGACATCCGTGAGCGGCGCCACCTGCGGCGCTACCTCGTCCCGCGCGCGATCAACATCTTCGTCACGCAGGCCATCCACGATCCGCGTCCCTCTGCGGCCACCGTGCGCGCAGCGGCCGCGCAAGGGCGTGAGCCCACGGGCTGGATCAGCGGCGCCCACATCCCTTCCGGGGGACGCCAGCGCCCGGCGACGTACATTCTGCTCAGTGCGCGCACCGGCCTGTGGTCGCTGCCGCACGAGCTCGGCCACTTCTTCGGGGCCAACCACCACCCCGACCCGGACAACGTCATGAGCTACGGCTTCGGGCGCAGGGTCTTCGACGAGCGTCAGCTCGCGCTCTTCCGCCGGCGCGCAGCGAGCTACGTGCGGCGCCGCGACGTCCGAAGTCGGGATACGTCCGTGCACGCCGTCCCGGAAGGCTGAGCGGTCTGCCGTTGCTCAGGCCTCTTCTCCCTGCGCTGGGACCAGCCAGCTGAAGAACGTGTCCAGCTGGGCGCGCTGCTTGGGGGGCATGTACTCGAAGTTGCGCCCGCGATCGATGATCTCCCAGAAGTCCTTGGTGGTCACGCGCTCGAGCGCTTCCCGGATGGCCAGCAGACGCTCCTGGGGTTCGTCGGCCATGTCGTCGCGGATGAGGCGCGCCTTCTCCTCTTGACCCACGGCCAGGTAGTAGGCGGCCAGCTTCACCTGGGCCTTGCGCACGCCCAAGAGCGCGGCCTCCTGGCTGCGCGTGCGCAGCGGCCGGTCCAGCCGCAGGAACGCCTCGAGCATGCTGCTCTCCTCGCGCGCCCCACCGTCGTGCGCGTTCTGGCACGACGCGCCCACGTCGTAGGCCACCGTCTCGGTCACGAACGTGAGCTGAGAGTCGTAGCTGACGTGACCATAGTAGATCATGTGCTGCACGCCCTCGAGCGCGGCCCAGCCGTGGCCTTGCCGGATCATCGCCTCCACCAGCAGGCGGTACTGGTTGAGCACGTTGTAGGCGGTGCGAACGTCGCGCGCGTTCAGCGTGGAGCGCAGGTACGAGTTCATGAAGCGGAACACCAGCCGCATGAGCTCTTCGTCGTTGGCCCTGCCCGCCGCCTCGCCGATGTAGCGCGTGTCGATGGCGATCAGGTAGTTGATGTCGCGCATCTGGGCGAGCGCCTCGTTGTAGATGCCGAGGTACTGGCGCATGACCTTCCACTCCACCCACGTGCGCCGCTCCTCGAGATCGCCGAGGGACTCGGGGTCCATGGCCACGAAGTCGGGGTTGGTCTTGATCAGCTCTCCGATGCGGAACCACAGGCTGGACGCCTTGGGCTTCACATCGATGTAGGCGAGCGCGAAGTCCTTGAGCGCGTCCACCGCCTGGCTGGCGATGATCTTGTCCTTGCCCGAGATGGAGTTGCTGGTGATGTCCGTGAGCTCCTCCATCGCGCTCAACGTCGCGGCCTGCGCTTGCAGGAGTCGCCCGGGATCGGTCAACACCGCTCCCTCGCGCGCGGTGCGCACGGCGTTGCGGCGGATGCGGGTGATGATGTTGCGTGGCTCGACGAACCAGAACACGTAGCCGAAGTACGGCGCCATCAGCACCAGGCCGAACGTGGTGATGGTCAGCATCACGCCCAGCGTGGCGCGTGGGACGTAGTCGCCCTTGAGCGACACGCTGACCATCACGCCGACCACGGTGCCGATGATGTAGTAGCCCATCACGCCCAGGTTCAGGCGGTCGCGCAAGAACATGGTCGCGACGCCCGTGTAGCGGTCGCTCGACAGCTGCACGATGATGGACACCACGGTGATCACGATGCCGAGCACCGCCGCCACCATGGCCGCGAGGGCGCTGACGGCGTCGGTGATGCTCCCCGGATCGAAGTCCAGGAAGCGCACCACCAACCCGTCGTCCGGCATCGGCTGGTGGGCGCCGCCGGTGACGAAGTGGTCCAGCGTGTAGGCCGACCAGAACAGCCCGAGGGCCGTGACGGCCAACAGGGCGATAGGGAACACCCAGCGTTTGCGGAAGGTCTCGGGTTGGGACATCGAGCCCGCATCCTAGAGCACGACTCGTGATGGGCGGAAGCCCTGCCTTCGCAACGCGTGGTGGACCGTGCTTCGACCGTACCGGCCGCGTGCGGCGAGGCGCGAGCGCGCGCCCCGAAGCTGCGTCGGGCGCTGGATGCGCTATGACCCGCGGGTGATGGCTGCACGCGTGCCGTTCAGGTTGGCCGATCTGCTCGCCGAGTGCGCGTCCGAGGTGGGCGTGTACGCGCTGCGCGACGGCGACCGACCCGCGCTAGGCCTGCGCATCCACGTCCCGGCCGCGCTCCTCCGCACCTACCCGTACAGCGGCACGGCGTATGGTTTCCTTCAGCAGCTGCGGGCAGACATCCAGACGCACGGCCTGATCGAGTTTCCAGGGCTGCCGGTCAACGCGACCAACCACACGCTCGCCCAGCGCGCACCATGGGAGCACGGGTACAGCCAGAACCCCTTTCTGACGGGCTTCTACCAAGACCTGCACCAGGACACCCCGCCGCTCCCCACGGCGTTCTGGCTCGACGGTCCGCGGCGCTACTTCGCCACGTGGGTCACCTCGCGCGAGGGGATGCGGCGTCTCCGAGAAGCGCAGCGCGGGGTGCCCGGGCGCTCGCTGAGCGAGCTGCACGCCGAGCTCGTGCCGACGTCCGTGGCCGAAGGGTGGGGGGCGCTGGTGAACCACCAGCCCGGGTTGCTCCTGCTCGACAACAGCGACACGTGCGCTCTGTACCACGCGCGGACGGCGCGCTCCGAGGCAGACGGCGCGGCGCGGGAGGCCGTCCCAGAGCC
Source organism: Sandaracinaceae bacterium (assembly GCA_020633055.1). Taxonomy (NCBI): domain Bacteria; kingdom Pseudomonadati; phylum Myxococcota; order Polyangiales; family Sandaracinaceae; species Sandaracinaceae bacterium. The sequence continues at coordinate 102,842 of JACKEJ010000015.1, read as the reverse complement.
TCCGTCGTACGCGTTCAACGAGGTAGGCTTGCTGCAGTACATCGACACGCTCGACGAGCGGCGCGGTGAGGCGCATCGGAGCGCGGAGGACCGCGCCCAGGTCATCGCGTTCCTTTCGGACGAAGCGCGCAAGGACCGCAGCTGAGTCCGCGGCACACTGGCGTTCGGGCCGTCGCCCGCGGAACACGCCGAGCGACACCAGCGTGTTCAGTCGATGTCGCGGAAGAAGTCGAGGGCGTCGTCGCTGGTCTCTGCAGCGGCCTCGATGGCCGCTCGGATGGCGCCCATGTGCGCGGCCTCGATCGTGATGCGGTATCCGCTGACGATGCTGGCGAGGTTCGGCAGCGCGGCGGTCAGGTCCGCGCGCCGAGCGATGCGCGGGTCGATGCCCTGACGCTTGAGCGCCAACCGGAGCGTGCCGCGCGCCTGCGTGGGGGTCAGTCCCACCGCGCTCGCCAGGGTGCTGGCGGCCGCGTCGAAGGCGGGGGTCATGCAGCCTCCCAGCGCGTCCGCAGCCAAGCGGGGGTGGCCCAGGTGGCCACGCAGGACAGAGCGAACCCCAGCCCGCCCAACATGACGAGGCTCACCATGACCAAGCCCGTGATGGAGTCGAAGCGGCCCTCATGAGCGAAGCCTATCAAAGCGAGCTGCCCGATGGCCATGGCGACGAACCCTTGCGCCATGACGTGCATGCGTCCCAGCGCGACCGGGTCCACGGGGCGACCGCTGGAACGCGCCGCGCGGTAGGCGCGCGTGAGCCGAAGCGCGCGCAGACCGCCGCCGAGAGACCCGGCGAGAGAGAGCGCGACGAACGGCACACGGAGGGACCAGCGCATGGTGGCCGGCGTCGCGACAGCGGGTGCCTCCAACACGAGCGCGGCCGCGGCGACGGCCACCAGCGCCAACAGCACGACGAACGACAGCCGCTTGGTGACCTGCCTGCGCGCGAACGCCTCCGCGGCGAACACGCCCACGAGCCCGTACGCGAGCGCCGGCCCCAGCAACCCAGCGGAGCGCGCGACGGTCCACCACGAGCCGCTGGCGAGGCCGGGGTCGCCATGCGCTCCCAACACGAGGCACGCCCCGATGACCGCCACGTACGACGCTGCGATGCCCGCGGCGATCACCAAGTGTGGACGGCGGCGGGAGCGACCGTAGGCTCGCAGCACACGCGCCACGATCAGCGCGTCCACGACTCCGATGACGACGGCGCCAGTGGTTGCGACAGCGGCCTCGGGGGTCATGGCCCGCCCGTTCTATCACAACGGCGCAGCCTCCAACCTCCTTGCGTGTCGCGGCCGGTTTGTTACGGGCTCCCTAGCATCAGCCCCACGGCCAGGTCGTCCACGCGGGCGGTGTCGACGTCTTCGGGCAGCGGCGAGGTCGGCGCGACCTCCGCCATGCGCTGGGTCAGCTCGTCCGCCAGCGCGCTCAACTCGACGAACGTGAGCGCACCGTCGCGGATGGCGCGCAGCTCCTCGGCGTCTTCACGCCGCACGTTCAACGCGCCCGTCTCGAGGGCCTCGAGCCCCATGCGCATGAGCCGCACCAAGTGCATCGCGTGCTTGGTGTCGTACCCGTGCGCGCGCTCGAGCGCCGCCCGCTGCGCGTTGCGGTGGGCCTGCCAGCTCAGGTACTGCGCCCAGCGCTTGCGGGCCGCGCGGTAGGCCTTGTCACCCGGCGCGCCGGGCGGCCCGAACGCGCTGCGGGTGGGCTCGTGCGTCGGGGGCGAGAGCAGCCACGCGCGATGGGTCTCGATGCGCTTCAGCTGCGCGTGCGCGTAGCCCACGAACGTCTGGTGCACCCGACGGGTCAGGAACAGCTGCCGCTGCGCGTGCAGCGCGCGCCAGGTGGGTGTGTCCAGTACCCAGTCGCGCTCGTCGGTGAAGAGCACCTCCAGCGCGCTCGGGTTCGCTGCAGCCAGGAGCGACACGAACTTGCCCAGCTCGAACACGAGACACTCCGTCTTCGGCGGGACCGCTACCAGCGCGAGTCCGTCGTCGCCCGAGGCACGGGCGCGCAAGTGTCGCTCGACGCGCGCGAGGAGCGGGCCCGGGAGCTCCCCCTCGTGCTGCTCGAAGCGTCCGAACAGCGAGAGCCGCTCGCGCAGCGGCACCACGCACACGCCGCGCACGTCCACGTCCGACCCTGCGCGCGCCGTGCCGTGCGCTTGGCTCCCACCGAGCGCCAGGAAGATCGTGTCGCGAACCAGGTCAGGCACTCGGGTCGGCGCTCTCGATCGGCCTCGCACCAGTGGGCTCCACGGTCGTCAGGCGCAGCCGCACCACCCAGCTCTCGAGCGCGGCGGCGGTCGTGGGCTCTTCAGGGAGGCGGCTCCCATCGTGTGCCTCGTCCAGCTGCGCGGCGAGCGCGTCCAGCAGCTTCACCTGGGCGTCCAGCTCGTCTCGGCGAAGCGGCATCTTCTCCGCGCCCTCGCGCTTGCGCGCGACGAGCTCGTCCACGGCGCTCAGCCGGAAGCGTTGGTTCAGCGTGTTGATGTTCGCGACCACCTCACCGTGCTGCATCAGGTGGATGCCGGTGAGCAGCACGCGGTACGCGTACAGCAGGTGCTTCACGGTGGGGTCGGGCTCGAACAGCCGCCGGCGCCGACCGCGCGCGAACCCTTGGTAGTGACGCACGGTGGGCCGCGTCAGGCAGCCGCGCCCCAGCTCGCGCAGCTCTTCGTGCGCAGGCGAGGTCACCACGACCAGCGGCGAGAACAGCTGCTCCATGACGTAGCCGTTGTGGTTGCACATCAGCCGCGCGAACTTGCGCACGTCGTGGGCGACCCAGTCCAGGTCGAGCCGGCTCTTGTCCTCGATGGTGAGCGTCTCGGCGGGTGGACGCAGGCCGAGCACTTCGTGGGCGGGCAGGAGGTAGGCGCCCCGCAGGTCCACGTCACTGTCGGGCGACGCGAAGCCGTACAGGTGCGCGCCGCTGATGGTGGCGAACACCGGCGGCGGACCCTGGCGCGCCACCTCGGCCAGGTAGTCGCGGTCGAGCATGCGCCATACGTCACTCTGTTCTTGTGAGTCCACGTCGCCTTCCTCGTTCCTGTGGTTCGCGGTGTCAACGACGAACCGCGCGCCCGCTGACATGTTGCACGGAGCAAGTGCGTCGCTGAAGACGTCGGCGCGCCCGTTGGGCCGCGGGTCGGTGGTAGGCTCCGAGGTAATGGACCTCACACTCGATGAGCTGCGCGCGGCCTTCGTCGCCGACGCGAGCAACCCGCTCACGTATCGCGCGTTGGCGAGCGCGCTGTCCACGGGGACCGAGCCGCGCGAGCTGGCGGAGCTCCACGAGCGCTGGGCGGAGGTTTGTACGGATCCGCGCGACACAGCACGCGCGCTGGCCGAAGCCGGGGAGCAGCGCGTCGCGTTCGGCGACGTCGACCACGCCGTGAGGCTGTTCGTACGCGCGCTGGAGCTGGACCCCCGCCAGGCCATCGCGGGCGCGGCGTTCTCGCAGCTGGCGGGAGAGCGGCGGGATACGCATCGCCACGTGGAGCAGCTGGCGCGCTGGGCGGAGCAGCTCGAAGCCGCAGGGGCGTCCGCCGCCGAGCGCGCGGAGGTGCAGCTGGCGCTGGCCCATGCGCACGCGGCCATCCCGGGGCGCCTCGAGCGCAGCTTCGAGCACCACCGCGCCGCCGTCGCGCTCGATCCGGAGCTGGAGTCGACGCTGGACGAGGCGGTCGAGCGGGCCCAGAAGGCCCGGCGCATCTCGGACGTCCGCACGCTCCTGGCGCTCGCGGCCGAGCACACGCGCAGCCCAGAGCGTCGCGCGGCGCTGCTGCGCCAGCTGGCAGAGGCCCAGCAAGCGATGCCAGCCGACCTCGACGGGGCCATCCAGACGCTGGCGCAGGCCAGCGCGCTCGCGCCGGACGACACCGCGCTCTTGGAGGAGCGCATCCAGCTGCTGCTGCAGCGCGTGCGTCGCAAGAAGGGCACCCCGGCCGAGCGTGACGACCTGGACGCCATCGCCGGGCTCGAGGTGGAGCGCGCCCGACGCCTGGACACCGAGGCCGCCCTCGACGCCGTGGAGCGGGCGCTGCAGCTGTGCCCCGAGCACGCACAGGCCCTGAGCGTCCTCCAGGCGCTCGTCGACGGGAGCCCGACCGACGCGCACCGCCAGCGCCTGGGCAAGCACCTGCAAGCTCGGGTCACACGCGCCGGCCTCGACGCGTCCCCCGAGGCGCGGCTGGCCCTCTGCGCGTGGCTCGAGCGCGAAGAGCGCCCCGGCGAGGCCTACGACGTGCTCGCCCCGCTGCTGCTCGACGCGCCGAGCCGCGAGTGGCTGGCGCGGGCCCTCACGTATGCCTCTTCGGCTCAGCGTTGGCCAGAGGCCGTGGCGGCTACGCAACGCCTCCACGCTGGAAAGACCGAAGCAGCCCACGAGCGTGTGGCCCTCGAGGACCTGCTCGAGCGCTGCCTGGCCGCGGCCGACCTCGACACCGCCGAGCGGGTAGCGGCCCGCCTCCTCGAGCTCGCGCCCCAGCACGGCGCGGCGCTCTTCGGGCTGACCCGCATCCATGCGCAGCGTGGGGCGCACGACGCGCTGCGCGGGGTGCTCGAGCGGCGCCTTGCTCACGCGTCCGATCCACAGCAACAGCGCGACCTCCTGCGCCAGCTCGTTGCGGTGGCCGACGGTCCGCTGGCGAACCCCGAGCTCGCGACCGACGCCTTCCAGCGCCTGGCCGAGCTCGACCCGCGGGACGCCGCGCTGCGCTCCGAGCTGCTCACCCGCCTCGCGTCCGTAGGCCGCTATCGCGCCATGGCCGACGTGCGCCGCTGGGAGATCGGGGCGCTCGAGTCACTGGCCGAGCGCAAGGCCGCGCTCACCGCGCTGCTCGCCGAGCACGAGGAGCACGCCTTCGACAACGCCCTGCTGGTGGACGCCCTGCGCGCCTACCGGGCCGTGGACCCTGGCGACGGGGACGCCCGCTCGGCGCTCGTACGCATCCTGCACGGCGCGGGCGAGCTGGCCGAGGCAGCCCAGCTCCTGCAAGAGGCCGTGGGCGCCGCCACCGACGACGACGCCCGGTTGCGCGCGCTCGCCGAGCTGGCGGACATCTACGACTTCGGGCTGCGGGACGACGACGCGGCCCGCAAGACCGCGTTGCAGACGCTCGAGCTCGACAGCGACGACGCGCAGGCGCTCGACCGACTGGAGCGCATCGCCACACGCAGTGAGCGCTACGACTGGATGGTCGAGGCCCTCGAACATCGCGCCATCTCTCTCCCGGACGTGGAGCGCGCGGACATCTACCTGAAGCTGGCGCGGCTGCACGACGAGGCGACCGACGGCGGCGAGGCGGCCATGGAGGCCTACGAGTGGGTGCGGGTCATCCGCCGAGACACCGAGGCGGCTGCCGCGCTGCTGCGGCTCTACGCGCAGCACGAGCGCTCGACCGAGCTGGCGGCCCTCTTGGACGACCTCGCCAGCGAGACCACGGACCTCGAGACGCGAGTCGCCTATCTCACGCAACGAGCGCGCCTTCTGCGGGACGTGCTCGGAGACCCGGACGAAGCCGCCGAGTGCTACCGCGAGGTGCGCACGTTGCGCCCGGACGCGGAGGCGCTCACGGCGCTGCTGCACCACGCGCGGGAGAACGAGCTGCACGCCGAGCTGGCCGAGTTGCTGGCCGTGCGTCTCGCCGAGTCGTTGCCGCCCGAGGAGGCGACCCCGCTCGGTATGGAGCGCGCGACGTTGCTGCTCGACCACCTCGACGACACGCGCGAGGCCGAGCGTGAGCTGCTGGCCATCCGCGAGCGCTCGCCCGCGTTCGCGCCTGCCCTGGCACGCCTCGGGACGCTCTACCTCGAGGAGGGCGACGACGCGCAGCTGGCCGAAGTGACCGAGGCCCACCTCGCCCTGACCACCCACTTGGGGCAGCGCGCCGTGTTGGCCAAGCGACTCCTCGGCCTCTATGAGCGCTCGCTGCCAGACATGGAGCGCGCGCTCGCCGCGGCGCGCCACTGGGTGGATGCGGCGCCGACCGACCTGGACGCGCTGCGGGCGTTGTCCGACCGTCTCGACGGCCCCGACCACGCCGCCGAGCGGGTGAAGACCCTGGACGCACGCGCCGACGAGGTGCTGCGCGCGCTCACTCAGGGCGCAGGCGACGACACCGCGGCGCTCCGCGACGAAGCCCTGCTCGCCATCGAGGAGTCCATGGTGACGGCGGTCGAGAGCCTCGGCCGCGAGGTGCACGCCGAGACGCGCTTCATGCTGGCGCTCGAGCTCGCGCACGACGACGACGCGGACGTCGATCGTTTCGTGCACCTCGCGGCTTCGCTCGACGCGGCGCTCGACGGCGACCGACTGCGACGCGCGGCCGCGACATACTTGGCGCGCAAGGCCACCACCGTGGAGCGCCCGCTCAAGGAGCGCCTCTTCCTCGTTGCGGCGGACCTCTTCGGCAGCTCGCTCGAAGATACGCGGCTCGCCTTCGAGGTGGCGCGGCGCGCCATCACCGAGTGCAGCGACGACCCCGCGGTGCTGCGCGCGCTCGTGGACTTCGGCACGTCGGGAGGGTTCACCGACGAGCTGGAGCAGGTGCTCGAGGAGCGCTTCGCCGCCAGCCTCGACGCCAAGGCCGCGCGCGCGCTGCAGCGCGAGCGGGCCGACCTGCTCTACTCCCTAGAGCGCTACGAGGACGCAGCGGACGCCTATCACCGGCTCGCGTCCATGGAGCCCGACAACCAGCGCGCCAAGGACCGGCACCGCGAGTGCTTGGTGCGCGCGGAGCGCTACTCGGACCTCCTGGTCACGCTCGGGCAGGCGCTGCGACGCTTGCGACCCGAAGAGCAGGAAGCTCGCGTCGAGCTCCTCAAGGAGGTCGCCCGTACGTGGGAGACCGGCCTCGCAGACCGCGCCGAGGCCCTCGATGCGTGGAAGGCCGTCTCGGCGGCCGCGCCTGAAGACAGCGAGGCCAGCGCAGCCCTCGAACGTCTCGCCGCACCGCGTTGACGGGGCGGCGAACCCGAGCCGGCTTCGCGCTCGCCAGGTCAGCCGTGCTCGGCGACGAACGCCGCCACCAAGGCGTTGAAGGCTACTGGAGCGTCGTACTGGGTGAAGTGGTTGGCCTCGTCTACCAGCTGGATGGCCGAGCGCCACAGACCGCCCGCGACCCCCAGGCTCTCCAGGTACGCGAGGCGCACGGTGCGCTCGTAGCGACCGTGGATGATCCCCAGAGGACACGGGTACGCGCGCACCATCCCGACCTCGTCCGCGAGCGTCGCGAGGGACGCGGCGAGGCCTGCACGTGCGTTCGGATCCGTACGTGCCACGCACTCGGCGAACCACGTCGGGATGCCGTCGAAGAACACCGACGCCTCCCAGTGGCAGACGTCTTCGGGTCGCAGCGTGCCCGTGAGGAAGTGCGGGCCCCCAGGCATCGGGAAGAACGCACGCCCCAGCTGCTCGTGGGTGGACACGGGTGGGGAGCCGAAGATGAGCGCGCCCGCTGGCTGGGGGAGCTGCGTTCCGGCCTCGACCACGGCGTGCCCCCCGAGGCTGTGGCCCACGTAGTAGGCGCCGCGGAGGTCGAGCGCGTTGGCAAAGGCGGCGAGCGCCTCGGCGTAGAAGGGGAGGGAGTACGCGTTGCTACCGTCGCCGGTGCGACGCGTCTCGCCGTGACCCGGAAGGTCGAAGGCCACGCGCCGGAACGCCGCGAGCGGATTGGGCGAGCCGTCGGAGTGCGTGTCCGCGAGCTGATGCTCCCACGCGACGACGGCGCACGAGTTGGGGTGTACGAACACCACCGTAGGCCCGTCGCCGCCGTCGTCGTAGTAGGCGATGGACTGCTCTCCGAGCAGCGGGGAGCGCACCGTCACGCGTTGATTGGTGACGAGGCGCGCGCCAGAGGGGTCGTGCGATTCCGAGGTCATGCGATGCTCCCGCGTGCGTCCCACATGCGCCGAGCGTACCCCAGGGTACCGGTGAGACGGAACCGCTAGCGAAATGGAACCCGCGCGTCATTTGCGTGCTCGACCAGCGCCAGCATGGAGGGGATGCTGCCGCGATGTCCGGTCTCCTCCCCACCCGAGCGCTGCGCTGATGCTGGCGCGCATCCGTCGCCGCCTGCTGCGACCCGCCGCCGCCCCGAACGTGGATCTTCGGGGCCAGCGCGCCGTGGTCACTGGCGTGAGCGCAGGGTCGTTGGGCGCCGAGACCGCAGCGACGCTCGCGGCGTGGGGGGCCACCGTGGTCGTCACGCGTCGCGCTGGGGCAGCGGCTGCCGCCCGTGAGCTCGAACAGCGCTCGGGGGCCACGGTCCACGGCTACGACCTCGACCTCGCCAACGCCCGCAGCGTGCGCGAGTTCGCGCGCTGGTACGAGGGCGCGCTCGGGAACGAGCTGGACGTGCTGGTGAACAACGCTGGCATCCACCTCGACCTCCTGTCCGAGTGGGAGGCGCCGCGCCTGTCGCCGGACGGCTTCGAGACGCAGTGGCGCACCAACTACCTCGGCTCCTTTCAGCTCACGCTCGCCTTGCTGCCCGCCTTGCTCGCGGCCGGCGCACGGACGGGCGACGCACGCGTCGTGAACGTCGCGTCCCACCTGCACCACAAGGGGCGCAACGCGGACCTCTTCGCAGCGCGGGAGCCGTACGACTCGTGGGCTGCGTATGGAGCGTCCAAGTTGGCCATGATCCATGCGGCGTTCGAGCTCGAGCGGCGTCATGGCGCGCAAGGGGTGCATGGTTACGCGCTCCATCCCGGCGCCGTCTTCACCAACGTGGCGAGCGTCGGGCTCGCGGGGCACGGCGGGCTCGCCCGGGTGCGGACCATGCTCGCGCCCGTGGAGCGCTTCTTCTTGCTCACGCCAGAGGAGGGCGCCCAGACCAGCGTCTTCTGTGCGACCGCGCCAGACCTCGCCGGAGGCCGGTACTTCACCGCTTGCGCGGAGTGCGACGCCAGCGCGGACACCCGCGACGCCGCCGCAGCAGCGCGGCTGTGGGACGCGAGCGCCGCTTGGGTGCGTTCGCTCAGGCCCTGAGGAACGTCGCGCCGCGGCGTCGCCGACCGGTCGCGTGGCCTCGCTGACGAACCTCGGCACGTCGTCGGCCAGAGTGCGCGCGGCGCTCGCGTGGCGGCTCAGCGTGCCGCGTGAGGGGCCTCGCGGACACTCAGGTCCCGCAGCCGTTCGGCTTCGAACCGCAGCTTCTGCTGCGCGTGTTCACGCAGGCGGTGCAGGCTGTGGGCCAGGTCGGCGAGCGGCCGTTCCACCTGACCCAGCAGGAGAGCGCGCTCCGCGGTCTGCTCAAGCAGGCGGTCCAGCTGGGTCAGCAGGCTGGGGCGCTCCGTCTCAGGCGCATGGTTGTAGCGCTGCACCAGCTCGTCCAGCCGCTGCTGGACGGCTTCGTAGCGTCCCTCCACGCCGCGGCGCGCGGCCTCCATGGGGCCCACGCCGGCTTGGAAGCGGGCTGCGATGGCCTCGATGGTGTCGGCCTCTTCCGCGAGCAGCCGCTGCAGCTCATCGCGCTCGAACGTGACATCGTAGCCCGTGGGGAGCGGCTTGCGGCGTGGGTCCACGTACGCAGGGTCGCCCGCCCGCCGTGCCCGCTCGTCCGCTGACAGCGCGACCGCCGAGTGCACTTCACGCAGCGGCGAGCCTGCCGCCACGAAGGGCGGAAAGGGCGTGTCGCTGTTCAGGTCGACCACGTGCGTGAAGAAGTCGGCCCAGCAGTGGTCCTCGCCGTAGCCCGTGTCGCTGATGCCCACCGTGACGGTGCCGGGCGCGAGGATCTCGGGGTGCGCGGCCACCAGGCGTTCCACCTTGGCGCGGCTCGAGTTGATGCCGTGTCGGCTGGGCAGGGTGAAGCGCGCGGGGCCCTTGCGCCGCCCGAAGCGGCGGAACCAAGGCACGGGCGAGGCCAGCTGCTCGCCCGCCCGATCCAGCGTGGTGCAGTAGACCTCGTCCACACCCAGCCGCTCGGCCGCCAGCGCCACCATGGGCTCTGGAGACGCGCTGGCGAGGATGATGCGCGCCCGTGGCGCCCGCGCTCGGATCGCGGCCATGTCGGCAGCGTCGATGACCTGGTCGGGGGCGTGGCGGGCCCACACGTCTTCGGCCAGCTGGCGCAGCAGGGGGAGTGGCACACGCGACAGGTGGTGCAGCAGCGCTGTCTGCGGCACGGACTGCACCGCGCGCACGGGCTCCAGCCCGAAGCGCCGGAAGCGCATGCGATTCATGCGCTCGAAGACGGCCGCCAGCTTGCCCCACCAAAGGTAGAACAGGCCCGCGTCGGCCCACATGCGGTAGCCCAAGCCCACGTACCGCAAGGCCCCACGAGGGTTGCGCAGGTCCAGGGCCAGCCGTCCGCGCGCCCGGGTGGGCTCCATCGCGCGGCGTCGGTCCTCGCCGTAGGCCAGGTGCGCGCCCAGCTCCCAGCCCAGCAGCTCGCCCAGGTTGCGCCCCAGGTGCACGGTGCGGTCGAGGTCCAAGACCACGAAGCGCGCGTCCGGGGGGATGACGTCGCCGATCAGCTCCGCGAAGGCCCGGGGCTGACCGTGGATGCGCACGCGCTCCACCAGGCGCACGTGGCGTCCGTCGTCGCCGCTGCGAAAGCCGATGGTTCTCGCTTCGAGGTCTGCCAGCATCGGAACCCACCCGCACGATACGCCCGTGGGCCCGCGCGACTGTCACGGTTTGGCAATAGCTGTGTCATGGCATGCGCGCGTATAGTGGGCGCCATGAGGTTTCTGCTGCCCCCCGACAGGAGCGAGCTGAGCACCCACGCGCGGGTCTCGCTGCTGGCCGACTGGCTCACGGAGTGGCTCGGTCGCGAGGTGCGCGTGCGCGTTGCGGGCACCTATGCGGAGATGGTGGACATCGTCCAGGCGAAGGAGACCGAGCTCGCGTGGACACCACCGATCGTCTTTGCGGGCCTGCACGGCGCGACGCGCTTCGCCCTCACCGCCCAGCGCATGGGCGTGTGTTCGAGCCGCGGGGCCATCATCGTGCGGCGTGACGACCCGGCCGGCTCCATCGCCGAGCTCGAGGGCCGGCGGGCGGCCTGGGTGGACCCCTTGTCCATGAGCGGTCACCTCAGCGCCTTGTCCCAGGTGCGCCGCTACGGGCTCGAGGCGTCGGCCCTGTTCGACTCCCAGACGTTCTACGGAAGCTACTCGCGCGCGCTCACGGCCGTGCTGGACGACGAGGCGGACGTCACCTCGGTGTACGGGGAGCTGCGCGACGAGGCCGACGAGTCGGTGCGGCGTGCGTTGAAGGAGCTGGTGGGGACGCGCGCCCGCGACCTGCGGGTGTTGGAGCGCACGGGGCCGTTCCCGTACGACGCGCTGATCGGGACGCACGCCTTGTCCGAGCCGCAGGCCGAGGCTCTGCGCGCCCAGCTGCTCGCGCTGCGCTACGCGCCTTCGTCCCCCTCCATGCTGCTGGATGTGTGCGCCTGCGAGCGCTTCGTCCCGGCGGAGCCTGCCGCCTATGCGTGGTTGGCGGCGACACCAGCGTTCTCGGCGGCCCGCCGCTCGTCACGGCCCAGCAAGCCCACGTGAGCCGTGGGGTGCATGACCGGGCAGGCCCCGCGAACGCTCGAACGCGCCTCTGCACCAGCGCGGGCGCGTCTCTGAGCCCGCGTCCGTTCGCGGGTCAAGGCGGGGTAGGGCGAAGCCGGGCAGGGATGGCGGGGTAGCCTTCCGTGCCGCACGCCGCGCGCGCCTCGGTCGAGAGCGCCCCGTCGGCCAGCACGTCGGCGGCGGTCACCACCGCCTGTCTTTGGAACGGCGAAAGGCGGCTGTCTCGACACAGCGCGATGCCAGCCGTGACGAACGCGCGTCGTCGCTCATCGGACGGTGCGAGCGTCAGCGCCCAGGAGGCGCGACCGATGGCGACCTGAAACCACGCACCGTCAGGCCATGGGTGTAGCAGCGATTCGTACAGGGCCTCCTCGCGGTCGGGGCTCACGGAGGTTCCACGGCCGACGTCGGCCAGCCAGTCGATGTACAGGATGCCGCGCGACTCCCCCGAAAGGGCCCTCCCGATGGCCGCCGCCTCTCCGTCGGGCGTGAAGGACTGACCGTCGACCCAGGCCTGGTGGTCCAGCATGCAGCGCGTGGCCTCGCGTGTGTCGGGACCCACCAGCAGCTGCTCGCACGCGCCGCTCACGTGCGCGCCTGCCACCAGCAGCGGGGTCGACGGAACCGCCTGCAGCGCTTCTGCGCACGAAGAGGCCGCTCCGCGGTCGATGTCCCACACGCGGTCGCCGTACGACGCGAGCGCGCGTGCCCGCCCTCCCGCCAGGACGACCACGTGCTGAGCGTCTGCACACGTCTCGACCGTGATGGTCTCGAAGCGCGCCGCGCAGGTGGGGACGTCTTCGTACAGCAGCCGCCCCGCGTCGAGGACGTGGTCACGGGTCAGCTCGGCGTCGCCCGCGCGTGCCTCCACCACCAGGGCCAGGCGGCACTCTTCGTGTGCGTCGAACCAGCCCGCGCCGCGTCCTGCACCCCGCAGCCCAGCGGACACCGACACGACGCGTTGCTCGAGGCGCAGCGTGACGTGTAAGGACCCGGCTGTCGCCTCGCCCAGCGCGCGCGTGGCCCGGACCGCAGCCTCAGAGCGCGTCGAGCAGCCGCCAGCCCACGCGGTCATGATCAGCGCGCCGAGGACGGCGAGCGTGCGTTCGCCCGAGGTCATCCGTCGGAACTCTACACCGCGCGTGTCGTGTTGCGTCGAGCGGTCAGAGTGCGAAAGGATGCCGCATGTCGGTCCCGCTCCCTCACCCCGCTCGCGCCGCCGAGCGGCTCGTGCTCCGCCGCGCGGCACGCTCGCGCACCCTCATGGCGTCGCCCCTGCTCCTCGGGCTGGCGCTGGGGCTCGGCGCGTGTGACGACCGGCCCGCGGAGCCGACGGTCGAACGAGAGAAGACCCGCCCGCCCGAGAGCGCACTCTTCGCCCGCTACTGTGCGCTGTGCCACGGGGAGCGTGGCGAGGGCGGTGCTGCCGACCACGCGCCCGCCCTCACCACCGAGGCGTATCTGCAGCTCGCGAGCGACGCCTTCCTGATGGGCTCCATCCAGCGCGGGCACCCGGGCACCCCCATGAGCGCATTCAGCAACGCCGCGGGCGGTCCGCTGAGCGACGACGACATCCGCGCCATCATCGCGTTCTTGCGCGCCTTCCAGCACGGACCGTCGTTCGCTGTGGGCGACCCGGCGCGGAACGTCCCCGTGGATCGGGCCCGTGTCGAACGAGCGCGACCCGTCTTCCACGCGCAGTGCGCGTCCTGCCATGGCGAGCGGGGCGAGGGGCGCACGGCTCCCACGCTGAACAACCCCGTCTTCCACGAGCTGGCGTCGGACGAGTTCCTGCGCCGCACCATCACCAACGGCCGCGCGCCCACGGCCATGGCGGGCTTCGCTGGGACGCTCACCCCAACGCAGATCGACGACCTCGTTCACTTCCTGCGCTCGCTCGCGCAGCCCAACACCGCCGCCGCAACGGCGCATGCAGGCGAGGCCGAGGACTGGGCTTCCCGCGAGGGCGAACAGCTGGTCCTGAACCCCGACGGACGTCCGCCGCGCTTCGCTCCGGCCAACGCGTACGTCCAGGCGCTGCAGGTGAAGCAGGCCCTCGACCAGCGGCGACGGATGATCCTCTTCGACGCGCGCGCCGTGTCCGACTGGCGCGCCGCGCACCTCCCTGGCGCGTTGCCAGCGCCGTACTACGCGGACGACGAGGCGCTGCAGCGCATCCCGGACGACGGGACCCAGATCGTCGTCTACTGCGGGTGCCCCCACGCCGCCGCGGACCGCCTGGCCGCGCGCCTGCGCGAGGCCGGCTATCGGCGGGTGGCGGTCATCGACGAGGGCTTCTTTTTCTGGAGCGAGCAGGGCTACCCGCTCGAGCACGAGCCGAGCGGCGCCGAGCAGCCGCCGGAGCCCGAGCCGTCCACGGCGGACTGAGCGCGAAATCGGGTCGGTGCTCTCGCGCGCGCCGTGCTATCCCCCGCGCATGCCCTCCGAACAGCCCGTCGATCTCCAGGCCGAGCTCAACCGCGCTCGTGCTGCCGTGCGCGCCGCTGCGCGCGTGACCCGCGCCGTCCAGGCCGACCTCGTGCACGCCGGCACGCTCTCCAAGAGCGACAAGAGCCCCGTCACCGTCGCGGACTTCGCGTCGCAGGCGGTGGTCGCGGCCACGCTCGGGCGCTTGGGATCGGCCGTGACGGCCATGGTGGGCGAAGAGGACGCGGCCGACCTGCGTGGGGACGAGGCCGCCGTGCGCCGCGCCCAGGTGGTGGGGCACGTTCGCAGCGTGCTCGGGGACGACGTTGGCGAGGACGAGGTGCTCGGCTTCATCGACATCGGCGGGCACGCGCCGCAGCCCGGCGAGACCTACTGGACCCTCGACCCCATCGACGGGACCAAGGGCTTCCTGCGCTCGGAGCAGTACGCCATCGCGCTCGCCTTGGTGCGCGATGGGCAGGTGGTGCTCGGCGCGCTCGGCTGTCCGCGTCTGCCCGTCTCGGCCGACGGCGACGAGGAGGGTGTGCTGATGAGCGCCGCGCGTGGGGCGGGCTCGTTCGTCGAGCCGCTGTTCCGCGACGAGATGCCGGCAGCCATCCGCGTGAGCGACGTGACGGACCCCTCGGGGGCGCGTTTCTGCGAGTCGGTCGAGTCCGGTCACAGCGACCAGGACCAGAGCGTGCAGATCGCCCGCGCGCTGGGCATCGAGGCGCCCGGCCTGCGCATGGACAGCCAGGCCAAGTACGCGAGCCTGGCCCGTGGCGATGCCAGCATCTACCTGCGCCTGCCCACCCGGAAGGACTACCAGGAGAAGATCTGGGACCACGCGGCGGGGCTGATCGTCGTGGAAGAAGCGGGGGGGCGCGTGACCGACGTGCGCGGCGAGCCGCTGGACTTCAGCCTCGGCAAGACGCTGGCCCGCAACTCGGGCGTGGTGGCCACGAACGGACCCATCCACGACGCCGTGCTCGCGGCCGTGGCGAGCGTCCTGGGGTGAACGTCCTCGCTGCGCCCGAGCCGAGGGCTCAGTGGAGGTCTTCCGGGAGGCGGTCGCTCGGCTCCACGGCGACGATGCGCACGGAGCCGTCCTTCGCGCGCTCGATGCGCACGACGGGCGCGTTGCGCGCTTGGTCGCTGGCATAGGCCCCGCGCTGGCGCTTGTCCATCTTCGTGCGAAACCCCGCGGCCAGGTCGTCGGGAGCCGCCTTGCGGCGCTGTCGGGCGCGCCACCACAGCTTGGGCAGGCGCCAGGCGCGCCCACCGTCCAGCCCGTTGAGCGGCAGCAGGTTGATCACGGCGATGATCAGGTTGGTGCGCGTCATGAGCATCACGAAGTCCGCCGTGAACTCGGTCGCGGGCGGCCCCAGGGACACCAGCACCAGCTGGATGGCGACGTACATGAGCCCCTGCGCGAGGACGCCGCCCCACGCGATGACCGACTGTTGGTACTCCGTCGGGTAGCCGCTGTACGAGCACAGCCCGCCGAAGCCGTGGATGTCCAGGCTGGTGACGTGCATGCCGTAGCGCCGCGCCAAGAACCCGTGGCCCAGCTCGTGCCCCGCCACCAGCACGAAGTAGCCCAGCCACACGCCAGGGGCGAAGCGGAGGCCGCCGAAGATCAGCATGCCGAGCGCGAAGCTCCAGTGGAGGCGCACGGGCATTCCGCGGATGTGGAAGAGAGTGGTGTACCCCTCGTCGCCGAACATGCGTGCAGTCTTCGCCGAGGCGCGCACGCCGTCAACGTGCTCGCCACGGGAACGGGGTGGATCTACGCTCGCGAAAGCATGTCGAAGGCACGCCCATGAGCGAGCGCGAGGATCGCAAGCTGGCCACCTCTCGGGTCCTGCGCCTGGGCTCCATGGCCCGCGCCGGGCTGGGCACCGCCACCGCCATGCTGCGCGGCTCGGCGGGCGGGCTCGAGGACGCGGTCGAGCGGCTGGGCGAGCTGCGTGGGCTCGGCACCAAGGTCGGGCAGATGGCGGGGCTGGTGGAGGCGAACCTGCCCGACGAGCTGCGGGACAAGGTGGGTCCCGCGCTCGCGCGGCTGCGCGACCAGACGGCGACGTCACCCTGGGAGAGCGTGCGGGCGCTGCTCGAGGAGGAGCTCGGGGCGCCCGTCGACCAGTGCTTCGACGCGTTCGAGCCCGTGCCCTTCGCGAGCGCGTCGCTCGGGCAGGTGCACCGGGCCGTGTGGGACGGGCACGACGTGGCGGTGAAGGTGCAGCACCCCGGCATCCAGGAGGCGTTCCGCGGCGACCTGCAGAACATCACGGGGCTGGCCTCGGTCGCCACCACCTTCGTCATGCC
This sequence comes from Sandaracinaceae bacterium, assembly GCA_020633055.1. Taxonomy (NCBI): domain Bacteria; kingdom Pseudomonadati; phylum Myxococcota; order Polyangiales; family Sandaracinaceae; species Sandaracinaceae bacterium. The sequence goes on along the minus strand of JACKEJ010000015.1, from coordinate 86,547 downwards.
CGCCAACGCAGGCCGCGAGTTCCTCGACAGCATCCGCGGCGGCTTCCTGGCCGAGCTGGACTACCGCGCCGAGGCCGCGAACGTGGCGCTCTTCGAGGGGCTCGTCGCGGGCGATCCCGACCTGTACGTGCCGGGCGTGGTGACCGAGCGCTCCACCGGGCGGGTGCTCACCACGCACTTCGCGAAGGGCGAGCGGGTGGACGTGGCGGCGACGTTCGAGATCGACGAGCGCGCGCGCCTCAGCGCGGCCGTGCGTCGCTTCGTGCTGGGCACCATGCTCGAGCACGGCGCGCTCTACGCCGACGCGCACGCCGGGAACTTCTTGTTCCAGGCGGGCCAGCCCGTGGCCGTGCTGGACTTCGGTAGCGTGGTGCGCTTCTCGGACGAGAAGCGGGGCGACTTTCGCGCCATGGCGCGCGCAGCGCTGGGCAGCGACTACCGCGCCTTCGAGCGGGCCGTGGGGCACGTGGTGGGCTTCGAGCACCCGCGGGCGCTGCCGGCGGTGGCCAAGATGCAGTGGGACGCGTTCGGCGCGCTCGTGCGGGGCGACCGCGTGGACCGCGCGCACGTGCGCAAGCTCACCGAGAACCTCACGGAGGTGAAGCGCAACATCCTCGGCGCCCGGGTGCCGCTGCCGCCGTTCATGCCGTTCTGGATGCGGACGCTGCTGGCGTGCGTGGCGCTGCTGGCCACGCTCGAGGCTCCCGCGGGAGAGCCCCTTCGCGTGCCAGCCGCATAGAAGGTGCGACGCTGGGACTCGAACCCGCCTCGAACCAGATAACGACGCGCTACCGGCCCGCACGACGCGGGCGAGTTGACGCGCGCCGACCGAGGGCGTCGCGAAATGAAAGAACAGGCAAGGGATGCGCGCGGGGCTTGATCAACCCTAATGATAACCCGCGTGCTTCGGCCCGCTCCGTGTGGTTGCACCGGTGGGATTCGAACCCACGACCACTTCATGGATGATGATAACGACTCCCCTCCGGCCCGCGCGCGAGGCACGGTCAAGTTGTGGAGGGCCGCGTTTAGCGCTCTACCAGGCTGAGCTACGGTGCAGTAAAGGGTCCCCGGGTGGACAGCTGGCGTTCCTCGCCATCCACCCAGGGAGCGTCAGGGGCGTTCACCCCGTGATGAAGTCCGCCATCACGCGCGGCGCCGCGGTATCGAAGCCCACGACGTCGAGCATGCCCGGGTCGTCGGGGGACGCGATGCTGAAGTTCGTCGCGGTCATCCCGACCACGATCAACTTCGCCGCGAGGCCCGTCTTCTGACGGTAGCGGTCCAGCGCCTGGTGCGGGTGCACCTGGCCGAACCACGTCTCGTTGTCGGTGTACACCACGAAGGCGTCCACCTGGGTGTTGGTCTGCGCAGCCCACAGCATGGGGAGCGCGCAGTCGGTGGCGCCCATCGAGACGGACGACACGGTCTTGATCACCTCCGCCAGCGACATGCGCGGGTGGAGGCCGAGCGGCACGAGCGTGTGGGAGAAGCCCATCACGTTCCAGTTCGGTTCCGTCCGCATCGTGGCCATGGCCATGGCGGCCGACCCGACGCGGGGGTTGATGCCGGTCATCCCGGCGACCTGGCCCCAGGTCATGGACCCGGAGACGTCCAGCGCGAGCAACGTCCGCGCCTTCGTCGCCGGGATGCTCCCGAAGGTGAGCTCGAACGCGCCCTCGAGCGCATCCACCACCTGCGGGACCGGCTGCCACGTCATCCCGCCGCGGACGCCGTGGCCCAGGCGGTACGTGTTCAGCGCCACCAACACCGCGAGCGGGTGGAGGCGCGCCTTCGTGATGCGGTTCACGTCTCGGAGACGCGACACCACCAGCGCGCAGGCGTCGGAGCCCTGCGTCACCAGGCCCAGCGACGTCATGCGACCGAGGTTGCGCAACATCGCCGTCATGGGCATCTGCTCGAGCAGCGCGCGCCACACCTCGGGCGACCCGTGGAGCGTGGACGGCACCATCTCGTGCGTCATGCGGTGCTCGGTGATGAGCCGCGCCGCTGCGTGTGGGGAGCGCTCACGCTGGAGCGCATCGAAGGCCGTGATCAACGGAGGCAGCGCCTCGCGCGGGATCGCGTCGTAGGTGGACGTGCGCCCCGAGCGCACGACCGTGCGGGCGCCGAGGCCGTCCGCGCTCGCCGTCACGTAGCGCAGCAGCGCGTCGTGCTCGAGCGAGCGAGGGCCCATCGCGCCACCGGCGAGCCGGAGCGCGTCGCGGTGCGAGAAGCCCGAGCGCTGCCGGTACTTCACCACCTGATACGCGAGGGCATCGGGCGTCTTGGTGAGGTACCAACGGCACACCGCGCGACGCAGACCACGACCCCAGCCGCGGAGCTCCTGCACGGCGGCGAGGAACTCGAACAGCTGCGAGCCCGTGCGGCAGATGCGCGGCATCGCCGCGAGGCCGAGCGCGCGCGTCGCCTCGTTCGCGTGAGAGCACGCGAGCGCCAGGGCGAAGATGGTCGGGCTCTGCTTGGGAGCACGACCCGCCTCGCTCACGGCCACCAACGTGCGCACCGTGCGCGCGCCGTCCTCGTCCAGGCACTCCGCCACGCAGCGCGCGTTCTCGAGCACCAGGGCGCGCTCCGTCGCGTAGTAGGTCCCACCTTCGGCTCCGAGCACCAAGAAGCGCTCGAGGCGCGTCCAGCGGTCGACGACGAACGTGTACCCGCCCGCGCGGTTGCGCTTCTGCTTCGCGTGCGCGGGGGCGCTCTGCGGGGTGCGGTTCTTTTGGAAGTGCTTGCTGTAGCGGGTCATGGCGACTCCTCGGCTCGTTTCGGGATGAGCTAGAGCACGTGGCGTGCCACCCTCGAAAGCACTTGTTTTCGCGCTTTGTTCGTCGTTGAGTGTATCTCGTGGGAGCGCCGCGTATTCGAACGGATAATCTCCGGGGCTAGCCCGGCGCCCGCACCCGCGAGCGTGCCGTGCGCCCGCTTCGTGCCCCACCAGCATGCCGTGCACCCCAAGCGTGCCATCGCCCTTGGGGCCCCGGCGCGCGCCATGGCATGAAGGCTCCCGATGATCTCCGTCGAGGAACCCTCGCCCCGCACGATGCACTGGGTGGATCGCGCGACTGGTCGGCTGCTGGCGCGTACGAAGATGTTCGACGGTGGCTTCGGCGACATCGCGGCGCTCGAGCGCATGCGTGAGGACCCTGAGCTCTTCGGCGGGACGACGCCTGTGGCCCTCGTCGACACGCTGGGTCGCGCGCGTTCGCTGCGCGGTGTGCCCACCGTCCGGCCGCGCGTCACAGCGGGCCTCTGGCTCCGTGAGCTGCGCTGGGACTCCCTCGCTGTGGACGCCCGCTTCGAGGCGCCCGTGCGCGAGGCGCGCGCGTTGTTGATGACTCGTGGTGAGTCCCTCGACCCCACGCGTCCGCTGTGCATCGCGATGGCCGCGAGCGGGGAGGAAGGGTACGCGCGCCGCGTGAAGGTGCTGGCGCCGCTGGTGCGTGACGGGCTCGAGGCGCTCGTGCTCGAGAACCCCTTCTACGGCGCGCGCCGCCGCCCCGGGCAGGTGTCCGCCCGGCTGCCGACCGTGTTCGAGCAGTTCCACATGAACCACGCGTCCGTGCTCGAGACGTTGGGCCTGCTCCGGGGTCTGCGCGCCGTCCCCGGCTTCGAGCACAAGCCCCTCGGCTTGCTCGGCTACAGCATGGGAGGCTTCATGGTGTGCCTCGTCGCGGGCGTGTTCGGGGCGCCCCTGGCCGTGGTCCCGGTCGCGGCCGGGCGCTCACCACGCAGCGTCTACCTGGACGGGGCGCTCTCCTGGGCCGTCGACTTCGAGGCCCTCGAGCGAGAGCGGAACGACGCGCGGGCGTACCTCGCCGGCTTGTTCGAGGCGACGGCGCGCCACCTCCACGCGCCCGCGCCTGGTTCTTCGGTGGTGATGGCCGCGGCCGAACGCGATGGCTTCGTGTTCCCGCACGAGACCAACCAGCTGCTGCGGCACTGGCCCACCGCGTCGCTGCGTCGCTACCGCGGGGGCCACACGCACGTGTTCACGGCCTTTGACGGCCACGTCCGACGGGCGCTGCGAGACGCCTTCGCGGGGCTCCCTGGCGGGGCCTTTTAGTATGGCCAACGGCACTTGGTGCCAAATGTCGTAATGAGTCGACGGACATCCGACTACATGCCACTACCCGCAGGTTCCTCGTGAACGGACTCTAGACAGGGCGCCGGCTTGGGCGCCGGAGAACACGCACATGACCCGCAGCCTCACGCTCATCCCTCTTCTTGCCGCTCTCGTCGCGGCCCTCTCGTTCCCCACCGCGGCGCTCGCGCGCTCGTGCGGAGGCGTCGAGTTCCCCAACAGCGTCACGGTCGCGGGTGAGCGTCTCTCCCTCAACGGGCTCGGCATCCGCGAAGCCACCGTCTTCAACGTGGACGTCTACGTGGCGGGTCTCTACGTGGCGACCCGCGCGCGCACCGCGGACGCGCTGCTCGACCTCACGCACCCCATCGTGCTCGACCTGCGCTTCGTGCGCGACGTCGACTCGGACACCATGAACGAGGCGCTGGTGCAGGGCTTCACGCGCAACGCCGGTGGGAACCGCGCCGCGCTGCAGGCGCGCATCGACCAGCTGCAGGGCTGGGTGCCCAACCTCACCGAGGGCATGAACCTGGTGTTCACCTGGCTGCCGGGCCAGGGGCTGCAGATGAAGGTGGACGGACGCGTGCGCGGCGTGATCCCCGGCGAGGACTTCGCCTCCGTGTTCTTCCGCATCTGGCTCGGGCCCCAGCCGCCCAACCGCGGCCTGCGCACGGGCCTGCTCGGCGGCGCCTGCGGCTGAGCGCGTCGCGGGCTGACGAGGAGGACTCAGAACGGCACTCTGTCCCGGATTCGGGGGCGCCCCGGACTTCAGCCCTCAGGTGGCGTGCGGGGGCGGCAGCTGCGCCAGCTCGTCCTCGATGTAGCCCGGGCGCGCTGCCGCCAGCCCCACCCACAGCTGAGGTACGGTCAGCGCCAGGAGCACGCCTAGCGGCACGTCCCACGCCCCCGTCGCGTCGTACAGGGCCCCGATGCCGAAGGGGCCCACCGTCGCGAGCAGGTAGCCCGCGCCCTGTGTAAAGCCCGACAGCGCCGCGGTCCCCTCGCCCGTGCGCGCGCGCAGGCCAATCAGCGTGAGCACGAGCGGGAACACCGCCGTGGCCACGCCCAGCACCACGGCCCACAGGTACGCGTGCGACGCGGGCGCCAGCATGAGGCCCACGTAGCCCACCGGGTAGCAGGCCATCAGCCCGGCTAGGAGGGCGCGTTGGTCGCGCAGCTGGCCTGCGCGTGCGGGGATGACGAACGACAGGGGGATGCCGACGGCGGTGATGATGCCGAGCAGCAGGCCGGCTGTCTCGGGGGGGAAGCCTGCGTCGCGGTACACCTGCGCGAACCACCCGAAGATGGCGTACGCCTGCAGTGACTGGAGCCCGAACGCGAGCGCCATCACGCGGCCGAGCCGGGTGCGGGCGACGTCGCGCATGGACGCGGTGCGCGTGGCGACGCTCTTCGAAGCGGGCCCGCGCGTGAGGGCCACCCACGGCAACACCGCGACGGCGGCGGTGACGGCCCACACGCCGAGGCCCACGCGCCAACCGTCCGGTCCGCGACCCGCCGTGAAGGGCACGGTCAGCACTGACGCGAGCGTGAGCCCGATGGCCATCGCGGTGGTGTAGAGCGAGGTCATGAAGCCCACGCGCTCGGGGAAGTGCTGCTTGATGAGCGAGGGCAGCAACACGTTCGCCGTGGCCATGCCCGCGAGCGCCAGCAGCGAGAACCCGAGGAACAGCGTGGCGCTCGACGTGGTCGCGCGCAGGAGCAGGCCGGCCACCACCGCCAGCAGCGAGGCGAGCGTGACGCGTCGTGCCCCCACGGAGCGCGCGAGCGCGGGCGCCGCGGCCCCGAACAGCGCGAACGCCAGCACGGGCATGGTCGTGAGCAGCCCGGCCACCGTCGCGGACATGTGCAGGCTCGCGCGTAGCTCGTTCAGCACCGGGCCGACGCTCACCGCTGCGGGGCGCAGATTGAACGCCAGCGCGACGATGCCGACGACGAGCAGCCAGCGAGGCGCGGGGGGCGTGCTCGGAGCGTCCATCGCGGCACTGTGACTCACCGCGGGGCGCACGGCACGCACCTGACAGCGACGCGCACGCAGCGTAGAGTCAGCCCGCTTTGGCTACCGAGATCACCCTCTTCGTCCTGCTGATGGTGGCGAGCGCCGTCGCGATGCTCGCCAAGCGCTTGTCGCTGCCCTACACGGTCACGCTCGTGGTCGCGGGGCTCTTCCTCGGCATGTTGCCGCCGCACTTCGCGTGGCTCGACCTGGACCGCGTGCGGCTCACGCCGGAGCTGCTGTTCAACATCTTCCTGCCCATGCTGCTGTTCGAGGCGGCGTTCCACCTGTCGTGGCCGAAGTTCCGCGAGAACCTGACGGCCATTCTGCTGCTGGCCGTGCCGGGGGTGGTCGTCGCGGTGGGGCTCGGGGGCACCTTCGCTTACTGGCTCGAGCCGCTCGCCAACACGACGCTGCCCATCATCGTCGCGCTGCTGTTCGCGTCCATGCTGGCGGCCACCGACCCGGTCAGCGTGGTCGCACTGTTCAAGGAGCTGGGCGTGCCCAAGCGGCTCGCGGTGGTCATGGAGGGCGAGTCGCTGCTCAACGACGCGGTGGGCGTGGTGGTGTTCATCGTGGTCAGCGCCATGCTGGGCCTGGGCCACACGGACGAGGCGGTCACGCCGCTGTGGGTGGCGCGCATCCTCGTGTGGGAGATCCTCGTGGGCATCGGCATCGGCGCGGCCGTGGGCCTGTCCGTGTCGTGGATGACGACGCTGGTGGACGACCACCTGGTGGAGATCATGCTCACCACCATCGCGGCCTTCGGCAGCTACCTGCTGGCGACGGCCTGCCACGCGTCGGCCATCCTGGCGGTGGTCGCGGCCGGCATGGCCTGCGGCAACGTGGGCGCGCGCTACGGCATGACGCCCACCAACCGCATCGCGGTCGAGAGCTTCTGGGAGTACGCGGTGTTCGTCGCCAACGGCTTCGTCTTCTTGCTGTTGGGCAAGGAGATCGACGTGTTCCGCATGCTGGGCCACGGGGCCGAGATCGTCATCGCGTGGGTGGCGCTGATGGTCGCGCGGGGCGTGGTGGTGTTCGTCGTGGAGCGGCTCTTGCTGCGCACACGCGAGAAGCTTCCGCCGCGCTGGTCGAGCGTGCTGCTGTGGGGTGGCCTGCGCGGGAGCCTGTCGATGGTGCTCGCGCTCTCGCTGCCGCTCGACTTCCAGTACCGCGAGCTGCTGGTGGACCTGACCTTCGGCGTGGTGCTGCTCTCCATCTTGGTGCAGGGCACCACCATGACGCCCCTGCTGCGCTGGTCGGGCGCCGTGGGCGGGGGCAACTCGCACGTCGAGTACCTGCGCCTGCGTACCGCGCTGCGGGCGGCGCGCGCGGCCCTCAAGCACCTGGACGAGCAGCTGGCAGGTGGCGACATCCACGAGCAGACCTACGAGACGTTGCGCAGCCGGTTGGGGGGACGGGAGGCGGCCCTCGAAGAGCAGCTCTCGCGCCTGGACGACACGCTGGTGGACGCGCAGGCCGCCGAGATGGCGCGGGTGGAGGAGGAGCTGCTCGAGGTGGAGCGGCACGCCATCCGCGAGGCGAGTGAGGCGGGCCTGGTGCCGCGCGAGGCCCTCGAGGCGCTGCTGTCCGACCTGGTGGAGCGCTCGCAGTCCGCGCGCGGTGGGCACCATGACGAGGCCGCGCCTGGAGTGGACGAGGCCGGGCACGAGGACTCCGGCGAAGCACCTGGCGGTTCCGACGGAGCGGGTACGGACGCTGCTGCCAACCACGGCCCCGTCGGGGCGGACTCGGGGGCTGAGACCGACGAGGATGCGCCGCACCCCGACGCGTGAGCGCCGTGGCCCCCTCCAGCACGAGGAGCTGGCATAATCGAGGCGCTGCATGACCTCCTCGTCCACCGAGCGACCGCGCGAAGGCCCTTTGGCGCGGGAGACGGAGCCCACGGCGCGCGCGGGCCTGGTCCCGACCGTGAGGGACGCGGCGGTCGACATGACGACGCTCGCCGCGGACGACCCGCAGCTGGCCGAGCGCTTCCAGACCCTGGGCGTGCAGACCCTCGACGCGCGGCCTGGCGTCACCCTGGGACGCAGCCGCACGCTGGTCAGCGACCTCGCCATCCACGACGCTCCGGAGGGGCTCGTGTCGGTCGGCGGGCTCATCGCCGAGGGCGGCATGGGCGAGGTGCGTCGGGCCGTGCAGCACCACCTGCGGCGCGAGGTCGCGGTCAAGCGACCGTTCCGCGGCTCGGACGAGGGCGTGCACCACGCGATGCTGCACGAGGCCTGGGTGGCGGGCGCTCTCGATCACCCCAACACGCTCCCCATCCACACGCTGTCGCGTGAGGGCGACGCGCCGCTGATCGTGATGAAGCGCGTGGACGGACGCGTGTGGAGCGAGCTGCTGGAAGAGGCGCGCGACGCGCCACCCGAGGAGCGCTTCGTCGAGCCGCTGCGTGTGCTGATCGAGGTCTGCCGCGCGGTGCACTTCGCGCACAGCCGCGGCGTGCTGCACCTGGACCTCAAGCCCGACAACGTCATGGTCGGGGAGCACGGCGAGGTGGTGCTGCTCGACTGGGGCGTGGCGGCGGCGTTCGACCCCGCGCTGGCGCCCGACTTCGTGCGTCCCGCGGCCAGCGTGGACAACATCTGCGGCACGCTCGGCTACCTGTCGCCCGAGCAGGTGTTCGGGCGGGGGGCGGACTTCGGGCCCGCGACCGACGTGTACCTGCTGGGCGCGGTGCTGCACGAGATCATCACGGGCCAGCCCCCGCACCGGGGTACGCACGAGCAGTCGATGTTGCTCGCGCTCGTGAGCGCACACCGCGCGGTGCCGCCGACGTTCGATGCGGACGTGCCCGCCGAGCTGGCCAGCATCGCGCAGCGCGCGCTCGCGCGTGATCCGGCGGACCGCTTCCCGGATGCCGACGCGTTCCGCCGCGCGCTCGAGGACTTCTTGGATCATCGCCCCGCGCAGGCGCTCACCGAGCGGGCCGACAAGCTGCGCGACGAGATCGTCTTCTTGCGCATCTCGAACGCGGGGCGCTCGTCCATGCAGGCGCTCAGCGACGAGGCGAGCGTGGAGGGACAGCTCGACGCGTGTCGTTTCGCGTATCAGCAGGCGCTCCGGTCGTGGCCCGACTGCCCGGGCGCGCACGAGGGGCTGGTGGCCTTGGCCCGCATGCGGCTGGAGCAGGCCGAGCAGGACCTCGACGTGCTGGCCGCGCGCGCGGCCCTCGAGGACTTCCCCACGCTGACCGACGACCTGCGCGAGAGGCTGTCCGCGCTCGAGCGCGCTGCCGAAGAAGATGCGCAGCGGGAGCGCGAGCTGCGCCGGCTGTCGGCCGACGAGAGCCTCGAGACCGACCGCGCCATCCGCATCCGCCTCGCGCTCACGGGCGGGGGCTCGTGGAGCGTGTGGAACACCGTCATGGGCCTGCTCGACGGGTTCGGGGTGGTCCCGCTGACGGGTACTACGTTGCTCATCAACCTGGGCCTCGCGTTCTCGCTGTTCTTGGCCGTCCTCGTGTCGGTGGGTCGGCGCCCGCTCACGTCCACCGCCGTCAACCGCCGCGCGCTGACCATCGTGTTCGCGGCGTTCGCCGAGATCCTGGTGGTGTGGGTCGGGGCGCTCGCCATCGGGCTCTCGCCGCACCAAGCCGCCGTGCTGGGGTTCGCCGTGTACGTGCTGGCGGGGCTCGCGGTGGCCGTCGTGCTGGACCCTCGCACGTGGTGGGGGTCGTTGTTGATGCTGGGATTGGCGCTCGGCGCAGCCCGCTGGCCACAGCACGTCTTCTACTTCACGGCGGCCCTCGGACCGATCGGCGGCGCGGGGTTGGCGTACCTGTGGTGGCATCCGCAGGCAGACGGTGCAGCGGACGCGCCCGCCGGCACGGAGGAGCCGACGTGAGCCGCAGCGACGACGCGACGCTGAGCACGGTGGGCGTCCTACGCAGCCCGCGGGAGCGTGAGCTCGCCGTGACCCACGAAGACCCGTTCGCTCACATCGGCGCCCCGCACGAGGGGGGCGTCGTCCCGGGCGAGCTGCTGGGCGCGGGCGGCATGGGCGTGGTGCGCGTCGGCCTGCAGACCACGCTGCGCCGCCAGGTGGCCGTCAAGCGCGCGCTGGGGGCGGCGCGCTCGGAGGGCGACGGCGCGCTGCTCTCGTTCCTGCGTGAGGCGTGGATCGGGGCGCAGCTGGAGCACCCCAACATCCTCCCGGTGCACGAGCTGTGCAGCGACCGCGGCCACCCGCAGCTGGTCATGAAGCGGGTGGAGGGTCTCTCGTGGCGCGCCCTGCTCGACGACGACGCGCTCGCTGCGGAGTTCGGCATGCGCGACCGCCTCACGTTCCACCTCGACATCCTCGAGCGTGTCTGTCGGGCGGTGCACTTCGCGCACTCGCGGCACATCGTCCACCTGGACTTGAAGCCCGACAACGTGATGGTCGGGCACCACGGCGAGGTCTACCTGCTGGACTGGGGGGTGGCCGCCAGCTTCGACGAAGACGCCGACCCGTGGATCCCCCGCACGGTGGACATCCGCACCATCGTGGGGACGCCGGCCTATCTGTCACCCGAGCAGGCGGCTGGTCTCGGCGGCGCCATGGGACCGCGAACCGATGTGTTCCTGCTCGGCGCGCTCGTGCACCGCATCGTCACGGGGCGCCCCCCGAACCGTGGCGACTCGGTGGACGAGGTGATGTCCGCCGCCTTCGCCGCCGAGCCCGCTCCTTACGACGACGCGGTCCCGTCCGAGCTGCGCGCCATCCTGCACAAGGCCATGGCCCGCGCCGTCGACGACCGCTACGCGTCCGCCGACGAGCTGCGCCTCGCGGTGCGTGCGTTCGTGCAGCACCGCGAGTCCAACGCCATCCTCGCGGCGGCGCTGACGCGCCTGTCGCTGCTGCGCGAGGAGCGCGACGGAAAGGCGCTGCGTCCCTCGGTGGCGCGGCGCGTCGAGAGCGAGTGTCGCTTCGGGCTCGAGGAGGCGCTGTCCTCGTGGCCCGGCAACACGGCGGCGCGCGCGGCCCTCGACGACCTGGCGCGCCTGGCGGTGGAGCGCGCGCTCCGGGCCAACGACTGGCGGCGCGCGGCGGCGGCGCTGGACCGGTTGCCCGCGGGCGACGATGCGCTCTGGCAGCGCGTGCGTGCGCTGCGCGCGGCCGCGATGGAGAAGGAGCGGGAGCGCAGGGCCCTCGAGGACCTGGGCAGCAACCAGGACATCCTGCGGCACGCGCGGGTGCGGTCCATCATCGCCGCCTCGGTGAGCGTCAGCTGGTTCCTCTGGTTCCTGCTCAGCGGTTGGCTCCTGCGCTCGGGCCTGGTCACGCTCACGCATCCACTGCTGATGCTCGAGGTCGCCGTCACGCTCAGCCTCTCCGGAGGGGTCATGTGGCTGGTGCGGGACACGCTGATGACGACGCAGATCGACCGCCGCGCGCTGCTGCTGCTGTCTGCGTCGCTGGGCGGGGTGGGCGTGCTGTGGGCGCTGTGCTGGCAGCTGGGCACCACGCCACAGCAGTCGCTCACGCTGAGCTCGGGCGTCTACGTGTTCTTCTTCGTCGCGATGACCATGGTCATGGAGCGGCGCCTGACGTGGGTCACGGTGGCCCTCTTGCCCGTCGCGTTCATGAGCGTCGTCGACACCACACACGTGCTCGAGTGGCAGGGCTTCTACGTGCTGGTGGGCGGCGCCGCGCTGAGCGCGCTGTGGCGGCGCGACGCGCGCAAGGCGGCTGCGCGTGAGGAGGCGATCTCGAAGCAGGGCTCGCCGACCCGTGGGGGTGCCCCGGGCTGAACGCGAACGGCCCGCCCTGGGGTGCCAGGACGGGCCGGTGCGTGCGCGGTTGCTCGCGTGGCTCAGGCGCCGACGACGAAGCTGACGCTGGTGGTGCCGCTGCCGCCGATGTTGAGCGTCTGCACGTTCTTGGCGCCTGCCACCTGGTAGTCGCCGGCCGTGTCGGTGACCTGCTTGTAGGCGTCGAGCACCTGGCGCACGCCCGAGGCGCCCACCGGGTGACCAGCGCCGATCAGGCCGCCGCTCGGGTTGATGGGGCAGCGCCCGCCGAGCGCGATGGTGCCGTCCTCGACGGCCTTCCAGCTCTCACCGGGGGCGGTCAGGCCGAAGTGGTCGATGGCCATGTACTCGCTGGTGGTGAAGCAGTCGTGCGTCTCGATGCAGTCGATGCCCGACACGTCGGCGATGCCGGCGCGCTTGCGCGCGTTGAGGATGGTGGAGCGCACGTGCGGCAGCACGTACTCCGCGTCCTTGCTCTCGCGCACCTTGTCGTCGAAGCGGATGCGCGCCGTGTTGTGGCCCCAGCCCTTGATGCGGGGGATGTTCTCGAGCTTCACGCCGTTGCGGGCGGCCCACTTGGCGGCGAACTCGGCCGACGCGAGGATGACGGTGGCCGAGCCGTCGGTCACCTGCGAGCAGTCGCTGATCTTCACGCGGCCGCCCACGGCGCCGTTGAACTCGTCCGCGCCCAGCGCGTGCTCCTTGTTCATGTACCAGGTGCGGGTCTGCGCGTTGGGGTTGAGCTTGCCGTTCGCGTAGTTGATGGCGCTGATCTCGGCCAGGTGCTCGTCCTTGAGGCCGTAGCGCTTGTCGTACTCGTCGCCGAGCTTGCCGAAGAGCTTGGGGAACGGGAACTCGACGCCCTTGGCCTCGAGCTCGTACCAGGCCGCCGTGCCGAGGAAGTCGCCGCCGACGGAGGCGTTGACAGTCTTCATCTGCTCGACGCCGACGACGCACTGCACGTCGTAGCGGCCGGCCTCGATCTCGGCGCTGGCGGCCAGGAGCGCGATGCTGCCCGACGCGCAGGCCGCCTCGTGGCGCCCCGTGGGGAGGCCGCTGAAGGCGGGGTCGGCCTCGACGAAGAACGCGCCGATGTGGCCCTGCTTGCTGTAGAGGGACGCGGCGAAGTTGCCGACGTGGCCGCTCTCGATCTCTTCCGGCGCCACCTTCGCGTCGCGCAGCGCGCCCTGCACGGACTCGCGGATCATCGCGACGAAGTGCTTGCGCTCCTTGCTCCAGTTACGGGCGAAGTCGGTCTGGTAACCACCAAGGATGTAAACTTCTTTGGACATGTGGATGCTCTCCTTTTCTTCTGGTGGTCCGACGATCAGCCGGCGACGAAGAACTTGCCGACGTTGATGGTGGGGTGGTTGAAGAAGCGCGTGCCGGGGGCCGCGTTGGCGAGGATGCTCGGGACGGGGACGCCCGACTTCTCGATCATGGCGATGGTCTCGGCGAGGCCGATGGTGTCCACCAGCACGCTGGGCGGCGCCCAGTTGAAGCCCTGACCCATGATGAGGTCGATGCCGGTGATGGTGTCGGTGCACTCGCCCACGCGGTGGAACGAGTAGCTGATGTAGCCAGAGATGACCTTGCGGGCGAGGTCGGCCTCGGGGCCCTTGGCGGCCACGAACGCGGCCATGGCGGCGTCGTAGCGGCCGATGCGGTGCAGCTCCGCGATCTCCGCGATGTAGCTGAGGTCCGGCAGCTTGATCTCGTCGACCGGCTGGTAGCGGTCGGTGCCGGGGATGAGCGCCAGCTTGCGCTTGCCGTCGCGCATGAAGAAGCCGCGGCCGCTCTTGTTGCCGAGCGTGCCCTTATCCATCAGGTCGGCCATGTACTTGGGCAGCTTGAGCGTGTCGTGCGCCTCGTCCTTGGTGAGCGCGACGATGTTGTCCACGATGGCGCGGTGGATGTCCCAGCCGACGAGGTCCACGGTGGCCAGCGGCGTGAGGGCGCGGCCGGTGTAGGGCCCGACGATCTTGTCGACCAGCGCGGGGCCGTGCTGCTCGGCCAAGATGGCGCACTCGTTGAGGACCTTGAAGCCCACGCGGTTGCCGGCGAAGCCCGCCGTGTCGTGCGTGCGGATCATGGTGCGGCCGAGCTTCTTCTCCGAGTAGACCTCGATGAAGTCGAGCAGGCCCGGGTCGGTGTCCTTGCTGGCGATCAGCTCGGTGCCGACGATGACGTTGGGCGGGTTGAAGAAGTGCAGGCCGAGGAAGTTCTTGCGGAACGACTCGCTGCGGCCCTCGGCCAGCGTGTTGATGCTGAGGCCGCTGGTGACGGTGGCCACGATGGAGTCCGGGCGGCGCGCGGCGTCCACGCGGGCGAAGAACTCCTGCTTGAGGGGCAGCTGCTCGGTGACCGCCTCGAAGATGAGGTCGGCTTCGCCGCAGACCTTCTCGAGGTCGTCGTAGCTGCCGGTGTCGACGCGCTGCGACACGGTGTTGGAGCGCACCATGGCCTTCGCGGCGGCGACGCCCTGCTCCGCCTTCTCCTTGGTGCGGGCGAGGAAGGTCACGCGGGGGACGGCCTGGGTGAAGAGGACACCACTGCCGAAGCCCATGGTGCCGTTCGCGCCGAGGACGACGACGTGGTTGAGCTCGCGGGACGCGAGCAGGCTCTGCGCGGATTGCGTCGAGGTGGACACCAGCTTCTTGCTCCTTGGGTGGGGCCCGTTTGTTACCGCCCTTGGCAGGGTCGATTCGCGCGGGTCAGTTCGCTCGCTGTTTACAGATTTACCAGCGAACCCCCGAAACGTGACGTGCCCATGTCCCGGGGTCAAGCCCTCAGATCCCCATCGCGCTCAAAACAAGGCAATTCCTGCGCAGTTTACACGCATTTTACAATGTGACCGCGAGAACCCCCAGTGATCTCGGGGTGTCACATTGGGCGTCGGGAGGGGTTCCCGGCTGGGTGCTCGCTGTGTCCCACGGAGTCTGGCGTTGCCGACCCGGGCTACCCCACCGCCTGCCCGCCGAACGCCCGCAGCGACACCTTGCGTCCCAGGTTGGGGACGACCAGCTCGTCGTGGATGCGCTTCACCAGCGCGTGGATGCGCTCCTCTTCGCGCTCTTCGGTGCCCACGCGGTTGCGTGGGAAGGCGACGGTGAGCGCCTTGGTGCCCACCTGGAAGCTGGCGGAGCTGAGCGGGTGGAACTCGCTGACGAACTCGTTGAAGGCCATGCACAGCTGCGGCGTGATGTTGCCGACGACGCGCAGGTACCAGATGTGCGTCGGCTGCGGTCGGTAGCCCGCCACCTCGAGGGCGTCGATGGCGCGGCTGACCTCTTGCTCGTTGGCCTCCACGATGAGGTCGGTGCCGCTGCGTTGGTGGCGCACCTCGGCGACGTCGAGGCCGAAGCGCGCGAAGTACTCGAGCAGCTTCACCAGCTCGCCGGGCTCGTCGGGGACGGCGCCCACGTGCACGTTGATGCAGGCCACGGGGTGCGTGATGAGGTACAGGCCGTCGCTCAGGCTGACGTCGTGGATGGCGGTGAAGTGCTCTGGCGCGCGTGGGTCGAAGATGTGCACGGGCACCTTGCCGGCGCGGACCGGCTCGACGGCCTTGGGGTAGATGTTGCCGGCCTCCGTGGCCAGGTCGTAGTCCAGCTCGGGGATGGTCTGCGCGGACTCGCCCACGAGCATGTCGTCGCCCGAGAGCACGCCCGGGGTCTCCTTCACGAAGCCCACGTACTGCGCGCCGAGCGCCAGCCCCAGGAACGTGGCCGTGAGGTCCGAGCCTCCGCGCCCGAGGGCCGTGCGGTACACGCCCGAGAAGCGGCTGCCGGAGCGCTCGAGCGCGTCGTCGCGCATCATGCCGGCGAAGGCCTGGTCTGGGTCGTAGATGCCGTCGAAGCCCGTCACGATGGGCAGCACGCCCGCCTCCAGGTACTTGCCCAGCAGCACCTCGCGCGCGTGCTCCACGGCGCGGCTCCAGTCGATGGACGCGTTGCGGAACGTGCTGTCGGTGAAGAGCCCCATCTCGGCGCCCGTCACGCGCGCCGTGCGCAGCGGGAAGCGACCGTCGGCGTGGAGGCGGTTGAAGTACGCCGAGAGGATGCGCGTGGCCAGGCGCTCCCCGCCGGTGATCAGCTCGGCGTCGAGGCTGGGGATGCTCTCGTGCGCGCGGCAACACAGCGCCGCGGTCTTCACCAGGTGATCGATCTCTCCGTCGAGCTCGGCCCGCAGCTCCCGGTCGTCCTGCAGCTTGAGGTCGTGCAGCATGCCCTCGTGCGGGCTCTGCAGCAGGCGCCGGAACGTGGCGACGCCATCCTCGAAGCGGTCGGCGCCTTCGATGATGGACGCGTAGCTCTGCAGGCGGTCCGTGATGCTGACCTTCTCGCTCGAGCCGCTGCGGCCGCGCCGGAAGGCGCTGAACACGGGCACCACGAACAGGCCGCGCTCGAGGTAGTCGGCGATGAGCAGGCGCGCGGTCTTGATGCGCCCCTCATCCGGTGTGGAGCCGACGGTGGTGCCGCCGAACTTGAGGACGACCACGGGCTTGTGCGTGGTGCGCTGGGGAATGCGGCTGAGGGGGGAGTCGATCTCGAGCGTGAACTGGCTCAATTTCTCACCTTTCTAGGAGAACTCACGGCGCGACACGCGCCTATGTGCGTCTCGAGGATCCACGCGTGCGCCGTACGGATGAACGCTGGCGAGCGCGGAGAGACGCACCCGTCATAGCGTCATTCGCGCGAATGACCAACCCCTGGCCATGGACCGCGGCGCTCTCCCGCCTGGTCGCGGGCGTGATCCGTACGGCGAAAGGCTACGCGACGACGCGCACCACGACGCCGTCGTCGGGCTACTGCGCAGGGCCCCACGATGGCGGCCCACGCCTTCAGCCGCGCAGGCGCTCCACCACGTTCAGGAAGTTGCCGCCGAGGATCTTCTGCACGCGCTCGGCCGACCACCCGCGGCGCAGCATGGCGTCGGCCACGCGCGGGAGCTCGACGATGGTGGGCAGCTCGGGCGGCGGCGAGATGGCCCCGTCGTAGTCGGTCCCGATGGCCGGCACGTCCTCGCCGGCGATGTCGATGATGTGCGCGATGTGGTCGACGATGGTCTCGACGCTCGCGCCGCGCTTGGCCAGGAAGCCGCTCTGGAACATGACGCCCACGCAGCCGCCAGTGTCGGCCACGGCGCGCACCTGGGCGTCCGTGAGGTTGCGCCAGTGCTCGTACACGCCCGCGATGCCCGTGTGCGTGACCATCAGCGGCTGCGTCTTGTCGTGCACCGCCACGGCGTCGAAGAAGCCCCGTCGGCTGATGTGCGCGAGGTCCACGAAGATCTTCTTCTCGTTGAGCACCTCGATGTACTCGCGCCCGCGGTTGGTCAGTCCGTCGTCGCTTCCGCCGAGGCGTGACGCGGGCGAGCTGGTGCCGCCCAGGCTCGAGTTGGACAGGTGCACCAGCGTGATGCGCAGCACGTGCTGCGGGTCGAGACGGTCGAAGTCGCGCAGGTCGTAGTCGAGGCAGTTGCCCCCCTGCACGCCCAAGAACACCCCGTGCAGCCCGGCGGCGCGCGCCTCGCGATACTGCGCGGTGGTGCGCACGATGCGAAACACGTCCGGGTGCTTCTCGAACTCCCCCTCGAAGCGCCGCAGGTTCCGGAAGAACAGGTCGCGACGCACCTTGGCCGGCAAGAACGGGTTGGTGGTGATCAGCCAGACGCCGCCGGTGAGCCCCGCCTCCATGGCGCGCGGGAAGTCGCAGTGGCTGTAGAAGTGACGGCCCAGCACGCCCCCGCCATGCCGCTTGGAGAGGTCGTAGCCGAAGATGCGCGTCCAGATGAACGAGTCGATGTGCAGGTCGATGACGTCGCTCGTGGCGTACACCTCCACCGCCTCACGGCTGATCTGGAGGCGCGCGGCCCAGGCGTCGAGGTTGGTCTTGGGGTCGGAGAAAGCGAGCGTCGGCATGCGCGCAGGGTAGACGAAGCGTCGCGCCCGCGTACGAAGAACGAGCGGTCGCGCTATTCGTCCGCGCCCAGCAAGCGCAGGCGCCCCGTGCTGCCGTCCAGCTCCACGCGGTCGCCCGTGCGGAACATGCGCGTGCCCACCTGGGTGCCCACGATGCACGGCACGCCGTACTCGCGCGCGACGACGGCGCCGTGGGAGACGGCGCTGCCCACGTCGGTGGCAAGCCCGCCCAGGAGCCCGAAGTACGGCGTCCAGCCCACGTCCGTGATGGGCGCGATCAGGATCTCGCCGGCCTCCACCGCGCTGGCCTCTTCGAGGGTGCGCACCACGCGCGCGCGACCGCGCGCCACGCCCACGCTGACCGGCTTGCCCAGCACCACGCCGTCACCCGCGTCGAACACGGGGCGCACGGGCTCGCCGCGGCCCACGAAGATCTCCTCGAACACCAGGTCCATCTGGTAGGCGTAGGTCTTGCGTCGGGCCACCGCGAGGGCCTGAAGGGTGCGGTCCCCGTCGAGGCAGCGGCGCAACTCCTGGTGCGTCAGGAAGAACACCGCGTCCTCGTCGGGCAGGAGTCCCTCGCGCGAGAGCGCCGCGCCCAGGATGCGATACGCGTGCTTGAGGTGCTGGCCGGACTTCACCAGCAGCGACTTGGTGGTCTCACGCAGACGCACCGCGTCGTGCGCGCGGGCCACCAGCATGCGGAGCCCGCGGGAGCGCCCTGGCGCTGGCGGGGCCCCGAGCTGCGCGCGGCCTCGCGCCCCGTGCGACGTGCCCGTCGCGTCCGCCGAGTCGCGCGCCCCACGGGACGGCGAAGCGGCCCCCGCACCGCCGTCCGTGCGGGCCCGCAGCGTGCTGCGGATGGAGCGCACCAACGGCAGCGGGTCGTCCGACCAGTCGCGCTGATGCAGCTCCAGCTCGCGCACGGCGCGGTGCCCGTGGCGCTCCAGGTACGCGCGGAACAGCGCGCCCGCGTGCCCCGCCGCGGGACTGCGCAGCCACGCGAGCGCCGCGTCGAGCTCCTCGGCCAAGACCTGTTCCGCAGCCCCACGCTGCTCGCTCAGCGCCGCGACGATGCGGTCGATGCCCGCCGCGATGTCGGCGCTCTCCACGTCGCGTGCCCCGCTGAGCAGCTCGGCCACGCGGGCGATGTCGTGCGCGTCGGGGGGGTCGTGCTCGGCCGTGACGCGCAGCATGATGGGCGCCATGGCGCCTGCGGGCGCGGAGCACGCCAGGTGATGCTCGAACGCGTCGAACCACGCGGGCAGCGCCGCGTCGATGCGCGTCCACATGGCCATGGCGCTCCGCTCGCGCGGTAGCTCCTTCGCCAGCTGGGCCAGGTCGTCCACGCACCGCCGCAAGGTGGGCACGCGCTTGCCCGCTCTCAAGATGAAGCGCGCATAGCGCAGCAGGTTCCGGTACTGCACCAGCGCGCTCGCGGGCGGCGGCAGGGCGCTCTCGGCGTCAGGCACGCGCTGGCCACAGATGGCCAAGCAGGCCTGCTCGGGGGTGGACCCCGCGACCAGCCCGCTCATGCGCAGCACGGCCGTGAGGTTCAGGAACATGTGGCCGCCGAAGACCGCCACGTACAGGAACTCCTCGGACTCGGCAGGCAGCGCGCCGCACTGCACGTTCATGCGCTGCATACCCACCTCGATGCCGCGCGCGGTGAGCGAGCGCGACAGGGGCGTGATGGCGCCCGGCATCATCTCGCCGATGTTGCACTTCGTGTAGTAGTCGCTGGGCGCCTGGATGACGTCGAGGGCGCGGGGGTCGGCCGCCAGGTGCGTGATGGGCCGCGCCTGCAGGAACACCACCTGGCCCGCTTGGTCGATAGCCCACTCGAGGTCCAGCGGTACGCCCATGCGCGCCGCCGCCGTGCGCGCGTGCTCGGCCAGCGCGCGCAGCGTGTCATCGGGAAGGATGGCGCTCTCCCCCGCGCGCTCGTAGGCGACGACACGCGACGAGGGGTCCAGCACCGCGTGGTCGGGCGTGACCTCGCCGCTCACCAGCGCGTCCCCCAGCCCGCGCACCGCGTCGATCACCAGCCAGTCACGGCGCCCGCTGACGGGATCGGCCGTGAAGAGCACGCCTGCGGCCTGCGCGTCGACCATGCGCTGCACCACCACCGTCATGTGCACGTCGCCGTCGTCGCGCACCTCGACGCTCCCCTCCGCCGACGCACCCTCGGTACGCGCCGCACGATACGCGCGTGCCCGCTCGTTGTCGGCGCTGGCCAGGCACGCGTCGATGGCCGCGCGCAGCGCGTCGGCGCCCGACACGTTCAGGATGGTGTCGTACTGCCCCGCGAACGACGCCTCCTCCGAGTCCTCACCCAGCGCCGAGGAGCGCACGGCGACGGCGCCAGCGCCCAGCTCGGCGTAGTGGTGGAGCACCTGCTCGAAGATGACGTCGTCCACGGGCCCACGCGCCCCGATCACAGCGAACGCGGGCGCGCTCGGCAGACCCAGCTCGAGCAGCCTGCGCAGCCCCTCGACCTTGCCGCCCACCGGCAGCCCGGCGGTCTCGGCGATGCGCCGGCAGTGAGGAGCGCTCACGCCTCGTCCTCGAACACCAGCGGCTGCAGGAAGCGGTTGATCTCGAGCCACCCGAGGCAGGGCGGGCCGCCGTCGTCCGGCGTGAAGCGCACCAGCGCGCGCTGGTAGCGTGAGGGCTGCGGTGGTGAGAACGTATGCGACGCGTCGATCTCCGCGGCGCTCACGCACACGAGGGTGCCCGCAAGGGTGGCCCCGTCTTCGTAGCGCGCGTCCACGCGGCCCTCGTAGGGCTGCTGCGCGTCGTCCGTGTAGCGCAGCGTGAAGCGCACCTGGTCGAGGTCGGCCGTCCCGCTCTCGTCGCTCGAGTATCCCACCATCAGCGCGTCCTCGTCGGGCTCGCCGTCGCCGAACGACACGGCCACCGCCTGGCGCCGGTAGCGTTCGCCGTTCAGGACCAGGAAGCGCCACTCCATGTTCCACATGCGCGGGCCCCAGCTGTGGTCGCGCTCGCCGCGCCCGTCCACCTCGAAGCGCTCGTCGCCGATGGTGAAGTGCCCCGTCACCCGCGTGGGCTGCTCGAAGCGGGACGCGCTCAGCTCACCGTGCGAGTGCCCCGAGACGCCCGTGTCGCCCACGCTGTGACAGGCGCCGATGCCGAACACGTCGAGCGCGAGCGAGACCGGCAGCACGCGCCCCACGTCGGGGCCCGCGATGACACGCCCGAAGGCGCTCGCCTGGACGCGGTTGTGCAGCAGCTCCTGCACCACCTCGCGCTCGAAGCGCAGCCCGTGTGCGTCGTAGGTGAACGTGTCCCAGTCGAAGCGCGAGAGCGGCAAGCGGGCTTCGTCCACCGCGACCCAGCGCGTTCCGTCGAAGAGGTAGATCCACAGCCACACACGCTCCTGACCGGGCATCAGCCCCAGCCGCACGTGCCCCGCGATCCCCCCGTCGTCCGTGTACCAGTCGTAGAAGATGGACTCGTTCCAGGTGGGGTCACTGGCGTCGAACGGGTGCTGGTGCTCGTCCGCAGGGCAGACGCCGAACTGCGTGAGCTCGTCGAGGCTGGGGGTGGTCATCGGTCTCGCTCGGGCCTAGGGGGAAGTCTACATAGTACACGCCGCGCGCGACCCCTCACCATGATTCTGATTGGGTCTCCATCAGGGCTCGGGCGGCTCCTGGGAGCGCCAGAGCGTGTCGCCGTACACCCCGCCTCCCACCAGGGGCTCGCCAGCCCAGGTCCGCCCGCAGCTGCGGCACCGAATGGTCAGCGCGTCCACGCGCTCCAGCGTCGCGTAGCGCGCGTCCTCCCGGGGTGGTGCGATGCGGCGCTCGAGGTCGTGCGTGCTGTCGTAGGGCTCTACCTCGCGACACCGGCAGGTGATGTGGCGCATGGCAGGAGGATACGCTGCTAGCGAATTGTCGGCGCGCGGCGCTGTCCGAGCGCGCCGAGGATGCGCTCCACGTGGCGGGCCTCCACGGCGCCTGCTCGCACGCAGCGCACGTGCCCGGCCGGGTCGACCAAGATGTGCACGGGCAAGCTCCCCGTGCCTTCGTATCCGGCGCCCGCGAGCACCTGCCGCAACGCGCCCGGATCACTCAGCCGGGGTGAAGGCGCGCTGAACGCGTGGGCGCCGCGGAACTCCGCGACCGCCGAGTCCGTGGTGTCCGCCGAGAGGAAGCGCAGCGCGATGGGGCCGCTCGTGAGGGAGCGCTGCAAGATGGGCATCTCCTCGACGCACGGGCGGCACCAGGTGGCCCACACGTTCACCCACGTCCACTGCTCGGGGTTGGGCGCGGGCAGCTCGTCCAGCTCGGGCCAGGACCACGGGGGTGCGCTGCCGTCCGCGTGGGCCACGTCGCACACGTCGGCGAGCACCGCGTCGATGTCCTCGTGGGTGTCCGAGACGGACTCGAAGCGCGTCGGAGGTGCTGTGTCGACCGAAGGGGACTCGCCGCACCCGAGCGCGCACGACAGCGCGATGAGACAGGACAGCGTGAGGCGTACGAAGGAGCGGGTCATAGCTGGCAGTCGATCCACGCGACGAACGCGCTGCGGTTGAGGTCCGCGGTGCGGCACTGCGTCTGGCCACCGGAACGCTGCCAGGCGCAGAACTGCTGGTCCAGCTGCGCGAACTCCTCACCCAGCCACAGCAGGCCCACCTCGCGGTCGAGGTCGGGGTCTTGGTAGTTCGCGCGCAGGTGCTCGAGCACGGCGTTCGCCCGCGCTTCGCTGAGCTGCCGGTTGTAGCGCACGCTGCCCTCGGGCGACGAGCGCGCCACCACGAAGAAGTAGCTGGCGCCGCGCTGATCCGCGAAGATGCGGTCCACCAGGGCCTGGTCGGCGCTGTCCAGCGCGCCGTCGTTCTGGTCGAACTGGATGACGCCCGCGCGCTCCGCCATCGGCAGGAACAGCGCGTTGAAGTCGGCGCCCGCCAGGCTGGCCACCTGTCGCGCGTCGGCTGGCTGACAGCCGCGCACGCCGCCCGCCTCCAACAGACCGCAGCTCTGCAGCACGCGCCGCAGGACGGCCTTCAGCTCGGGCGTGCAGTACGCTGCGTTCGCGGCCTCGGCGACGGCGGCCGTGGGGGGCGCAGCGGTCACCTCCAGCTGCGCGAGGCGCGCGCCGGCCTGCTTCACCCAGGCGAAGGGCAGGGCCGTGGCGACGAGCAACAGCAGCGCGCCCGTGGCCAACACGATGGGTTGCTTCACGGGGCACCTCCCGCCGCGCTCGTCGGCGTCGTCAACATCTGCGTGAGCGTGTACTCGAGCCCCAGGTCGGTGTCCTCGTTGCACACCTTGCGGCCGTCCACGAACAGTTGCGGCGTCAGCACCGGGATCTGGTTGGACACCGCCCAGCGCAGCCCGCGGTTGAGCCGCTGGCGCACGCGCGTGGACCCCACGCACCGCCGCACGCTGGGGAACTGCTCCGACACCATGCGCGCGGCCGCGCCTTCGTGCGCTTGCTCGGCGGCCGTGATCTCTTCCTGGTGTTCGAACGCCCAGCCCAGCACGGCCCGCGCCTGCTCGGGTTCGCACAGCATCGCTTCGGAGACCGCGCACGCTCCCGGGTGCACTGCGCGAGTGACCATCCAGTTGCAGCTGTCGTCCAACGGGAAGAGCACCGCGCGGCGATCCAGCTGTGCGTCCAACCCGGACGCCGTCAGGCGTGCTTCCAGCCCCTTGCAGGAAGGACAGAGAGGGTCGAGCACCTCGATGGCCGGGTGCCCCGTCGACGAGCCGCCGAGGGGAACCCAGAGGTCGTCTGGTGCTTCGGGGTGTGCCAGCTCACCGCATCCACCTTCGTAGGCGCTGTAGTCAGGCATCGCGGCTACGTAGCCAGCGATGGGGAGCGTCATGAACGCGCCAGCCACGGGGAGCGCGAACGCCACGCTGCGGAGTCCACCTTCGCGCCTGAGGGCGGGCGCCGCCGTCGAGCTTCCGTCGTCCGAGATGGTCGTGTCGGCCGACCCCGTGAACCCCACGGGGCGATCGACTGCGGTCGCATCGGCGGCGAGGGTCTGAGCGGGGGCGTTCGCGACCTTCCGTGCCGCCCACACCAGCGCAGCGGCCGCCGCGAACCCGAGCGCGCTGCTGGTGTAGATGCCGATGCAGAGCTTGCAGGCCGCGTCGAGCTCCACCAGCGCGAGATAGCCCATGACGCAGCTGGTCAGCAGCGGGAGCGCCCACGCGCCGAGGGTGACGGCGGTGGCCGTGCGCTCGGAATGCCGCCCCGTGAGGGCCAGATAGCCGCCCCAGAACGCGAGGAACGCGAAGAGCGCCATGCCCGGCAGCGAGATGGGGATGCCGCCCCACAGCTGCGTGCGGAACACGGACGAGTAGCGGCTCATGAGCGTCACCTGGCATCCGCTGCTCTCCGTGCCGGCGGCCTCGACCCCAGGCAGGAACGAGCAGTGGATGCCGTGGACCTGTCGGTCCAGGTGGCTCGCGAAGTCGTAGGTGGCGTAGCTCGCGAAGAACAACCCGAGCAGCGCGAAGGCGATGGTGGCCAGGGTCAGGTGACGCGTCATGGGCTCCTGTGGCTCGCCGTACGTGCGTGCCGAGCGCCGCGCAGTGTTGTCCCGCCCACGCGGCCGTCAAGCCCGCCACGGGGGTACCCAGAACGAAGAGAGCCGCCCCGAGGGGCGGCTCCGTTCAGTTCGTTCGCGAGGATGCCCTCCTCGGCGACGCGCGCCGGTGGCGCCGTTCAGCGCTTGCGACGACGCGTGACGAGCGCGAGCCCGACGAGCAGCAGCCCGCCGATGCCCGGCCAGCTCGCGCCGGAGGGCGCCTGCGTCGCACACAGGGCGCCACCCGACACGCCACCCGTCGTCGTGACGACGCCGCCACCGTCTGGCGACATCCCCATGTCGGGCGTGCCGCCATCGTTCGGCGTGACCGTCAGCGTCGTGCTGTCGCTGGCCGTGTTGCCGGGGACGTCGGTCGCGTCCGCGGTGATGGTGTGCTGACCGACGCTGAGCGAGTCCGCGTCCACCTGCCACGAGCCATCGACCGCGACGAGCGTCGTGCCCACCTGCGTTCCGTCCACGGAGACCACCACCGTCGCGCCGGGCTCGCCCGTGCCGCCGATGACGCCCGTGAGCGGGTCGACGCTGACGATCGTGACGGCGGTCACGGTGTCCACGGTGAACGTCGACGAGTCCGAAGCCATCGCGTTCAAGAGGTCGGTCGCCGTCGCGGTGATGATGTACATGGCGTCCGGTAGCGGGGTCAGCACGTCGAACGACCAGAACCCAGCGCCGTCCGTGATCGCCGACCCGATGGTGGTCGGCGTGCCCGCGACCAGCGTGGTCACGACCACCGACGCACCGGGTTGGGCGTTGCCGCCGATCGTCGGCGTGTTGTCGCGGGTGACGATTCCGTCGTCCGGCTCACTGATGGAGATGAACGTGTCCGCCGCGACCGTGAAGGTCGACGAGGTCGAGGCCGTGTTCCCAACCAGGTCCGTGGCGTCCGCCTCGATGGTGTGGATGTCGTTCGAGAGCGCGGACGGAACGTTGACCATCCACATGCCGGAGCCGTTCACCGTGACCGGCGAGAGCGCCGTGCCGTCGACGCTGACGACGATCGTCGCGCCTGGCTCGCCCGTGCCCTGGATGAGCGGGGTCGAGTCGAGCGACGTGGTGCCATCCGCGGGCGACACGATGGCCACCTCGGTCACCGTGTCGATGGCGAAGTTCACCATGTCCGTGTCGCTGAGCAGGGCGACGTTGATGATCGCGAGCAGGCCGTAGCCCCCGTCGTCGAGCGGCGACGAGAGCGTCAGCGACCAGTTGCCCGAGGCGTCCACCGTCGTCGTGAGCGGCCCGCCCGCGTTGAGGCTGAGCTCGATGGTCGCGCCCGGCGTGCCCGTGCCGGTCAGGGTGGGCATGTTGTCGTTGGACACGCTCTGGTCCACCGGCGAGGTGATGGTCACCTGCACCGCGGCGCACATGGACGCTGCCGTGCAGACGCCCGTCGAGCAGGTGGTGAACTCGGTCACGGCGGGGTTGGTGCACATGCCGGCCCCGCACACGTCGTCCGTGCACTCGTTGCCGTCGTCGCAGTCGGTGTTCAGCGTGCAGCTGACGCACTCGTTGGCGCCGCCCATGCCGACGACGCAGTTGGGGGTCGCCACGTCGCAGCCGGGGTCGGTGCCCGCGCCTGCGTCGACGCAGACCTCGCACGAGACGCCGCCCACGCTGTCGCAGAACGGCGCCGCGGCCATGCAGCCCGCGTCGGTGCCCGTGTTGCCCGTGTCCGTGTCCGCGCAGGCCACGCACATGTCGCTGGAGGGACCGGAGCACACGTCGCCACCCGTGCAGCCGCCCACGTTGCCGACGGCGACCGACGTGTTCACGCAGTTGTTGGTGACGCAAGCGTCCGTCGTGCACGCGACGCTGTCGTCGCAGTCG
The DNA here is from genome assembly GCA_020633055.1 of Sandaracinaceae bacterium. Taxonomy (NCBI): domain Bacteria; kingdom Pseudomonadati; phylum Myxococcota; order Polyangiales; family Sandaracinaceae; species Sandaracinaceae bacterium. The sequence goes on along the minus strand of JACKEJ010000015.1, from coordinate 60,339 downwards.
CCCGCGTTCACACACTCGACGCACTGGCGCGAGCCGCTCGCGCCGATGCAGTTCGGGGACGCCGCCGTGCAGCCGGTGTCGGTGCCGCCGCCGTTGTCCAAGCATCCTTCACAGACCCCCGCACCGTCGCAGACGCCGGCCGTGCAGGTGGCGCCGGGGCCGATGGCCGGGTTGAGGCAGATTCCGGCAGCGCACACGTCCGCGGTGCAGTCGTTGCCGTCGCTGCAGTCCGCCGCCGAGAGGCAGCCGACGCACATGTTGCCGCCGAGGCCGGCGACGCAGAACGGCGCGCCCGAGCTGCAGCCCAGGTCGGTCCCCAGGCTGGTGTCGAGGCAGACCTCACACGTCGGCGAGCCGAGGCCCGTCTCACGACAGTGCGGCGCGGCGCCCGTGCACCCGGCGTCCGTGCCCATCGCCGTGTTGTCCGTGCAGGCCACGCACACGTTGCTGGGCGCGCCGGAGCAGACGTCGCCGCCCGTGCAGTCGCCCGTCGCGCCTTCGGCCACGGTGGTGTTCTGGCAGTTGTTGCCGCTACAGCTGTCGGTGGTGCAGGGGTTGCCGTCGTCGCAGTCCGCGTCGCCGATGCACACCGCGCACAGGTTGCCACCCGGTCCGGCGAGGCAGTACGGGCTGGCCGCCAAGCAGCCGAGGTCCGTGCCCGAGCCCATGTCCGTGTCCAAGCACGCCTCACACGCGGGGGCGCCGTTGCCCGTCGTGCGACAGTGCGGGGTCGCCATGTTGCAGCCCCCGTCGATGCCCATCGCCGACGAGTCCACGCACGTCTCGCATGCGGGGGTGATGAGTGAGCCATTGCACGCGCCACCGCTGCCGCAGGCGGTGCCCAGCGGCTCCGGTGAGTTCGTGCACGCGTTCAGCAGGCAGGTGTCCACCGTGCAGTCGTTCCCGTCGTCGCATTCGGAGTCCATCATGCACTGCTCCGTGCACTGGCTCAGGATGCCGCCGCCGCCGGGGTAGATCAGGATGCCGCGCGGCGTGCCCGGCATCCCCTCCTCGAGGCGTACCGTCACCAGGTTGGCGCCCGCCACGAACGCGCTGGCGGGGATGTTGATGCTGTTGGTCGAGAGGAACGAGTTGTGGCCGCCGAACGACGTGCCGTTCACGAACACCTCGCAGATGTTGTCGCAGGACACGACGATCGGGAACGTGAGCGCGCCCGCGAAGGCCGCCGGGATGTTCACTTCCTGGAACCAGAAGGTGTTGATGCCGGTGGTCAGCTCGTTGCCGAAGTTCACGGAGGGGGCGACCCACTGTCCGGGCGCATGAATCGGCCAGGCGACGTTGCGCGTGGCGATGGCCGGGACGCCCGTCAGGGGGTCGTCGGTCTGCGACCACGTCCAGTGGGGATCGACATCGCCCATGGGCAGCGCCGCGCCCGCGTCGTTCACGCCGGTCGCGAAGAGGCTGGGCACGCAGCCCCAACCGGTCTCCACCGTACATGCGGCCGAACAACCGTCGCCCGGCGCCATCCCGCCGTCGTCGCAGGTTTCGCCCATTCCGGTGTCGATGACTCCGTTGCCGCACTGCGCGCTGGCGGAGCTGCCGAGCGTGAGCACGCCGAGCGCGGCTCCCAGCGCCCATGCGAGTGTTAGTCGTCTGTGCATCATCCCAAAGTCCTCCAACGTGCAGGTGGTGGCCAAGCCCAGTTCGTGCGTCTCGCGTCTGCCGCCTGGTGCGGACACCAACGTGACCCATGCGCGTCGTGTCATCACCGTGGCTGCATTGTTGCTGTATGACTGTACAGTGTCGGTTGTGGGCGACACAACACTTTTCGGCAGCGCTTGACGAGCCTCGGTCGAACCATCTAGACGTGACGCCAGGTTCAATTCGACGCGCCTCGGCGCGGGAGAAGCGTGCATGCCCGAAGAGATCAACTACGCATCCGACGTCGTCATCGCTGGCGGTGGCCTCGCAGGCCTCGTGACCGCCCACGAGCTGCTGGACAAGGGGCTGAAGGTGCTGGTGCTCGACCGCGACGTCGCGTCCAAGCTCGGCGGTCTGGCCAAGGAGTCCTTCGGAGGGGTGCACCTCGTCGACACCTCGCACCAGCGCAAGCTCGGACTCCGCGACACCCCGGAGCTGGCGTACAGCGACTGGGAGAGCTACGCCGAGTTCGGCCCCGACGACGACCTGCCGCGCGCGTGGGCCCGCTTCTACTGCGAGAACTCGGACGAGTACATCTTCCGCTTTTTGGACAAGGCCAAGGTGGAGTTCCTGCCCGTGGTGAACTGGCCCGAGCGGGGCCTGAACAAGCCCGGGAACACCATCCCGCGCTGGCACATCGCGTGGGGCACGGGGCACGAGATCATCGCGCGTGTGGTGGCAGCCCTCGAGGGACACCCACGCCGCAGCAACCTCACGCTGCGCTTCGAGCACACCGTCTCGGGACTGGACGTGCAGGACGGCAAGGCGACGGGGCTGCACGGCACCGACTCGCGCGGGCGCACCTTCCGCGCGACGGCCGAGCACGTGGTCATCGCCTCGGGTGGCATCTGCGGCGGGGACCTGAGCAAGCTGCGCAACAACTGGTACAAGCCCTGGGGCGAGCCGCCGGCGAAGCTCCTCAACGGTGCGCACATCTACGGCGACGGAATGCTGCACGACGAGGTCGCGCGTCACGGCGCGAACGTCACGCACCTCGACAAGCAGTGGCACTACGCGGCCGGGGTGCACCACCCGCGCAAGAGCCGCCCGGACGATGGGCTCAGCTTGGTGCCGCCGCGCTCGGGTCTGTGGATGAACGCGCACGGCGAGCGCATCATGAACCCACGCCCGCTCGTCTCGTACACGGACACGCGTCACTTGGTGGAGAGCGTGCTCAAGGAGCCGGGGCAGTACGCGTGGATCGTGATGAACTACAAGATCGCCATCCGCGAGCTGGGCGTCTCGGGCTGCTCGTACATGACGGCCTTCTTCGAGAAGAACAAGGCCATGCTGGTGCGTGACCTGATCACCGGCAATCGTGAGCTCGTCGCCCGCCTGCTGCGGGAGTGTCCCGACGACTTCGTCGAGGCCAAGACTCTCCCCGCCCTGGTGGACAAGATGAACGAGCGCGGCCTGTACGGGCACCGCGTGGACCTCGGGGCCATGCGCCGCGACATCGGCGCGTACGATGACCAGATCGACCGTGGCCCTTCGTTCTTCAACGACGAGCAGCTGCGCCACCTGATGAACTTCCGCACCTACCGCGGCGACAAGATCCGCACGTGCAAGTACCAGAAGATCCTGGACCCCAAAGCTGGCCCGCTCATCGCCGTGCGCTCGTTCATCCTGGCGCGCAAGAGCCTGGGCGGCATCCAGACGGACCTGCGCGGCCGCGTCCTGCGCGCCGACGGGACGGTCATCCCCGGCCTGTACGCCGCGGGCGAGGCCGCGGGCTTCGGCGGCGGTGGCATCCACGGCCGCGGCTCGCTCGAGGGCACGTTCCTGGGCGGCTGCGTGCTCACGGGCCGTGTGGCGGGGCGCACCATCGCGACGGCCTGACACCATTGACACCGCTTCACGCGCGGCGCCATCCTGACAACGCATGAACGCGCACCGCCTTGGCTCGGGGGTCCCCGCGTGACGGCGCCCCTCGAGCGGGCGCTGGTCGCCCTGGCCGGGCTCTCGGTCGGCGACGCGTTCGGGGAGCGCTTCTTCATGCCGCACGACGCGCTGCAGCGCGCCATCGACGAGCGCACGCTGCCTCCCGCGCCCTGGCGCTACACGGACGACACGGAGACGGCGCTCTCGGTGGTGGACGTGCTCCGCGACTTCGGCTCGGTGGATGGCGACGCGCTCGCGCGGCGCCTGTTGAGCCGCTACGACCCCATGCGCGCCTACGGACCGGGGGCCAAGCGCCTCTTCGAGCGCCTGCGCGCGGGGGACGACTGGCGCGAGGCGGGGCGCGCCCTGTTTCGCGGGGTGGGCTCCTTCGGCAATGGGGCGGCCATGCGTGTACCACCACTCGGCGCGTACTTCGCGGGCGACGATGCGCGTTGCCGTCACGAGGCGGAGCAGAGCGCGCTGGTGACCCACGCCCACCCGGAGGGGCGCGCTGGCGCCATCGCGGTGGCGGCGGCTGCCAGCTTCATGACGCAGACGCGCGGGGAGGCGTTCGACCCTCGCGCGTTCATGGCCCACGTCCTTTCGCACACCCCTGCCTCCATCGTGCGGGATGGCATCGAGGAGGCGCGCCAGACCCTCGGCGAGCGCAGCGTCACCCTCGCCGCCCAGCGTCTGGGCAACGGCTCCGGGGTCACCGCGGCCGACACGGTGCCGCTGTGTACGTGGCTGGTGTGCCAGCACCCCGACGACTTCCTCGAGGCCATGTGGGCGACCGTCAGCGCCCTCGGGGACCGCGACACCACCTGCGCCATCGTGGGCGGCGTGCTCGCGTGCCGGGTGGGGCAGGGCGGCATCCCCGCCTTCATGCGCAATGCGCGCGAGCCGCTGCCGCACGGCTTCGAGCCCGCCGCCGACCTCTGAGGGGAGACCGCCTGCGCCGCCGGGGGCGCACCCCACGAAAGCTGCTATGTTCCGCGCGCACCATGCTCCGGACCGTCGTCGTCGTCGTCGCTTTCAGCGTGCTGTGGGTGCTGCTCTCCTGGCACTTCGAGCCGCTCATCGTGCTCTGCGGGGCTGTGTCGGTGGCGGCCACCGTCGCGATCATGCGGAGGCTGGACCTGATGGACCGGGAAGGCGCCCCCTTCGAGCTGACGCTGCGGGTGCTGGTCTTCATCCCGTGGCTCGTGCGCGAGATCGTCATGGCGAACCTGCAGATGGCGCGCGTGGTGCTGAGCCCGCGCCTGCGTATCCAACCGCACCTCATCCGCGTGCCCGCGAGCCAGCGGACCCCAGTGGGGCTCGCGATCCACGCCAACACCATCACCATCACCCCCGGCACCATCTCGCTCGACGTGCGTGACGGCACCATCTTGGTCCACGCGCTCACGGAGGCGGCGGCGTCGGAGGACGGCAGCGGCGACATCGACCGCAAGATCTCGTGGGTGGAGGGGCGCCTGTGACCGCTCTCATGTCGTTCGCCGCGGTGGCCATCCTGATCACCATGTGCCTCGCGCTCTTTCGCGCGGCGCGTGGGCCCACCACCTACGACCGCATCCTCGCGCTCAACCTGTTCGGCACGTCCACCGTGCTCCTCATCGCCGTGACCGGCTTCCTCTATGGGCGCCCCGAGTGGCTGGACCTGGCCATGGTGTACGCGCTGTGCAACTTCGTCGGGGTGTTGGCCGTGCTGCGCTTCTCCAAGTACGGCTCCTTCATGGAGGACCCGTAGTGGGCGACGTCCTGCAGATCATTGGCGCGTTCTTCGTGGTGGTGGGCGCCGTCTTCTGCGTCATCGGCGGCATCGGCGTCGTGCGGCTGCCGGACTTCTACTCGCGCTGCCATGGTTCCGGGATGACGGACTCGGCCGGTGCAGGAGCGCTGCTGTTGGGCCTGATGTGCTTCGCCGAGCCGCTGGTCGCGTTCAAGCTGCTCATCCTGGTGGCGTTTCTTTGGGTCTCGAGCGCGGTCTCCACGCACTCGCTGGCCAAGGCAGCCTACTCGAAGGGTGTGCGCATCGAGAACGTCCCCCAGAAGGACTGGACCATCGCGCCGCCGCCACCGCCAGAGCCGACGTTGGCCACGGCGGACTCGGGCCTCATCGTTCCCGCGGCCGCGACGGAGCTCTCGCCGCCGGCGCCCGGAACCGAGGACGGATCAGGCTCGGCCGGGGCCGACGAGACCGCTCACGCGACGCCCGACACGGACGAGGAGCCGGCCTGATGGAGACCGCCATCACCGCGGTGCTCTTCGTGCTGCTGCTGGTCACGGCCGTCGTGCTCGGTCGCCAGCGCAACCTGTTCGCCGCCACCATGCTCACGGGCATCTTCAGCCTCGTCAGCGCGGGCCTCTTCACCGTCATGGAGGCAGTCGACGTGGCTTTCACCGAGGCCGCGGTCGGCGCGGGCATCTCCACGGTGCTCATGCTGGCGACCCTCTCGCTCACCGAAGACGTGGAGGCCCGCGAGAAGAAGATCGCGTGGCCGGCGCTGCTGGTGGTGGTCCTCACTGGAGGCGCGCTGGTCTACGGCACGTTCGACATGCCCGCCTTCGGCGACCCGAACGCCGTCGTCCACGGCGGCATCGCGCGCTACTACATCGACCACTCGTGGCAGGAGATCGGCCTGCCCAACATGGTCACCTCCATCCTCGCCAGCTACCGCGGCTCTGACACCTTCGGTGAGCTCGGGGTCGTGTTCGTGGCGGGCACCAGCGTGCTCCTCCTCGTGGGCAGCCGGCGCAGTGGCACCGACGACTCCCCCGAGCGCCCCTCCGTGTGGCTCGGCAAGCGCCACGCGCACGTCCGTGAGATGCCCGTGGTGCGCACGGTCGCGAAGGTCATGCTGCCCTACATCGTGCTCTTCGCGTTCTACGTGCAGGCGCACGGCGACTTCGGTCCCGGTGGCGGCTTTCAGGCGGGAGTCATCTTGGCCACGGCCTTCATCCTCTTCGGGCTCGTGTTCGGGCCCCAGGAGCTGGTGCGCCACGTCCAGCCGCAGCGCCTCGAGCGCATCATGGCCGTGGGCCTGCTCATCTATGGCGGCGTGGGTGTCGCGGCCATGCTGCTGGGTGGGCAGTTCCTGGCCTACGGGGTGTTCACACCAGGGCACCCGTCGCACGGGCACCACTACGGCATCTTCCTCGTGGAGCTCGGGGTGGGCATCACGGTCAGCGCCGTGATGATCATCATCTACGCCACCTTCGCCACGCGGCGTCCTTCGCTCCTGCCGCAAGTGGTCCTCACGGCCGAGGACCGCTGCGAGACCGACGTCGCGCCCGACGACGTGCCGCTCGTGCCCGAGGAGCGCCCCATCAGCGTGGACGGTCTGCCCATCGCGGCCGACGTGACGCAGCTCTCACCCGTCGCACCCGTGGCGCCCGACGAGGTTCCGTCATGAGCGTGCCGGGTCAGTGGAACTACTGGGCCGTCATCGTGCTGATGATGGTCGGCCTGTACATCGTCATCGCCAAGCCCAACTACGTGAAGAAGCTCATGGGGCTGAGCCTGTTTCAGGTGTCGGTCATCATGCTCTACGTGTCCATGGGCCGCGTGCTGAACGGCACGGCGCCCATCTACGTGCTCGAGGACGGCACGCCGCAGGCGCTGGTCACCTACAGCAACCCCGTGCCGCACGTGCTCATGCTGACCGCCATCGTCGTCGGCATCGCCACCACCGCCGTCGGGCTCGCGCTCGTCGTACGCATCCGCGAGGCCTATGGCTCGAGCGAGGAGGACGTCGTGGCCGAGCTTGACCGGCGCGAGGTCGAGGAGCAGCGCGCGCAGTTCGAAGCGATGACGGCGACGCCGCCCGAAGGAGACGAGCCCGCGTGAGCGAGCACCTGCCCATCCTGATGGTCCTGGTGCCGCTCTTGTCGGCGCCGCTCGTGGTGCTCATCAAGCATCGCAAGGCCAGTCGTGTCATCGCCACCGCCGCGTGCGCCCTCAGCGCGGCCGCCGCCTGGGCCCTCGCGCTGCAGATGGACGGCGCCGTGAGCTACCCCCTCGGCGGGTGGCAGCCCGCCATCGGCATCGAGCTGCGCGTGGACTTCGCGGGGGCGTACGTGGCAGCCATCGTCAGCACCATCGCCACCTTCGCCATCAGCCTCGGCACGCGCGGCGCGCGCGAAGACGTCGAGGGGCGCGAGATGTTCTTCTACGCCGCGTTCCTCATGTGCGTGGCGGGGCTCATGGGTATGGTGGTCACGGGGGACGCGTTCAACGTGTTCGTGTTCCTCGAGATCTCGTCGCTCTCCACGTACACGCTCGTCGCCATGGGCAAGCAGCGGCGCGCGCTCACGGCGGCGTTGAACTACCTGTTCCTGGGGACGCTGGGCGGCACCTTCGTGCTCATCGGCATCGGCCTGATGTACCAGATGACGGGCTCGCTCAACGCCGCTACGGTCTCCGCGCGCATCCGTGAGGTGGAGCAGCTGCGCACGGTGCACGTAGCGTTCGCGTTCCTCGCGGTGGGCCTCGGCATCAAGCTGGCCGTGTTCCCGCTCCACCAGTGGCTCCCGGGCGCCTACTCGCAGGCGCCACACGCGGTGTCGTCGTTCCTCGCGGGCACGGCCACCAAGGTGATGTACTTCCAGCTCATCCGCGTCGTCGTGTCGTTCTTCGGCGTGGCCTACGTGTTCCACACGCTGCAGCTGGGCGCGGTGCTCCTGCCGCTGTCGCTGGTGGCCATGTTCGCGGGCTCGCTCTCGGCCTGCTACCAGCCCAGCCTGCGGCGGCTGCTGGCCTACTCGTCCATCGGCCAGGTGGGCTACCTGACCCTCGCGCTGTCGCTCGGCACGCAGGCCGGGCTCGAGGCGGGCCTGCTGCATCTCGGCGCGCACGCGGTCACCAAGACCGCGCTCTTCATCGTGGCCGCTGCGTTCATCGCGCAGGTCGGAGACGACCGCATCGATGGCCTCGCCGGGTTGGGCAAGCGCTTCCCGCTGCTCTCGCTCGGGTTCGTCGTGGGTGGGCTCTCGCTCATCGGCGTGCCCGGGACCGTCGGCTTCGTGAGCAAGTGGGCCTTGCTGGAGGCGGCGCTCGCGGACGGCAAGCCGTGGCTGGCCTTCGCGGTGCTGGCCAGCTCCATGCTGGCGGTGGTGTACGTCTTCCGTGTGGTCGAGGTGCTCTACTTCCGCGCGCCCTCGCCCAACGCCGCGCCGCTGGTGCGTGAGCGTCCGGACTGGGGCTCGTGGGTCCCGGCCGCGCTCTTGCTGGTCGTCACCGTCGGGCTCGGCGTGTTCTCGGAGCTGCCGTCGGCCTACGTGGCCACGGCCGCGCAGTCGCTCTTCGGAGGCGCGCGATGAGCCACGCAACGGGTGTCGCCCTCGCCCTGGCGCTGCCGCTCGTTGGCGCCGTGTTGGTGGCCGCGCTCGGCAAGCGCGAGAACGCGCGCGAGGCGGCCACGGGCGTCGTCGGGCTCGCCACCTTCGCGGCCGTCGCCGCGCTCTACCCAGACGTGCGCGCGGGCCGCCTGCCGGAGCTCGAGCTGGTGCACGCCATGCTCCCGGGTGTGCCGCTGATGTTCCGCGTCGAGCCGCTGGGCATGCTCTACGCCCTCGTGGCGGCGGGCCTGTGGCCCATCACCAGCGCCTACGCGGCGGGCTATCTTCGTGACCACCACGAGCAGCACCAGACCCGCTTCTTCGTCTGCTTCGCGCTCTCCATCTTCGCGGCGCTCGGCATCGCGTTCGCCGGGAACCTCGGGACGCTCTTCGTGTTCTACGAGGTGCTGACGCTGGCCACGTTCCCGCTGGTCACGCACGCGCAGACGCCCGAGGCCCAGCGCGCGGGGCGCATCTACCTCGGCATCTTGATGGGCACCTCGGTGTGTTTCCTGCTGCTGGCCATCACATTCACGTACTACGCCACGGGCACGCTCGACTTCGTGCCCGGGGGCATCCTGCGCGGGCGCGTGGCCACGTCGTCGCTGCCGCTGCTGCTCGCCCTGTACGTGTACGGCTGCGGCAAGGCCGCGCTCATGCCACTGCACCGCTGGCTGCCGAACGCCATGGTCGCTCCCACGCCGGTCAGCGCGCTCTTGCACGCCGTGGCCGTCGTGAAGGCGGGCGTGTTCGCCATCCTCAAGATCGTGGTCTACGTGTTCGGCCTGGACCTGCTGCGCGACACGGGCGCCTCGGACTGGCTGATGGGCATGGCGTCCATCACCATCCTGCTGGCGTCACTGATCGCGTTCACGAAGGACAACCTCAAGGCGCGCCTGGCGTACTCCACTATCAGCCAGTTGGCCTACATCGTGCTGGGAGCCGCCATGGTCACGCCCGACGCGGTGGTGGGCGGTGGGCTCCACATCGCCGCGCACGCTATGGGCAAGATCACGCTCTTCTTCTGTGCGGGCGCCATCATCGTCACGGCCCACAAGACCGAGGTGAGCGAGCTGGACGGCCTCGGCCGCAAGATGCCCATCACCATGGCGGCGTTCTTCGTCGGGGCGCTGTCCATCATCGGCCTGCCGCCGACCGGCGGCTCGTGGAGCAAGTGGCTGCTGGCGCTCGGGGCGGTGGAGCAGTCTCCCGTGCTGGTGGGCGTGCTCATGCTCAGCTCGCTGCTCGGCATCGGGTACCTGCTGCCCATCCCGCTGCGCGCCTTCTTCTTCGACGCGCCTGAGGGGCATGGGGACGACCACGCTCATGACGCTGCGGGTGCCACGCAACCGCACGGTGAGGTCGACCCGGGCGGGGACGACGACGGTCACGGTCACGGTCACGCGCATGCTCACGAGCACGGCGAGGCGCGGCCGCTCATGCTGGTGCCCATCTGCCTCACGGCGGTGGGCTGCCTCCTGCTCTTCTTCTATTCGCAGCACATCGTGGCGCTGCTGCGACCGGTGGTGGCCCCATGAGCGCGCGCGAACCCTCGCCTCCTAGCGTCATCGAGCGTAACGCCGTGAACATCCAGCGCGCGGTGGTCGCCGTGTGCGTCCTGCTGGTGCTGGGTGACGTGGCCTTCGCGTTCCTCGGTCACCGGCACACGCACTTCGGGTTCGAGGGGTACATCGGCGTGTACGGGGCCATCGGCTTCGTGTCGTACGTGGGCCTGGTGCTCTCCGCCAAAGTGCTCCGCATGCTGGTGATGCGGCCGGAGGACTTCTACGAGCGCCCCGTGGTGGCCGCCCTGGGGTCTGCGGTGCCCGTGCCAGCTCCTTCGGTGCCAGGGGCCGAGCCTGCCTTGCCTGACCCGGAGCCCCCGGAGCCGGTCGCGGACAGCGAGGAGGACCCGTCGTGAACGTTCTCACTCAGCTGTTCCCTGGCGCGATCATGATCCTGGGCGCGTGCTTCGTGCCGCTCTTCCGCGGCCGTGCCCGCAGCGCCTACGTGCTGGCCTTGCCGCTGCTGAGCGCGGCGCACCTCGCGCTGTTCTCGCTGGGCCACCAGAGCACGGCCACGCTCTTCGGCTACACGCTCGAGCTGGTGCGGGTGGACGCGCTGAGCCGCGTGTTCGGCGTCATCTTCCACATCGCGGCGTTCCTGTGCTGCCTGTACGCGTTCCACGTGAAGCGCTCGCTCGAGCACGTCGCCACGCTCGTGTATGCGGGCGCGGCCATCGGCGCCACGTTCGCGGGCGACCTCATCACGCTCTTCTTGTTCTGGGAGCTCACGGCGCTCAGCTCGGTGTTCCTCATCCTCGCGCGAGGCATCGACGAGCCAGAGCGGCGCGAGCGCGTGTTCCGCGTGAGCATGCGCTACCTGGTCATCCAGGTCGGCTCGGGCGTGCTCCTGCTGGCAGGGACGCTCATCTACTACCACGGCACGCGATCGCTCCACTTCGGGCGCATGGACCTGGACCAGGCGCCCGGGGCGTACTTCATCCTGCTCGCCTTCGGCATCAAGGCCGCCTTCCCGCTGCTGCACAACTGGGTGCAGGATGCGTACCCCGAGGCCAGCGTCAGCGGCACGGTGGTGCTCGCCTCGTTCACCACCAAGCTGGCCATCTACGCGCTGGCGCGCGGCTTCGCGGGCACCGACCTGCTCATCCCCGTCGGCGCCTGCATGACGGCCTTCCCCATCTTCTTCGCGGTCATCGAGAACGATCTGCGTCGCGTGCTGGCCTACTCGCTGAACAACCAGCTGGGCTACATGGTCGTCGGCATCGGGGTCGGCACCGAGCTGGCCATCAACGGCGCCGCTGCGCATGCGTTCGCGCACATCCTCTACAAGGGCCTGCTGCTGATGAGCATGGGCGCCGTGCTCTACCGCACCGGCACCATCAAGGCCTCCGAGCTGGGCGGGCTGCACAAGTCCATGCCACTCACCACGGCGTTCTGCATCATCGGCGCCCTCTCCATCTCGGCCTTCCCGGGCCTGAGCGGGTTCGTCACCAAGTCGATGATCGTCAGCGCCGTGGGCGAGGCGCACCTGCTGGTCATCTTCGGCGTGCTGCTCTTCGCGTCCGCCGGCGTGTGCGATCACTCGGGCATCAAGATCCCCTTCTTCACGTTCTTCGCGCACGACCAGGGCTGGAAGGTGCCCGAGGCCCCCAAGCACATGCTGCTCGCCATGGGCCTGGCCGCCGCGCTGTGCGTCGGCATCGGCGTCTTCCCCAGCGCGCTCTACGCGCTCCTGCCGTTCCCGCAGGCGGCCGCGCAGTACCACGCGTACGAGACCACGCACGTGCTGACCATGCTGCAGCTGCTGTTCTTCGCGGGGCTGGCGTTCATCACGCTGCTCAAGCTGCGCGTCTACCCGCCCGAGCTGCCCGCCATCAACCTCGACACGGACTACGTGTACCGGGTGGTTCTAAAGCGCTTCGTGGCCGAGACCTACGCGCTCTCCGGCTGGACGCGCGAGCGCGCGTGGGGTTTCGCGCTACGGGCACGCGCGGGGCTGTTGGCGTCGCTGCGGCGCAACCACGAGCCGCCGCGCGGGCGACTGGGGGAGCCCTGGACGGCCGGCACCACCACGCTGTTCGCGGCGCTCATGCTCCTCGCTCTCTTGCTGCTCACGTCGAGCGCGGGCTGCAGTGGCGGCGACGACGCCGAGGCCAACGACGCACGCCTGTTGCTCGACCGCGTGGCCGCGGTGGAGGGCGTGCCCGAGCAGGCCTTCGAGGCGCGCATGGAGCGCGTGGAGGTCCTCCGGCGCCTGCCCCTGCGCGGCGAAGCACTGATCGCGGTGCGCGACGCCTGCGCCGAGCTGCACGCGGCGCTGCTCGAAGCGGACGTGCAGCAGGCGCTCATCCGCAGCCTCGGTCCTCCGGACGAGACGACGCCACCCGAGCAGCTGGCGCGGCTCGAGCGCGCCTTCCACGACGCCGAGGCCGCCACCGCGCGGGTCGCCGCGCAGCGCGACGGCTGCGTGGACGGAACGGCCGAACTGCGGGCGCGCTACACGCCGAGCCGCCGCGGCGCCGAGTAGCGCTGCGTGGACTGTTGGGCCCGCTCGTAGGGCTGCGTGCGCCGGGGAGCACGTCCTGCGTGGCGACACGTGCCCATGCTAGCCTCGGCGGGTGTCCCGCTACCGCGACGATCGCGAGACGGTGGAAGCGCGCTTGGCGCAAGTCGAGCAACGGCTCGCGACGGCACAGTCGACGGTCGCGCGTCTGCGCGGGGACGTCGGGCCTGCGCCTACAGACGAGCCTGGCGCGGCGCCCATCAGCCTGATTACCGGCGCGCCCACGCACACGCGCCTCCGGCGTGTGCTCCCGTTCAACGTCTCGGGCGCTGGCATCGAGGCGCTGCGGCGACTCTACGCGCAGCACCTCCCGCACGAGCACGGCGTGACCGAGACGTGGCGTGATGGTCTGCTGGCGATCGACGGCGTCGATGGGCAGCTGACGCTGCGCGCTCGTGGTCCCCTCGCCTCGGAGCTGTGCGTGGCGACCACCCACCGCGGCATCGCGTTGCTCCACGTCGCGCTCTCGCTGGTTCCGCTGGGGGTCACGCTGCCGTTGCTCCGAGAGCTCGGTGCGTCGCCACTCACGTGGGCGGTGGCTGCGCCGCTCAGTGTCTTCGTCGCGCTGTTGGGGCTTCGGCCTTTCAGCAAGCGCCTGGTGCTCTCGCACCGTAGGAAGCTCACGGGGCTGTTCGAGGCGGCCGCCGACGTCGCTGCGCTCCACGCGACCGGGGGCGTCCAGGTGGCCGCGCACCTCGCGCAGCCGGAGATCGAGCACCCGCACGAGGGTCATCAGGAGCACCATCTCGCGGAGGAGGTGCGCGCCGCAGGCGACGAGAGGACGCTCGGCTGACTACCAGGTGACCGTGTCGGGCACGCTCATGATGTCGTCCAGCGCGACCACACGGACATCGTCTTCGGACAGCCCCCGCGCGCGTGCCACGCTCGGCCGCAGCGCCTGCCACTCCACCACCACGCGCACGCGCTCGACGTCGCGCGGCAAGGTCAGCACGAACTCCCGTGGTGTTCCATCGGCGGGGAGGCGGGTGTCGCCCACTTCGCGTAGGCCGAGCGGCGTCTCTTCGAACTGTCGCTCCAGCTGCGTGAGGTCGCTCCGAACCGTACCGTCCGTACCTGTCGTGCGGTCTGCGTCGGCGACCTCCACGACGAGCGCGCGGTAGACGTCACCCGTCGGGACGGAGTGCCCCGCGCGCGAGCGCATGCGCAGCGTCACCCGCACCTCGTCGCCGTCGCGCGTGGTGACGGCCTGCAGCTCGAACGAGGCGCGCAGGGTGCGAACGTCCCGCCCCCCGAGCCACGCGTGCGACGTGTAGCCCGCGAGGGTCCCGTCGGCGCGTGTCGCGGGGGGCGCGTGACAGTCCACACAGCCTGAGCCGGTCGCGTACGCGCTGCTCTGGGCGTGCTCCAACACCGTTCGCTGCAAGAGCTGCCCTGGCGCGTACTCCCCCGGGGTCTCCAGCCACTCACTCGGGAACTCGTGGCACGTCGCGCACCCCGCTCGTGGCGTGGCCTCCGCGGCGACGATGCACGACGTCGGGTCCATCTCGTCTCGCCGAGCCGCAACGGCATGGCACACCGTGCAGCCGATGCCGCGCTCGGTCCCGACGGACGGCGCCTCGGGCACGGCAAGGGGCGCGTGGCAACGAGCACACGCGGGAGACGAGGTGCGCGCGTACTCGGCGCGAAAGACAGGGTGGGTGAACGCGCGGCCGTGGGCGCTCCGTACGTGCTCACGCGCGTGCTGCGGGTGACAGCCATCACACCGGGTCTCGTGCGTGAGCCACGCCCCCGCGACCTCCTGGGACGGGGCGCCGAGCGCACCGAGGGGGCCGTCGTCGCCGGCCGCGACGCGGGGAGTCTCGCTGGGGACCCCATGACCACAGCCGGCAGGTGCGAAGGCGACGACCGTGATGACGACGAGGAGGGACACCTCGACGCTGACGACGGCGCGGACGCCGCCAAGGGGCCACACGGCACGGCATGGCGCGCCCATCAGTATCCGCGGAACACGGGCTCCGCGCTGAACCCCGCGGCGTCCGGTCCGACGACGAAGCGCGTCAGACCCGGGGGCTTGGCGGCGCGGTGACTCTCGTGTCCGAGGACCACGCCATCGAACTGCACCACCGTTGCCCCGCTGGGGACCGTTCCCACCACGGCGCCCCCCGGCGTCGCGCGCAGCGTGGCTTCACCCGTGGTCATCGACCGTGAGAGGTGCACCGGGAGGAACGGGCAGGGCCCGTCGGTGCGCGGCCCGAACGCGCTCACGTAGCGCGCTTGCTCGGCCGGAGAGAGCGGCGAGTTCACGCGCGCAGCGAAGCGGAAGCGGCCGTCGGGCAGGGGGTCCAGCTTGATGTAGACGCGCACCAGGTCGACGTTCGCTGCCGCTCGGCCGAGCGCCTCCGCGGTCATCGGGCCTCCGAAGTAGGCGCAAGTGAGCGGCGTGGTGGCGGGCTGCGGGGTGGCGGCTTCCGTGGCGGGAGTCGGCACGGCGGGCGCTGGGCCGCTCGCAAACGCCAAGGGGCCATCGGCGCGGATGTAGGGGGCCAGCTCCGCGTAGGGCACCTCGACGTTGCGCGCGCGGCCACGGTCGGGCGCCCAGCGCGCCACCACGCCGCGCGGACCGAAGGCCACCGCCACGCCAAAGCAGAACGGGTCTCCGGCGCGCCGGACGCGCCCCATGGCCTTGGCGCACACCGCGTCGTGAATGCGCGCACCATCGACGAACACCTCGGCCATCGACACGCGTCGCGCGGACCCGGCGCGGAGCCTGAACGTGAACGCGGCCGCCTCGGCGTGCGGCGGCGAACCACGCTCACCCGCCGTCGTGTACTCGCAGAGGACGGACACCAGCGCCTCGGTCGCGAGCGTGGCGCGGCAACGACCCCGGGAGTATCCGAAGCTACCCATGCCGGTGCGGAACACCTCGGCTTGGATGCGCGCGGTGAGGTCCGCCGTGGCGGCGGCGTCGCCGCGGTCCACTACCGGGTAGCGGATGTTCAACGTCTCGCGACCGTCCCGGAGGTCCCGCACCTCGCGCGCCCGCAGGGTGCCGCCGAGCGCCGTCACTGGGGGGTCGGGCTGGACCATCGGGGACGGGACGGCTGGCCCGGACTGAGCCTGCGCGACGAGAGGGAGGAGGGTGACCGCGAGCGCGGCGAGTGACCCGATACGGTAGGAGAGCATCACGCGCAGTCTACGAGGGCGCTCCGCTCAGGGGTACTCCGCCTGGACCCGCCATCCTCACGTGGATCTCACATGAGCTTGCTGCGAAAGATGAAGAACACCGCGCCGAGGATGCAGAGCCCAGCCCACAGGTAGTCCAGCGTGAGCTTCTCCTTCAGATACAGGATGGAGAACGGCGCGAACACGAGGAGCGTGATCACCTCCTGCAGGATCTTCAGCTGCCCCACGCTCATCACGCTGTGCCCCACGCGGTTCGCTGGCACCTGGAGCAGATACTCGAACAGGGCGATGCCCCACGACGCGAGCGCGGCGAGCACCCACGGCTGCTGCGCCATGTTCTTGAGATGCGCGTACCACGCAAAGGTCATGAAGACGTTGCTGCACACGAGCAGGACACCAGTGGTCCAGTAGGGATTCATGCGCCAGTTGTACGCTCGAGCCCACCGCGCCGCCCGCCGACACGAGCGATGGCCACACGCTACCCGCACCCAGCGGCGTCGCTACCAGAGCGTCTTCCCTGCGAGACCTGACGCCGGCGCACGGGGCTCAGGCGCTCCTGGCCAAGCGCTGTTGCTCGATGGTGTCGAGCCAGGCCGAGGCCTCGGCCCGCGTCGCGAACGGCTTGAGCGTCATGGGTGGCTTCCAGATCCAGAGCACCGCGGTTAGCACGCCACGCTGCACGGTGCTGCTCAGTACCAGCGCCTGCGCCTCGCAAGCCGCGGCCAGCAGGCTCGTGTTGGCGTCGTTGAACTCCGCCATCTTGCGCCGCTGCTTGGCGCTGACGCCGTTCGACGTGGAGCCGTCGATCATCATCACGGCGCGCTCCCCGCGGTTCCGCACGTCCCGCAGGAAATCCATCCCACGTGTCTGCGCCGTCTCGACATCGGCGTCGCTGATGTCGCCGGCGTAGACGACGAGCGCGCGCGTGGGACTCAGGATTTCGAACTCAGTGGGCATGGGGCAGCATGTCCCCATCGTATGGGGGGGCATGTGTCCCTGGCAAGGGCCGCACGACATGTCCCGCCCTCGGTGTCAGGTGTCTGGTGGCCCGTGCTCGTCGTCGCGCTGGTGCTCGGTCGGCGACCGCCCTGTCCAGCGCCGGAACGCCCGGGCGAACGCGCTGCCCGTGGCGAAGCCCAGCTCGGCCGCCACGGCTTCCACGTTGTGGGGACGCGCAGCCATCAGGCGCAGCGCCTGCTCGTGCCGCGCCTCGTCCACGAGCTCGCGCATGCTGGTGCCCTCCTCGGACAGCCGCCGGCGCAGGCTGCGCTCGCTCATGCGCAGTGCCTCGGCGACGCGCTGTCCCACGGCGCCCCCTTCGCTCAAGTGGCCTGACAGCCAGTGTCGCACCCGGCTCTTGAGCGCGATGTCCGCGTTCGCGCGCACCAACGACAGCGCCTGCGCCGCCAGCAAGCGCCCGAGCTCCGGGTCGGCGCCAGGGATGGGGATCTGCACGTTCGCGACGTCGAAGGTGAAGCCCACGTGCGCCTGACCGAAGCGCACCTGCGTGTCGAACACGGTGTCCAGCGCGCGCCCGTGCAGCGCCTGCTCGTGGGTGAACGTGACGGCACGGGCCGGCGGAGAGCTGGGCACGATCGACCGCACGAAGCCCCACAGGGTGGCGAGGAAATACTCGGCGAAGAGCGGCGGGCCCAGCGTCTCGCCGTCCAACAGAAAGTGCGCCGACGCGCCCGCGTGCGTCATCTCGACGCGCGTCTCGAAGCCGTCCACCACGGACCCGACGAAGGGTGCCGCGAACTCCATGCCGCGCAGCACGTCCAGCTGGGAGCTGACGAGGTAGAACTCGAGCGGGAACGCGCTGCGGTCGATGTTCAGCGCGGCGTCGAGCGCGAAGCCCGGATCACCGCACGCGTCGGCGCCGCGGCGGCACAGCTCGGTCCACAGGTCGAGTGGCACTCGGCCCACCAAGAGGCCCAGCCGCGCGCGCTCGAGCCCGACCCTGGCGAGCACCTCGTCGGTCCGTGCGCCCCGCCGGTCCAGCTCCACCACCAGCGGCAACGCGAGGCGTGCCGAGAGCGTGGGGATGCGTGGCGAGCGGCTCATCTCGGGAGCGTACCGCGTGCGCCGTCACTCGGCGGCGGCGGACACCTCGGTGCTCCCGGACGCCTCCGCGCGCGACGCGAGGGCCAGCTGAGCGCCCTCGTCCATGTACAGCTCGCGTAGCTCGAGGATGGAGCCCGGGATGAACCAGAAGGGCGCCAGCGCCCACGGCAGGTTCAGTCCGAACCACTTGGCCCAGATGCCGAACGACCCCTGCGCGACGTTGACGAGGCCCACGTGGATCTCCGCGTAGAAGAAGATGATGGTGCCCCAGGTGAGCCCGACACCCAGGCCGAGCGCGAGCCAGTTCGCAGCGACGCGCTTGCCCGTCTTGAACCAGTAGGCGGCCAGCAGCTCGAACGGGCCGGCCAACCCTGCGGCGAACTCCACCCCCGCGATGGTCGGGTTCGAGCTGATGTAGCGCGTGTCTGCGCCGCCGTAGGTCCACCACATCCACGCCCAGTGATCGTCGGGCCCGACGCCGTGGATCAGCCCGCTCATGTCGAGGAAGAACCACGGCAGCTCCCAGAACGTCTGCGCGATGCCGGACAGCACCAACCAGCAGAAGGAGAATTCGGCCAGGCGCTGGACGCGCGTGCGTGTCTCGCCGGGGTTGTCGAGCATGGCCGCCCACGGCGTGAACAGGGCGGGCAGCATCAACAGCGTCATGTATTGGTCGGTGGGCGTGGGGGGCAGCAGGCCCAGGTTCACCCCGACGATGCAGATCACGACCCCCAACACACCGAACGTGAGCCCGGCGGCGTAGATGGCGCGGCGGCGGCCGGTAGACGGGAGGGGAGGTTGGTAGCGGACCATGGGCGGACTCCTTCCCCACCACGATAGGTGAGGGCGCCCACCGGAGTCCGTCCCCGACCGGCCACAAGCTCGGCCAGAAGCGGACGCCCGCGCGCAACCCGAGCTGCTTCGGGCCGGGCCGCCGATGTGCAGGTGCTGAGACGGTCCCCGGGGCCATGTGGCGACGCTGGCGCATCGCGCACCCAGGAGCGGACGGGGTCTAGCAGCCGGGGTCCTCCGGGGGTCCCGCGACCGAGGCCCCGCTCCACGCCGCGCGCGCTGCAGCGATGCCCACGCAGGCGATCCCCACGAGCTCGATCACGAAGCTCGCGGGGGACGCGCCGACCCGCGCGGCGCCGAGCAGGTCGACGTGGTGGAAGTAGGCTGCTCTGACGAGCGCATACGCCCCGACCAGCCCCACGCCCAGCGCCATGAGCCAGAGGCTGCGCCAGGCCCGCCGCAGGAGGAGCGCGCCCATGACGCAGCCAGCCGCCGTGATGCCCAGCAAGGCCAAGACGAACACGCGCTGCACGAACCGGCGTTGTTCGTACCAACCTTGCTCGAGCGCCAGCTGGCGCCCGATGGTCTCGATCGACGCGTGGAGATCCAGCTCCTTGTTCACCCCCAACAGCAGCATGAGCGTGGCCGTCGCGAGGTAGACCCAAGCCGGGGCTCCCGGGGTCTGCGCGCCGCGTCGTCGCCGAAATGCCAAGAGGAGCACGACAACGGCGGCCAAGTACGCGACGGTCGTGCCCCAGCCGAGCAACGTGGGGTCACCCGCTGTCAGCAGCCACGTGACCATGTGGGTCAGCCCAAAGGGCGGCGTCTGGCAGAACGATGGCAGCACGGGACTACCGCCCAGTTACCACAACGTCCGTCCCAGGCGAACGGGCGGGAAGCGCGAGGTTCTGCGCGTTGTCCCGCAGTCTCGGACGCCCAGCGGTCCCGCGTACGAGCTACCTGCGCGCTTTGGCTTTGGCGAGCTCGAGGCGCGCGACGAGCCCGAGGTGCACCTCGTCCGGCCCATCCGCGAGGCGCAGCGTGCGGGCCGCCGCGTACAGCGCAGCGAGCGGGGTGTCCTGGGAGACGCCGGCGCCGCCGTGCATCTGGATCGCCTGGTCACACAGGTCTTGCAGCACATTCGGCGCGACGACCTTGATGGCCGCGATCTCGGCCATCGCGGCGAGCGCCCCGACCGTGTCGATCTTGTGGGCTGCCAGCAGCGTGAGCAGGCGCGCCTGGTCGATGCGGATGCGCGCGTGCGCGATGCGCTCACGGTTGCCGCCCAGATGGATGATGGGCTTGCCGAACGCGACGCGCGAGAGGCCACGGTCGATCATCAGCTCGAGCGCCCGCTCGGCGCCGCCGATGGCGCGCATGCAGTGGTGGATGCGCCCAGGGCCCAGCCGCGCCTGCGCGATCTCGAAGCCGCGACCGGGCCCAGCGATGAACGCCGAGAGGGGCAGGCGGACGTCGTTGAAGTGCACCTCGCCGTGGCCACTGGGCGCGTCGTGGTCGCCGAACACGGTGAGCATGCGCTGGACCTCGACGCCCGGCGTGTCCATCGGGACGAGCACCATCGAGTGCTGTTGATGACGCGAGCCCGCCTCGTTCGGCGTGCGCCCCATGAAGATGCCGACCCCGAGGCGCGGATGACCGAGCCCCGTGGTCCACCACTTCTTGCCGTTGAGCACGACCTCGTCCCCCTCGATGATGGCCGTGGCCGCCATGTTGGTGGCGTCGGAGGAGGCGACGTCCGGCTCCGTCATGGCGAAGCAGCTGCGGATCTCCCCAGCGAGCAGCGGCTTCAGCCAGCGCTCCTTCTGGGCCTCGGTCCCGAACAGGTGCAGCACCTCCATGTTCCCCGTGTCGGGGGCGTTGCAGTTGAAGATCTCCGACGCGATGAAGCTGCGGCCCATCTCTTCCGCGATGGGCGCGTACTCGAGCGTCGTCAGTCCCGCGCCATGCGCCGGGTCCGGCAAGAAGAGGTTCCAGAGCCCCTCCGCCCGTGCCTTCGACTTCAGCTCCTCGATGCGCGGGTCCACCGTCCACGTGGTGTGGTCGCCCCCCGCGTTCCGCGTCCTACCGTCGCGCAGGATCGACTCCTCCACCGGCGTGATGTGGTCCTTGATGAACTTCCGGACGGCTCGCTGGAGCGTCACGGAGCGCTGGCTTTGCTCGGGGATCATGGACGAGAGGATGACGTCTCTCTCATTCATGAGTCCAATGATGATTGTTCATCCCGTGATATGAGCGCCGTTCACTATGTCAGCGGGATGTCTTCCGCGAGCGCCATGACCTTGCGCCGCAGCCACGTCAGCCGCTCGTCGTCGTCGTAGCGCGGGTGCCAGTAGAGCTGGAGCGAGAAGGGCGGCAGCGAGAACGGGAAGGGGTGGCGCCGAAGCGCCGACAGGGAAGCCGTCGCGCCAGCCTGACGCTCGGCCATGCTGAGCAAGATGGGCCGTGTCTCTTCGCGCGCCTCCGCGATGATGCGCGCCGCTGCGCCATAGGTCTGGCAACGCACGGCGATGTGTCGCTGCACGCCGACCCCGCGGAGCGCGAGGTCTTCGAACGTGTCGCCGTACGGCCGCGAGGAGACCGCGACGTGGCGCGCGTTGTGATAGGCACGCGCGCTGATGGGCTTGCTCGAGGTGCTCAGCACGCAGAGCTGGTCCGAGAGCAAGGGCTGTTGGTGGAGCGAGGTGCGCCTCGGCACGTCGATGGCGAGGTCCACACGGCGCGCGGCGAGATCCGCCTCGAGCGTGTCGCGGCGTAGGCGCGCGCTGACGATGGGCACGTCTGGCAGCGCGCGGTGGATCTGGAGCAGCAGCAGGGGCTCGACCACGTCGGGCATGCAGACCACCACGCGCCCGAGGTCGGTGGTCGGGTCGAACGAGCGGGAGCGCTGCACCCCGCGGGTGAGCGCGTCGAGCGCGTCGCGCACGTCGGGGGCCATGCGTTCGGCGAGGGGCGTCGGGTCCACGCCGCGACCGCTGCGCTCGAAGAGGGGGTCGCCTACCTGCTCGCGGAGTCGGTTCAGTGCGTGGCTGATGGCGGACTGGCTCACGGCGAGGCGCTTCGCCGCGCGCGTGAGGTTTCGCTCCTCCATCACCACGTCGAACACCCGGAACAGGTTGAGGTCGATGTGCTGGATGAGCTCCAAAGGCTGAGCGTTGTTCATGGTTGTGCTTCGAACGTACAGTAGTTGCTCATGATCGCGGAAGCCGGTGGGGCGCGCGAAGCCGGAGCCGCGCGGCGTTCGGGTGACTCCCGCGCGGGGCGTGCTAATGCCGCGCATGATTCCGCGCGCCGTCACGTACCTCAGCCGCTCGTCGGGAGCGTCCTCGTCCGAGCTGTCTCCCACGTTCTCGGTGGCCGCGTTGCTCCTCGTCACGCTCCTCACCAGCCTCATGGCCTTCGGCTGCCAGTCGAGCGGGGGCACGTCCGACGACGCAGGAGCGGCCGACGCCAACGGGGCCGTGGACGGTGGGCTGGATGGTGGATTGGACGTGGGGCTGGACGGCGACGTCGTCGACATGGGCACCGTCAGCGCCGACCAAGGCGTCGACGAAGGACCCGTCGATCTCGGACCCCCCGCGACGTGTCAGGCCTCGGTGGACCCCAACGCCGTCGATTGCACAGGCACCACCTGCGACGCCACGTGCGATGCCTTGGACACCGGCACGTGTAGCCTGGTGTGTAGCGGGAGCGACCCCGAGAGCTGCACCTGGGAGTGCGATGCGCCCAGCTGCACGTGCGCCGACCTGGCCCCCGCGACCTGCACCTACGCGGGTCCCACGTGCTCCGCGACGTGTTCTCCGCCGCGCTGCGCCGTGTCCTGCGACGACGGACAGTGTGTCGACTCGGCGTGCCCCGACTGCGCGGCGAGCTGTGACGAGGCAGCCTGCTCGACGCGCTGCAACGACGTCACCGAGTGCGCCGCGGCCTTCCGCTGCGAGCGCCGCGACGCGTTCTGCACGACCACCTGCCAACCCGTCACGTGTACGTGGGTCGCGCTCGACGCCGACGCGGGCGTGCCGGACGCGGGCGTGGTTTCGTGTCCGACGGGCGGCAGCGTCCTCCGGCCGGTCCTCGACGCGGTCGGCATGGCGTGCGACGCCGACGCGGGCACCGCCCGCTGGGGCATCGAGTGCACGCGGCCACAGTGCGAAATCAATTGCTTCGATGGCCCATACATCGAGTGTCAGACGGCCGAGTGCGAGCTCGACTGCGACAGCCCCACCTGCACCGTGACCTGCGACACACCGGCGTGCACCGCCACGGACGGCGGCGTCGACTGCGGGGAGCCCACCAACTGCGTGACGACGTGCACGTGCGACGTGGGTCGCTGCACCGAGACGCGCCCATAGGGTCGCACGGTCAGCGCTCGCGGCGTTCCCCGTAGCCTGTCGGTCCCCATCGTGCGACCCTCGACCCAATGCCCGCGCCCTCGCAGCGAACCGACCTCGTGTCGCTCTCGCCGCTCGCCGACTTCGTCGCCGCGTTCAACCCGACGGGCGCGGGAGTGGATGCCTTGCTCGGAGCGCGGGGGATGGACCGGAAGCGCCTCTCCGAGCCGCCCGCCATGGGACCCAGCGCGTTGTTCCTCGGCTGCCTCGAAGCGCTCCTCGAGGGCGCGGGAAACGAGGGCCTCGCGCTCGCGGCGGGTGCCGGCTTCGCGCGCGCGAACTACGATGCGCTCGCGTACTACTATGCGTCCCACGCGACGGTCGGCGACGCGATGCGCGCGGCGTTCTCCATCGCTTGCACGCTACCGCTGCTCTCTCGACCCACGTTGGACGTCCAAGGCTCTCGGGCCGTCGCGTCGTGCTGCAACCTCGTCGACACCAGCCGTGCCGCTGACGCCTACGCCGAGTACTGCGTCGCCACGGTCGTGCACAACGTGCGCGCGCTCGCGGGAACCGCCCTCGTGCCGACGCGCGTCGAGCTGATCGGGCCGACTCCATCGCGCGCCCACGCGCACGCTCTCGAGGCGTTCTTCGGTGTCACGCCACGCTTCTCGGCACCACGCGCTGTCGTCCACTTTCCCGCGGCCTGGCTCGCGCTGCCGAACGTGCACGCCGACCCTGGCCTCCTGCGCGTCCTCGAGCGCGAGGTCGATGCGCTGCTCCGTCGCAGCGACGCACGGGAGCCCGTCCGCGAGCGCGCCAGTCGTGCAGTCGCCCATCGACTCGACGCCGGGCTGCCTGTGAGCATCGAGGGCGTGGCGAGTGACCTCGCGGTGTCCACGCGTTCGCTCCAGGACACGCTGCGCGCCGAAGGTTGCTCGTTTCGCGATGTTCGTGACGTAGTCCGCCGCGCACGCGCGGAGCGACTCTTCCGCGACCCCACGGCGACCTTGGAATCGATCGCCGCCTCGCTCGGTTTCGACGATGTATCGTCCCTCCATCGCTGCTGCCTGAGGTGGTTCGACCAGTCGCCCGGCAGGCTCCTGCGCGCTGCGCGTTCTGCAAGAAAGTCTGCGCGAACCGCCTGAACATCGGGCCGCCCGGCGTCGTAGCTACGGGACCATGACGTCTCGTGACTTCACTCCAGTTCGTGGCGCTCGCGCGTCGCAGCGTTTTCTCGCGTTGGTCTCCCTCTGCGCGTTGCTCGGCGCGGGGGCGCTCATCGCCCCGAGCGTCCGCGCACAGCCAACCGTCACGCGGCGCGCGTTCAACTGGAGCACGTCCAGACCCACGGTCACGGCCGCCACCGGAACGGCCACCGCCGAAGGGGCCCCCGCCACCGAGATCGTTCGGGACGCGTGGTACCGCTGGTCCACGCCGAGCGCCGCCGTGTTCTCCACGCCCTACGGGCGTGTGCGCGCGACTGGCCTCCGCGAGATCCGCTTCAGCGGCGACACCTACGGTGAGATCTCGATGAACGCCGAGGCGAGCCTAGTGGTCGAGGGGACCCTCACGGCGGTCCCGCTCCGCGTCCGGTTCGGCTTCGTCACCGTCGACCTCTTTCATCGCGACGAACCGCCAGTCAGCAACGACAGCATCTCTCTGGTGATCCGGCGCGACGGCGACCGTACGCACGTCGTCACGAGCACGGCGTACTCGAACCTCGAGGTCACCAACCACAACACCAACCAGCGCGTCACCTACCTGCGGCGCGAGCTCCCCGACTTTCATCGGGTCGTGACCATCCAGGGCAACACCTCCTCGCGCGACAGGCGCAGCCCCACGCAGACGGCGGCCGACGCGCAGCCCACGCTGAGCGGCACGGCGACCCCGCTCGACCACATGCAATACGTCGCCGCGGCGAACGACTCGCGCGAGGTCGTCGCGACGGTGGTCTCGGCGTCACGGCGCGAAGGGAGCCCAGCCGGGGCCGAGATGTGGTCGGGGCGACCGCTCCACGCGGGCGAGCGTGTGATCCCCGAGACGCACGTCCTGGTGGTCTGCCGCAACGGAGGGCAGGTGCGCGTCGGCGGGCGCGTCGCCGTCACCGTTCAGCCCGACTGTCGCGTGACGGTCGGCGGGTCTGGCGGGCCCACGAGCCTCACGGCCGGCGGCATCGTCGAGTTCCGTGGGCCGGCCGCGAGCTCCGCCTCGATGAGCGTCGGGTCCAGCCAGGGGACCTACGAAGGACGCGGCTCCGGCCGCTTCGGATTCGGTCCACGGGGCGTGTACGTCGCCGCCGACTCCGGCGCCCTCGTCCTCGGCGCACAGCGCGTCGAGCTCCAGGGGAACGCGCCGAGCGCGCGCTCCGGGATGGGTGTCGCGCCAACTCTCGGGACCGCAGACGCGAACCGCAGCTGGTGGCTCGGGCTCTTCTCGGGGGCGCCGACACCGCAAGGTCAACCGCAGTTCTTCCCCGAGGCCCAGCAGGGCACGGCGTTCCTGAGCGGCGGCGCCCTCATCCCGTACACCGGAGGTGTCCCCGTCATCTCGCCACCCGCGCGCACCCCCGTCCGCCGCCTCACCCGCTGAGACTTCGACGTCTCCACGCTGCGTTCCTCACCCCGAAAGAACACCATGACCCACCCACGCTCCCGACTCCCGCTGCGCCGCCTCGCGCTCCTCGCGACGGCCCTCCTTGGCTTCATGGGCCTGACGGGGCTGATGGCCGGCGCGCCCGTCATCGCCCAGCGGCGACCGATGCAGACCAGCGGTCCGTCCATCGCCGACGTGCAGCGCCGCGCGGCCTCGCTGAACCCAGGCCTCCAGACCCAGGTGTCCACCGCGAGCGCGGGCGTGGAGCTCGTCCCCATGCCCGCAGGCGCACTCTCGACCGTCCCACGGAGCGCCGCCACGCTGCCGACCGTCTCCGAGATCGCGACGCGTCTCGGCACGCGCCAGTCCTTCGACTGGACCGCGACGATCGGCTACCGCAGCGGCTTCGTGCACGACATGTCCGGGGGTACGCGCGTTTGGGCCCGCAGCTTCGGCGAGCACATTGTGCTCGAGCGGGACAACGACCTCGTCGTGGTCCTCGCCGATGGTCGCCAGGTCGGCTCGACCGACTTCCTCCGCGCGGGGTTCGCCATCACCATCGACCGCCCTCAGCCGAACCACGGCTACGTGTTCACGTGCACGGCCTACGTTGCGGGTGAGGGACGCGAAGCGGGCTTCTGGGACGGCTTGATCACCCAGATGACGACGGGGCTGCGCGAGGCGCGCGCCCTGTCGTACACGTGGGAGAACCGCGGCTCCGAGCAGAGCCACCGCATCGTCTTCATGGTGCGGGGGGCTCAGGGCCAGCGGACGGACGAGACGCTGGGCGGCCTGGGCGCCCTCGACGCCTGTCAGGTGCGCAGCTACCCCCTCTGAGGCTGGGGCTCGGTGATGGCGAGCCTCCGCCACGACGAGCCGACGCCGAGGGACATCGATGGGAGCCCATCCGCGCGTCGTGAACGGCTGGCTGCCTGCGCGCTGCCGCGCGGGCTGGTAGACTGCGTCCCGCATGGAAGCACGGAACGTCACGGGCCCTCTCGCGGGCGCCACGCTCGTCGCGTGGGCGCTCTCCTCGTGTGCCCTGGTGGCCTTCGCGAACGTGTCCGGTTGCGGCGCGTCGGCGGATGACGCGAGCGCGCCCACGGGGAGCGACGAAGCCGCGCAGGCAGAGGCCGAGCTGGTGGACCTGCCCTTCGCGCTGAACGACGCGGGGGACGACCTCCTGCTCACGTACGTCGACGCCGAGGGTGCGCACACGGTTCATCACGTCGGAGAGGTCCCCGAGGCCGCCCGCGCGTGGGTGCGCGTGGACTCGCTCACGCTCCCTCCCGACCAGCGTCCCGCGGACGGGCGGGTGTTCGTGGCGGACCTGCGCAGTGAGCTCCCCACGCAGGCGCGCCTGATGTCGCGCGCCGCGTTCGATGCGCGGGTGGAACAGGCTCGGCCCAGCGCGACGGCGGGGGCCGCGCTCGCAGCCGTTTCGGGCGAGGTGGTCTTGTACGGAGCGTCATGGTGTGGCGCCTGTCGTCAGGCCCGGCGCTTCTTCGAGCGCGAGGGGGTGGCCTTCGTGGATCGTGACATCGAGCGGGACCCGGGCGCGCGCGACGAGATGAACCGCAAGGCGCGCGCCGCCGGGGTCGCCACCACGGGCATCCCCGTCATCGACGTGTACGGCACGATCCTCACCGGCTTCGACGAGGGGCGCATTCGTCGGCTGCTCGCCCGTGGCGGCGGTGGCGCGGGCCAGACCGGCTCGGGCGCGGGCCAGACCGGCTCGGGCGCGGCCCAGACCGCCCCGCCGCCCGGTACGCCCCAGCCCATCTGAGCGCTTCGCGGCCCGTGGACGGGGCTGCTGCGCGCTCGACACGGCGCAGCGTTCGGGGTACCTCGCTCGCATGACGTGTCTCTCGTCTGCGCCCCGCGCCTTCATCCTCGTGCTCGCCCTCCTGGTCACGCTCGCCCCTGGGTGTCGCCTGCCCGCCCCGGTGGACCATGGGGACCTCTACCCCGAGCGCGAGCAGGCTGCCGCCGACGACGACGTGGACCTCATCGCGGTGCGCGTCATCCTCATCGCTTACGAGGGCGCCGAGGGGGCCGACGAGGAGACCACGCGCACGCGCGCGCAGGCCGAGGCCCGCGCGGGTGTCGTCGCGGGCCTCGCTCACCAGCCGGGCACCAGCTTCCGCGAACTGGCGCAGCAGTACTCGGACACGCGGGACGACGCGCACCGTTTGCAGCGAGACTCGGACACCTTCCCACCCGAGATCGTGTCGGCCGCCTTCGCGCTGCGCGTGGGCCACGTCAGCTCGGCCATCGAGACCCCGCAGGGCTTCTTCATTGTGGCGCGCCAGCCCAACCCGCAGACGGGGCCCACCAGCATCGCGGCGCGCCACATCCTCATCAGCTACGTCGGCGCCCGCGGCGCCAGCGACGACGTCACGCGCACGCGTGAGCAGGCCCTCCAGCTGGCCGCC
This sequence comes from Sandaracinaceae bacterium, assembly GCA_020633055.1. Taxonomy (NCBI): domain Bacteria; kingdom Pseudomonadati; phylum Myxococcota; order Polyangiales; family Sandaracinaceae; species Sandaracinaceae bacterium. Next base: position 31,991 of record JACKEJ010000015.1, on the reverse strand, counting down.
GAGGTGGCCGAGCTAGCCCGCACGGACCCGAACGACTGGGACGCGTTGGCCAGCGAGTACAGCGACGACCCCGGCGGGAACGGCGGCGACCTGGGCTCCTTCGGGCGCGGCCAGATGGTGCCCGCCTTCGAGCGCGCGGCTTTCGCGTTACGTATCGGCGAGGTCAGCGACCCCGTGGAGTCTCCCTTCGGCTTCCACGTGATCGTCCGGTACGAGTGACATGAGCGCCATCCCCGACAAAGACCGCGTCCGCACCCTGATCGACCGGGTGTTCGTCAACGGCGTCCCGCACAACGTGGCGCTCGGCATCGAGCTGGTGGACTTCGAGCCCGAGTTCCTGGAGCTGCGCCTGCCGTACTCCGAGAAGCTGGTGGGCAACCCCGAGACGGGCGTCATCCACGGCGGCGCGGTCACCACGCTGATGGACGCGGGCTGCGGCGGGGCGGTCATGATCCGGCTGGGCAAGCCCATGCGTGTGGCCACGCTCGACCTGCGCATCGACTACCTGCGCCCCGGCGCGCGCGGTGCGGACCTCGTCTGCCGCGCCGAGTGTTACCGCGTCACCAAGAACGTGGCCTTCACGCGCGGCATCACCCACGACGGCGACCCGAACGACCCGGTCGCGTCGTGCGCTGGCACGTTCATCATCTTCCGCGGGGACAAGTGAGATGACCGAGCTCAAGGACGCCCTGCTGCACGCGCGGGACAGCAACGACTTCGGGCAGCTGCTGGCGCTCGTGCCCTACGCCCGCTTCATGGGCTTCCAGGTCACGGTCGTCGACGGCGACCTGCGCGTCACCATGCCTTACGCCGAGCACCTGATCGGCAACGGCTCCGTGGACGCGCTGCACGGCGGTACGCTGGGCGCGATGATGGAGTCGGCCGCCATCTTCAAGCTGCTGTGGTCGGCCGACACGGTGCGCGTACCGAAGACCATCAACATCACGGTGGAGTTCCTGCAGAAGGCCGAGCGCGGCAAGGACACCTTCGCGCGCGCCGAGTTCATTCGGCACGGGCGCCGCGTCGCGAACGTGCGCACCTTCTGCTGGCAGGACGACCCGAACAAGCTCGTCGCGGCGGCGAACGCGCACTTCTTGCTCACGCCTGAATAGCGCCGCCGTCAGGGGGCCAGCGCCGTGGCCTGGCCAGGCTTGTAGCGGCCCGCCACCACCTTGTTCTTTTCGCGCTTGGCTTCGTACATCAGCGTGTCGGCGGCCTTGAGCACGTCAGTCAGCGTCGCCCCGGCGGTGGACACCTCGAGCGCGCCGATGCTCGCCGTGATGGGCCAACCGCGGCGCGTCATCTCCGCCTGGAGCGCGGAACGCAGCCGCTCCAGCACGGTCTCGGCGTGCGCGAGGTCCGTGTCCGCCAGCAGCAGCACGAACTCGTCCCCACCCCAGCGGGCCACCGCGTCGCGCTGACGCGTGCTGCTCCGCAGCAGGCGCGCGGCCTCGACCAGCGCTGCGTCCCCCGCGTCGTGTCCCTGGGTGTCGTTCACCTGCTTGAAGTTGTCGAGGTCGACGAACACGAACACGGCGCGGTCCTCGTCGGGCTCGAGCGCACCGAAGGTCTTGGCGGCCGCCTCCTCGAACCCGCGCTTGTTCAGCACCGTGGTCAGCGCGTCGTAGCGGCCGGCCCGCACCTCGCGCGCGAGCCGGCGCTTGAGCCCCACCAGGAGGGCCCCCAGCACGCCGAACGCGAGCAGCTGCACGGCCGTGTTCAATGGCCAGATGAACGCCTGGCTGTACACCAGGCCGCTGGTGAGGGCGGCGACGAGCCACGCCACCGTCGCGCCGACGACGGAGGCCACGGTGAGCCACGTGGGCCCGTACCACGCGGCCCATCCAATCGGCACGTAGTACAGCGGGAACAGGCGGATCTCGTTGCCCGTCACGTGGTCCAGGTAGCCGACGCCCACGAGGCCGAGCAGGCACGCCAGCGCGTGGGGTCCGACCTTCTCGTTGCCTGTCACCACTTGGGGAACTCTAGCGGCGTCCACCGTCGGTGACCAGCCCACCCCCAGCGACGGTGTGGGTCCGACGCTGGGCGTCCTTTGGCCGGGCGCCCGGCGTCACGCGTCGTCTCGCGCGCGGGTTCACCCGAAACGCACCGAGTAGATGGGCGGCAGGTTCGTCGCGACGGACACGAAGCTGTCGCCCTCGTCCTCGCTCACGTACAGGTTGCCGGTGGTGCTGCCGAAGCACAGCGTGCCCAGCTCGTTCGCGAGCGCGTGACGGTAGACCACGTCGTACGCGCACTCCTGCGGCAGGCCGTCGCGCAGCGCCTCCCACGTCTCGCCCCCGTCGCGCGTGCGCGCCACGAAAAGCGCGCCCTCGATGGCGGTGCGTTGCTGGTCGGACTTGCCCGGCACCAGCCACGCCTTGCGCCCGTCGCGCTCGTCGACCGCCACCGGGAAGCCGAAGTGCACGCCCACGTCGGGCGCGCTCACCCGCTTCCAGCTCTTGGCCCCGTCGCTGCTGTAGAACACCCCCGAGTGGTTCTGTTGCCACACGTGCTCGGGCTGGTCGCGGCACAGCTCGACGAAGTGCGGGTCGTGCCCCCACTCGGCCGCCGGGTCCGGCAGGTAGTCGTTCAGCATGCCCTTGTTGCGCCCCGTCCAGCTCGCGCCCCCATCCGTGCTCTCCAGCACGCCCGCCGTGGAGATGGCTACCAGCAAGCGCTTCGGGTCCTGCGCGTCCACCGCGATGGAGTGGATGCCAGGCGCGAACTCGCCCTCAGACGCTGGGGTACCCCACCAGTGCGTGTCGCCGGTGCCGTCCGTCGTGAAGAGGTCGCCGCCGCGCGACGGGTGGTTCCACAGCGGCCGGTTCAGCTCGAAGCTCTCGCCCCCGTCGTCGCTGACGAAGAGCCCACCCGGGATGGTGCCCACGTAGATGCGCCCGTCGGAGCCGAACGAAATGACCCACAGCTTGAGCAGCGTGGACGCCTTGATGGGCCGCTTCGCGGGCACCTCCGCGCCCTCGACCGGCAGCACGTCGGCGTAGTGCCGCGCGCCCTCGGGGTAGGTGATCTGCGGAGCGTCCTCCCACGTGACGCCGTCGTCCTTGGAGCGCGACAGCTTGGCCCCCCAGTGGCCGTGGCCCAGCAGCGCCCACAGCGTGCCCGTGTTCGGGTCCCGCGCGACGAAGTTCACGCCCGCGCCGGCGTGTCCCAGCAGCCGCGGCCGCCACGCGCCGTCGGTCTTCTCCACCGCGAACGTGCCCTTGCGAGTCCCCACCAGAATGCGCTGCGCCATGCCTAGCCTCCGCTCAGTGATTGCAACACGAACACCTGCGCGTCTTCCGCGACGGGGTCCGAGAGGTGACGGCGATCCAGGATGCGCTCGTCCCCGATGAAGATGTTCACGTGGGTGCGCAACACGCCGCGCTCGTCGCACAGGTAGAGCGCGATGCCGGGAGCCAGCGCCTCGAGCTCGCGGACCACGTCCGCCGCGGTCTGCGCGGGCACGACGATGTCCTGTCCCTGCAGCTGCGGGAAGAACGTGAACAGGTGCTTCGTGAGTCGGACCGTGGCCATGCGCTTCCTCGACGAGCCCGTGATGCTGCCGGAGCGGGAAGGCGCGCGTCAACGCGATGGCGACACGCGGTGTGGCTCCGACGTGTCGCATCTGGGCCACGACGCGACCACCGGACGTTGCGGGGACACACGGTGCAAGCGCGGGAGACCGCTGGTACGCTGTGGCGTCGTTTGTATCCGAGGAAGGCTCCCATGCGCACCATCCCCACCTTCTGCCGCATCTGCGAGGCGTCCTGCGGGCTCTTGGCCGACGTCGAGGACAACCGCGTGCTGGCCCTGCGCCCCGACCCGGACCACGTGTCCTCGAAGGGCTTCGTGTGCATCAAGGGCGTGCGCTACGTCGACGTGCACGCCTCGCCGGACCGCGTGAAGACGCCGCTGCGGCGCGTGCCCGGCACCGAGCGCTTCGAGCCCGTGTCGTGGGAGACGGCGCTGCGCGAGATCGGCGAGCGCACGCGCGCCATCCGCGAGCAGCACGGGCCGCACGCGGTGGGAACGTTCTTGGGCAACCCCGCCGCGTTCAGCATCGCGCACGCCATGTTCGCCGCGGCCTTCACCAAGGGGCTCGGCACGCGCAACGCCTACGGCTCGTCCACGCAGGACTGCTCGAACAAGTTCGCCGTGGCGGAGCGCATGTATGGGTCCGCGATCCTGCAGCCGGTGCCCGATCTGGGGCGCACGCACATGGTGGTGCTGATCGGCACGAACCCCGCCATCAGCCAGATGAGCTTCGTGCATGCGCCCAACGCGGTGGACACGCTGCTGGGCATCGAGGCGCGCGGCGGGCGCGTGGTGCACGTGAACCCGCGGCGCACGGAGACGGCCGAGCGCGTGGGCGAGCAGGTCTTCATCCGCCCCGACACCGACGTGTTCTTCCTGCTGTCGTTCCTGCACGTGCTGCTGGCCGACCACGACCCAGGTACGGTGCGCCACGTGCGCGGCCAAGACGGGCTGCGCGAGCTGGTGGCGGCCTTCCCGCCCGAGCGCACGGAGGTGGTCACGCGCGTCGACGCGGCCCTGCTGCGCGAGCTGGTGCGCTCGTTCATGAGCGCGCCGGGGGCCAGCGTGTACGCGTCCACCGGCCTCAACATGGGGCAGACGGGCTCGCTCGCGTTCTGGCTGGTGAACGCCATCAACGTGCTCAGCGGCAACCTCGACCGCGAGGGGGGCGCCATCGTGCCGCACGGCATGTTCCCGCTCGCGACGCTGGCGCATCACACCGGCTTCGGGCGCGGCCACCAGCGCTCGCGCATCGGCGACTTCGAGGCCGTGCTGGACCAGCTGCCGGGGGCCATCCTGCCCGACGAGATCCTCACGCCGGGCGTGGGGCAGGTGCGCGCGCTGTTCGTCACCGCGGGCAACCCGGTGCTCAGCTGCGCCAACGAGGCGCGCATGCGCGAGGCCCTGGGCGCGCTCGAGCTGCTGGTGTGCATCGACCTGTTCCGCAACGAGACGGGGCAGCTGGCGCACTACGTGCTGCCGGGGCTGTCGTTCTTGGAGCGCAGCGACCTGCCGCTGGGCGCGCAGGGCTTCATGACGGAGCCGTACCTGCAGCACACGCCCGCCGTGGTGGAGCCCGACGGAGAGCAGCGGCACGAGTGGTGGATCTTCCGCGAGCTGGCGCACGCGATTGGCGTCCCGCTCATGGGCGTGCGCGGGAGCGAGCTGTGGCGCGCGCTCGACCGGCGCGTGCGGCGCTTGCCCGTGTTGGGAGAGCGCTTGGCCTTCCACCCGGACCAGCTGTACGCGGGCATGGTCGCTGCGACGGGGCAGACCACGCTCGGGGGCGTGCAGCGCCACCCGCATGGTAGGCCGCTGCGCCGCAAGGCCCCGGGCGACCTGCTCCCGGGGCGCCTGCTCACGGCGGACAAGCGCGTGGACCTCGCGCCGCCGGACCTGATGGAGGCCGCCGAGGGGCTCGAGGCGCGCTTCGAGCGCGAGCTGGCGACGCTGGACGAGCTGCGGCTGATCACCAAGCGCGAGCGCAACTCGCACAACTCGTGGATGCACAACGTGGAGGGGCTGGTGCGCGGCAAGCGCGGGCGTAACTACCTCTTCATGCGCGCGGACGACGCCGCGGCCCATGGTCTCGGCGAGGGCGCGCTCGCCAGCGTGCGTGCCAACGGGCGCGAGCTGCGCGTGTACGTGCGCATCACGGACGACCTGGCCCCGCGCGTAGTGGCGCTGCCTCACGGCTGGGGTCACCAGCGCGCCGAGGGACTGCGCGTGGCCCAGGGCACCACGGGCGTGAACGCCAACGTCCTCGCCGCCGACGGCCCCGAGTCGGTCGAGCGCATCAGCGGAATGACGCGGCTGACGGGCTTCGCGGTGCAGGTCGGCGCAGTCACCTCACCTCCGGGGGACGTCGCCTCGGCGTAAGTGGTCCGCAAGGCCCCTCCGCTGCTGCGAAGTAGCAGCGTTCGTGCGGGTTGCTCTGCCGAGAGAGGCACGCGTTCTCCCCGACTACCGGCGCAGTCGAATCGCCCATCACTGCAAACGTTCACCTCGGAAGGGGAAAAGACCACGGCGCGCGACAATCTCCTGGTCCACGTGCATAGGACGAGCTAGCGTCCGGAACACTGCATTTGTGGGCGCAGTTCTGTGCATGAATTGTGCACCTGGAGAGGGTAGCAATGTCCAAGTCATCAGTCGTTTCCGTACTCGCAATCTTTCTTGGATTGACTGCGACACCCGCACTGGCCGCAAACGATGGTTTTCACCCGGCCAGCTTCTGTGTGCGTCTATCGAACTCGATTCGTGTGAACACGGATGGGACCATCGAAAACACCTCGACTTCGTCCGCGGGCTATGTGACGTGTCCAATCTTCACGCGTGACGCAAGTGCCACTGGCACGATGCGGATCGTGGCGCGCGACTTCAGTGAATCGGGGGCAGTCGATTGTAAGATTTACTCGCGCTACTACAGCGGCGCGAGCAGTTACATTCAGATGGACGCCACCGGAGGGTCGACGGGTTCCTGGGCAGTCCTCTCCAAGACTGGCGTTGTCGTCGGATTCTACTCCGGCACGAGTCCACGCACGAACTGGCTGCAGTGTTCCATCCCGGCGGCCGCGACTGCCTACAGCGGTCGTAGTGTCCTCGGAGCCTACTACTTCATCGACTGACGTCGCGTGGCCGGTGTCATAGCCGTTCGCGAACGCGTTCCGGTGCCGGCGTATGCGTGGAAGGACACATGCTCATGAGCAAGAAGTGGATCCCATCACCAGGGACCGTGCTGTCCGTTGGATTGAGCGCCTTCGCGGTCTATTCGGTCATGTCCCTGTCCGTCCGCTCAGACGGTCTCGCGCTCGCAACCCCCGAGGACGCGCAGCACCTGGATGCGGAAGCGCTCGGCTTGGCGAGCGATGCGGACCTGTCCACCGTCATGAACCGACTGCGGCGGCTGGAGCGCTCTGCTGCGGAGAACGCCGAGCAACGAGCGGCCGGGGCCGACACCGCGACGGGAGCCGAGGACGACGACCTGTCCAACGCGCCTCTGCTCGCGCAGACCGACGACCTGGAGGTCATTCGAGGCGCGCTTGAACAGGCCTTCGCTCAACGCGATAGCGACAGCTCGTCGACCGCTCGGTTCTACCAACTTCTCGACGAACAGATGCGCGAGAACCCGGAGATCGCCACTGGGACGTCCATTGGCGCACTCGACTGCAGCACGACGTCGTGCGTCGTGCAGTTCCTGCACGACAACGAAGCAGCGGCCGAGAACACTCGCTCGCGCGTTCGCACACTCTTCCCGTGGTCACAGGCGGGACACATCACCAACGAAGGCCTCGTGTCCACGGCGTACATCTCGTCCGATGTATCCGTCTTCGAAGGCATCCTCGTCGCGGCTCAGTAGCGATCGTTCTGATCGACAGATACCTTCACGCTCGGTGGAACAACAATGAACAGAGCAATTCTCATCTCGGTGCTGACGGTCATTGGGCTCGTCCCGTATCGTGTCGCCGTAGCTGGCAACGATGGCTATCATCCTGCACATTTTTGCAGTGGAATAGGCGATCAGTCGAACTTTCGCTACGGAAACGATGGAACTATCTACAACACGGATGCCGTCCATCGGCAGACCGTCACCTGCCCATTCTTCACCCGGGATGCGGCGGCGACGGGGGCGCGTCGCATCTGGGTCGTGGACGAGCATCCGCATCAGGCCGTGGAGTGCTGGACCTCGGGACAATTCAGCGGACACGACCGCTTCTATGCGCCTTTGGGTGCGTCGCTCGAGTTGGGGCCCAGCATCTTCGTGCAACAACTGACAGGGGTCGGGTTTGTCAGTGTGAATGCGCCTTCTATCGACTACATCGAGTGCGAACTTCCGCCCGCGTACGATGACCCGTTCTTCCCAGGCCCAGAGGAGAGCGGAGTGGTTGCGTACTGGTTCAAGAACTAGCTTTCTTCTGTCTGCGTCCATCGGACGCAAGGAGCTCTCCGTGAAGGTATCGATCGTGTCCGTGTCCCTGTTTGCGGCGCTTGTCGCGACGCCTGCGCTGGCGGCCAATGATGGCTTCCACCCCGGTTCTTTCTGTGTCCTCGCCGCGGCGGGGACAACCGCCTACGTCGACAATCGCATCGAGAATCGTGGCAGCGGTCAGGTGACCATCGAGTGTCCTCTGTTCGTCCGGGACGCGTCGGCGACGGGGAAGGTTCGCGTGCAGGCACTGGACCGCAGCCTGTCCGGCACGGTCGCATGCTCGCTGGGTACGATGGTGAGCGGCTCCGTCAGCTACGTGGACCTGCCTGGAACCAGTGGTCACACGGGTGGGTGGCAGGTGACGACGCTCACTGGGGCGACCGTCGGGTTTGGTTCGACGTCCAACCCGCGGTCGAACTGGGTCGAGTGCCTCGTGCCGGCCCCGTACCTCGGCCAGTACAGCGCCGTGGGCGCGTACTACTTCATCGACAACTGAGTTCAGACCCACTCATCGGAGCTCCCATGAAAACTCAGATTCGAGTGTCGGTCGCCGCGGTGACTGTGCTGCTGCTGGCGACTCCAGCCGTGGCTGCCAACGACGGCTTCTTTCCTGGAACGTTCTGCGTTCCAGAGACGGCAGGCACCACCAACTGGCGGATGGCGTCGTCCATCCAGAACATCAGCTCGTCGCCGGTGGACGTGATCTGTCCACTCGTCACGCGCGATGCATCCGCAGTCGGGATCGTCTACGTTGTCGCGCGAGACAACACGCGAGACGCTGGCATCGACTGTCTCATCCACTCCCGCTACCACAACGGTACGGGGAGCTACCTCCCCCTCACGGTGAGCTCGGACTTCGAAACGGGATGGCGAGTCAGGGCACGCAGCGGTGTCGTGGCCGGCTTCAACTCGGGGACGAATCCGCGTAGCAACTGGGTGAGCTGTACGCTCCCGCCCGCAACCGGGAACAGCGGGCCAACGGCCACGAGCGCGGTGGGTGCCTACGCGTTTCTGAACTGAGGGTCGAGGCGGTCTTGCCAGACATCGGCGCCGACCGGGAAGTGCGCAGATCGCCTCCATGAGCCGCGAAGGAGCGGGAAGCTGCGCGTTCGTGAGACGTTGACGCGGCTTTCCCGCCCGGTGTGGGCGGCGGCCGTCGTCGCGTCGCCAACCGCACGGTCCTGTGGGGGGCCGTCTTGGCTGCCTGCGCGCAGTGGCCTCGCCGTTGACAGGCTTGGTCCGAGCCGATACAGAGGGGCCTTTGGAAGGGCTGGATGAGGATGTCGAGAGCGCACGCTGCCGGTTTGGTGTTTGGGTTGGTGATGCTCGTGGGGTGCGACCCGTGCGGGGACCTCGACGAACGCATCTGCAGCGATCTGGGCGACGATTGCCAGGTGTGGCGCACCGACCTCAGCGCGCTCCGCGCTTCGTACCTCTCCGAAAACGATCGGCGCCTGACCAGCCGCTGGCGCACCTGCAGCGCGCTGGCCGATGAACCCGACTACTCAGCGCGACTCTTGCCGTCGGTACGCAACGCCGTGGCGCGCCTGCGCGACCCGCACGCGGCGCAGCTGCCCGTTGCGACTGGTGCCCCCTCGTCGAGCGGCGGAGGTCCGTGGATGCTCTTGCCGCTCTTGGCTGCCGCCGGGTACTTCGTCTACTACAAGGTGACGGTCCCCAAGCGACGCGCGGAGGCGAGCGCACGCGTCGACCATCTCTCCGACGCACAAGCTCGTGCCCTCGAGGAGCTGCGTGCGCAGCGAGACCAGGGTGAGCACAAGGACAGCTGACATGACCCCGGCGGATCTCGTCGCGCGCGTCGCCCCCAGTGGGTCCGTCGCCGCGAGCGCTCATCTCCCCGACATGCACGAGCGGCTGGGCACGCTCGTCTCGCGTCACTTCGCCAAGGCCGACACGGTGAAGGTCCTCGGCGCGGGGGCGGCCATCGGCGTCGGGCTCTTCCTCCTGCTGTACGGCGCGATCGGATCTGTCGTGGCGGGCGACGTCGAGCCTGGGCTCTGGTTGGGGCCGGTGCTCGTCGTGGGCGGGCTGGTGGTCCTCGCGTACGAGCGTCGGGAGGCTCGGCAAGCGCTCGGCGTGTATGAGCGTGGGTTCCTCTACGTCGACGGCGCTCGTCCGTTCGCGCTGCTGTGGAGCGAGGTCGCTCACGTCGAGGCCGTCACCGAGGACGGCACCATGACCATGAGCGTCACCACCGCGGGTGGGCGCGTTCATGCCATCTCCGATCGCGTGCAGGGCCTGACCGCGATCGTCACGATCTTTCAGAACAGGGGATGACCCATGAGTGCCATGACGTTTGTGATGCCGGTCCTGATGGTGGTGTTGGTCGTAGCCAGCTTCATCTACCGGTCCAAGGCGACCGCCAAGTTCAACGCGGACTACGCGAACTACAAGCTGGCGGACATCGCCGCCCTGCTCGAGCTGGACGTGAGCGAGGGGCCGCCGCAGCTGAACCTCATGAACGTTCATGCGGAGCATGCCCAGCAGGCCAAGCAGGGTGGGGGCATGCTCGCCAAGCTGAACGGCGACGGGATGCAGGAGTCGTTCGCGGCCGCGGCGGGGACGCGCTGGGGTCGTCCGTATCGCTTCGAGTACAGTCAACGAACCGAGGTGGAGACCAAGGAGAACCTCTTCCAGTCGACGCGCACCACGCGTGAGTGGTTCGGCATGAGCCTGAGCGCCGCGTTGAACGGTGAGCGACCGCGGTTCGAGATTCACATGCGCGAGTGGGCGCAGTTCTGTGAGCCTCGCCTGCAGACGTCCTTGCCCGCGAAGCCGACCGGGATCGCATCGCTGGACGCCGTGATCGTCGTGAAGTGTGAGGACCCTGCGCTGGCCGCAGCGTTGGCTCCGGCGCTGGTGCCGCTCATGACGGATCAGACGCTCCACATCGTGGGCACCGGTACGGAAGTCCGGGCGCTCGCCACGCGCTACACCTACGGCACGCTGCTGATGAACCTCTCCACACACCAGAAGGGGCTCGAGCACATCGCCTGCATCCTCGAGGGACGCGACGCGAGCCACGTCACGGGCTGACGCGCTGCGGGTGATGCCCGGCCACGTGCTGGTTGGCTGAGCTCAGAACCCCAAGTCGTTGAGCCACCCGTTCAGGAACCGCCGGTCGGGGTCCAAGCTCGCCTGCAGCGTCTTGAAGTCCGCGAACTTGGGGTACAGCGCCGACGGGTCGAAGGGCTCCTCCCAGCGCTTGGCCCAGTGCGGGCGCGCGCCCGGGATGGCGGAGAGGGTCTTCCAGGCCTCGATGAAGAACTCGTCCTGGTCCGGGGTCTCGACCGCGGTCGTGACCTCGAAGAAGCAGCTGTCGCGACCGTAGGCGGGTGACAGGAACGACGTGCTCGCGCCCACGAAGCGCGCGACGTAGGCCATGTTCACCGGGTACATGCCGCGCGCCCGGAACCAGCGCACGATGCGGTCGGTCTCGGTCCAGGCCGTGGACGCTTCGGGCAACGGGATGGAGAACGACATGGTCACCGCGCGCGGATAGCCCTTCTGGAAGTGCATCTCGCGCGAGGCGCGCTCCACGTCGTGGTCGGTCTGCACCGAGATCGCGTTCGCCACGGACAGCATGAGCGGCGTGTACTCGGGCAGGTTCCGCGCGAGGTAGGGCATGGCGTACTTGCCGCCGATGACCTCGAACGCGGCGTCCAGCTGCTCGGTCACGCGCTCGGCCAGCGTGTACGGGTCGTAGGGCGCGCTCGAGCGGTTCGCGAGGCGCGCCCAGAGGTTCTTCTCGAACGGGAAGCCCATGAAGAAGACGTACTCGTGGCTGGCCAGCAGGTCGCTCAGGTTGGCCATGGTGTCATCCACGTCGAGCTGCCGCACGTACACGTCCAGCGCGAAGTCCGGCCGGATGCGCAGCGTGACCGACTTGATGACGCCCAGCAGCCCCAGCGACACGCGCGCCGCGCTGAGCGCCACTGGATCGGTCTCGTCGATGGTGCGGATCTGCCCCGTCCCGTCGATCAGCTCGAGCCCGAGCACCGAGTCCGAGAAGGGCGGCCAGAAGGTGCCCGTGCCGTGACAGCCCGCCGCGATGGCGCCGCCGATGGTGGGCTTTGGGAACAGCGTCGGGCACTCGAGCGAGTAGCCGCGCTTGGCCAGGTACGCCGTGAGCGCCTCGATGGTGACACCGGGCTCCACCGTGACGCGGTTCGAGGGCGCGGGCTGGAAGTTGAGCACGCGGTTCAGGCGGCTCACGTCGATGATGGTGCCCTCCGTGGGCACCAGCGGGCTCCACGAGGCCGAGGCACCCGCCACGCGCAGCGGGCCGCGCTCGAGGGTACGGCGCACGACGCGCACGAGCTCGTCGGTGGTGCAGGGCTTCCGCACGACCGTGAAACAACCTTGGGTCTTGGCCCAGTTCGTCCAGTAGGTGGGGAGCATCAGATGTTCACGCTGTTGGTCACGAGGGAGGGGTGCAGGTACGGGTAGCCGCGGCGCGGAGGCGCCGTGCTCTCGCGCGCGTCGATGGAGGCGGCGAGGGCAGCGAGGTCGGTGGTGAGCGCGTCCACCGCGGGGCGCACGGCGTCGAGCGAGCCGATGGCGTAGTCGCGGAAGTCGCCGAACACGTCGTAGCGGAAGTGCCCGATCTCCACTTGGTAGTAGTTCTCGAGCGCCTCGGTCACGGGGGGCAGCGTCTGCCGGAAGCGCGTGGGTGTCCCCTCGGCCTGCGTGCGGATGGGTGGCGACCAGGCCGACTCGCACTGCGTCGGCGCGTACGTGTAGAGGTCGATCATGGGGAAGTGCATGGCCGAGTGACCCGCGCCCGCGGTGTAGACGGCCAGCGTCAGCGCCTCGATCAGGCTGGCGCGGTCGATGGTGGCGAACACGCCGGGCACGTTGGCGAACGAGGGTGAGCGCAGCTCGGTCGCGAACGCCACCACCTCGGAGTCGGCTGTCACGGCTGCGTCGTTTGCGTAGTAGACGTTCACCACGCGCGTCACGTAGTCACGCGCGATGCTCTCCCAGCGCAGCGCGTCCTCGCGCCATGGGTAGCGCGCGAGGCCCACGTCCATGTTGCGCGCGGCGAGGTCGCGCGTGGGCAGCAGGTCGAGCGCGCTGTCGCCCGCAACGACCGAGCTGGTGAAGAGCGCGCGGCTCTCCTCGAGCGTGCCCGCGTACATGCGGTCGTACAGCTGGTTGGTGTTCGTGAAGTACGAGTACGCGACCACGTTCGTGAAGAGCGTGAAGCGCAGGTGCGGATCCAGCAGCATGCGCAGCGGGTGCTGGCAGGGGAGGTTGCGCTTCGTCGCGAGCGAGAACGCCTCCATCATGAAGTGGCAGCGGTACAGGTGCCCGATGCCGAAGTGCCAGTTGTTGTCTGCCACCTCGACGTAGGTCTTCGCGATCTGCCAGGCGTCGCCGTCGGCCGGCAGGAACATGGGGTTCGGCGTGGTGCCGGGCTGGTCCGCCGTGATGGCCACGGGCACGAGGTCATCCGGCGTCGAGCCGCTCGCGGGGCGCTCGTACATCACCAGCACGGGCGCGGGCAGGTACTTGTCGCGATAGCGGCTGTCGCGGTCGTTGCTGGGGTGCTGCGGCCGCAGCGCCTCTTGCAGCCGCACGTAGTCCGCCACGAACAGGCGGTTCGCGGCGATGGCGTCGGCCAGCGTCGTGGTCGCGCCCGTCGCCGCCTGGAAGTCGGCGTCGGTGAGCGTCGGCACCTTCGCCGCGAGCTCGGCCGCGCTCGTGATGCGGCTGATGACCGTCGGGCACGCGCCGCCCACGCGGCGGAACGCGAAGTAGCCGTCGTCGCGGTAGGCGCGCGAGTCCGCTGGCGGGCGGTGATAGAAGCCGGGGATCACGTCGAAGGGCTCGAGCGACCACGGGCTGCGGCGACGGTCGAGGTACTTCACCAGCGGCATCTTCACCGCGCGGTTCACCGTGGACGCGAGCACCAACGGGATGTGCCGCAGCGCCCACGACGGGTTGTAGATCTCGCGCAGGATGGGGAAACACTTCGCCGCCGCGACCGGGCGCAGGCCGTTGTCCTCACCATGACGATAGCGATACCGCAGGCGCGCGACGCGCGACTCCACGTTGCGGAGGAGAGGGAAGGTGGCGTCCTGTGGGAGTGAGGCCGTGGTCATCCTGCGGCGGGTCCTTCGCGTCGGAGGGTCGAGGCTCCCCTCGGGTTGCGCGAGCAGTAGACACGCAACGTCCGTGTGCGTCCATCCCGACAATTCCCCATCCCCAGGCGGTGACCCGCGCCTTGGAGTGGGGCGCGCGCGTCGCGCAGCTGGCGTCCGTCTCCCGCCCGCCGCCGCCGTTCGTCATCGAGCCCAGCCCGGGACGGCTCACGCGAGCGCGGCCTCCAGCTGCTCCGCCGAGTACAGGACGCCGCTCTCGCGGGACCCGGACAGGGCCGGCGCCGCCCCCGTTGCCAGCGCGGCGCTGGCGTTGCGGAAGAGGAGGTCGGCCGCGTGGTCCGCGAGTGCGCGCCCGAGGGCGGCCTGGGTGCAGGCCAGACGCAGGGACCCCTTGCGTGACCTGGCGGGGAGCGCCGCCCGAGCCTCCAGGGCGGCGCCATACCCCACCGTCGCCAGCGCGGCGTCGGCCGCCGCTCCGGGCGGCATCCGCTGACCCTCGCGCTGATGCCCCGCGACGAGCACGTTGGCGAGGTACGCCAGCTCTTCCATCCGCTGCACGAAGACGCTCGGCTGCGCTTCGCTCAGGTCCTGCAACGCGCCCACCAGGGCAGCCATGGCGGTGGCGGAGCGCCCCAGCTCGGCGAGGCTCGCCCCACCGCCATCGTACTCCTCCAGCGCACGCTGGACCTCGGCGGGCAGGGCCCGCACGCCGCCCGTGAGGGGCGACGTAGACCACAGGCGCGTCGGTTGCGTGGGCCCCAACTCCCGGAAGTAGGCGCGCGTGAGGGGGTCGCGCGCCTCGGCGTCGGTCCCCTGCTCGCGCGGACCGCGCGCCAGCTGCAGGAACGCTCGCGCCGCGCGTGGCTCGACGTATCCCTGCGCGCTCCGGCGTCCGTCCCGCGCGGCCTCGACGTCCTCCGCGAGGGACTCGGCCTCGGTGAGGACCTCCGATAGGTCGTCGAGGTCGTCGAGATAGCCGCTCCCGAGCGCCGCGAGCCGGTCGAGGAGCCGGACGAGCAATGCGCGGTGGTCCCGGTCGAGGGCCAGGATCAACGACAGGGCAGCGTCCCAGCCCTCGTGCTGCTTTGCGATCAGGACGTAGCCGTCGACGTCCTCCGAGAGGGCGCCCTCGAGCTCCTTGTCGAGCTGCCGGGCTTCGTCCTCGTCGGCATCGTCCAGTGTCTGACGCAGAGCGTCTTCGTCCAGCACGAGGAGCATCCCCGCGAGCGCGTGCGCCACGAAGTCCTCGTCCAGCTCGGCGACGCGGCGCGCCGCGACCGCGTCGCCGGCCTCGAGCAGCACCTCGAGCCAGACGGCGAAGCGCCGCGAGTCCAGCGCCTCTCTGTCGCCCGCGCGTTCGGCGACGAAGAGGTCTTCGTCGAAGGCCTGCACGAGCTGCGGCGTGGTCGCGAGGGCGACGAGCTCTCCGGCGTCCTCCACCCCGACCCGGCGCACGAGGGCAGCGAACGCGTGAGGCGGGAGGGAGCGCAGCGCGGGGGCGAGGTCGGGCATGGCGACCAAGCTGTCGAGGAGGGAGCGCGTTTTGGCGAGGCCGCGAGGAACCGACGTAGTGAGCTTCATACGAACCGTTCTCCTTCGATCCGACGGGGCTCGGAGCGGCGAAACAGGGCCTCGAGCCCGGACAGGTGATAGGTGGTCTGCAGCGCGACGGCCTCGCGCAGGGCGCCCTCGCTGCGCTCTTCCTGGAGCAACACGCCCAGGGTCGCGACGTAGGCGCGGTAGATGCGCGTCAGCGCCCGGCGCGCGGAAGGGGTGGCCTCGAAGTCGGGGTGAGCCGCGCGCGCGTAGTGCAGCGCTAGCCGCGCCAAGAGGCGCACGGTGGCGTCCGCGAAGCCCGCGTGCGCGGTGCCCTCGGCGCGGCAGAGCAGAAACACCACGCGCTCCCGATGCTCGAACACGAACCGCGAGAGCTCGTCCGCAGCGTGCCGGTAGGGGTGCTCCGGGCCGAGCGACAGGGCGTCAGTCTCCGCGCGCAGCGCTTCGACGCGCGCGCGGATGAGCCGCGTCAGCTGGGCCTCGAAACCCGGCGGCAGGAAGGCCTCGAACAGCTCGTCCTTGTTGGCGAAGTACTTGTAGAGGTTCCCGATGGAGGTCCCCGCCCGCACGACGATGTCGGTCAGCTTGGCGCCCTGGAAGCCCTGCTCGGCGAACGTGTCGGCGGCCGCGCTCAGGATGGCGTCTCGGACTTCGGCTTTCGGTCGCTGAGGCATTGAAAAGAGAACTTTGAGTTCTCTTTTTAGCCACGGACGGCCCCCTGTCAAGACCGCCTCGGAGCCTCAGCCGGGAGGCGCGGTGCCGAGAACACGTCGCTCTCTCGGGAGGCCCCCCCGGGGCGCAGCGTGAGGTCGACCGCGTGGCTGACCTACGGCCTATTGTGCAGACAAGTCCCCATGTCGATGCTTCGTCGACCGCCCAAGGCGTCAGGGCCACACTCCTCGTGGTCGCGCATTGTGTTGGCGTGGGCGTCTTGG
The DNA here is from genome assembly GCA_020633055.1 of Sandaracinaceae bacterium. Lineage (NCBI taxonomy): Bacteria > Pseudomonadati > Myxococcota > Polyangiales > Sandaracinaceae > Sandaracinaceae bacterium. Next base: position 15,408 of record JACKEJ010000015.1, on the reverse strand, counting down.
CTCGGATACATGGGGAGCATGCAAGGAACCGGATCGCCGTGTCGATTCAACACTCGGAGTCTGACGGTCATGTGTCTGATGGGGCTCCTGGGGTGTGACGCGGACAGCCCAGTGCTCGTTCCGTGTGAGACGTTCGACACGGGCTTCGACCAGGAGTTGCGCCTCCTGACGGAACCGATCTCCCCCCGCCCGGCCGAGCTCCCATCCACGCTGCTGGCCACATCGAGCTATGATCGCCAATCCGTTGGACCCGGCTCCGAGGGCTGGTTCGCAAACTATGATCGGGGGGAGTACCTCGGGAACGACCGCTTCGGCCACGGCGTCTTGGTGGAGCACGACGGGCCGGGTGCGCTGGTCAGAATCTGGAGCGCCAACCCGAACGGGACGCTACGCATCTACATTGACGACGAGCACGTGCCCCGCATCGAAGTGCCCATGGAGGCGTTCCTCAGCGAAGCGAACACGCTGGGGGCAGCGTTCGCATACAGCGTGACCATCAGCGCACCGGGCGAGTACGGCGCCAACCTGTACGTACCGATCCCGTTCGAGCGTTACTTGCGTGTCACCCACGAGGAGGGGGACGGCGCGGAGCCTCTGTTCTGGCAGGCGTCCATCAAGGCCTATGAGACTGGGATCTGCGTCGCGAGCTTCGATCCTGCGGATGTCCCCGCTTCGGCGTTGGAGGAAGCCACCACCGCGCTCGCAGCGCCTCACGCCGCCCCCGCGGAATCTGCTGTCGTCGATTGGTCGGAGACGTCTGCGTCGCACGCCTGGATCGCTCCAGATGGGGGCGCAGAGCTGCGCGCGCTTTGCCTCGGAAGCGAGAGCCCCCTCGACAGCACGGGCACCGTGCTCGAGCTGACCTTCGATGGCGTCACGACGGCGCGTGTCCCGCTGCGCGACTTCTTCGCGGGACTTGCAGAGGACACGTCGGCGACGACCTTCTACACGTCTTACGACGCATCCACCGCAGAGTGGTGCACTCGCTTCCGCATGCCGTTTCGCGAGGGGGCCGAGCTGCGTGTGACGGCACCCACCGCCGAGTCCGGCCGGGAGCTTCGGCTACGCTACACGGTCGAACCGGCTCCCTTCGAGGGTGCGCACTATTTCCATGCGCAGTGGCAGCGCAACCCAGACGTCGTGGAGAACCTCTCCGACCAACGTGCCGTCACCATCGAGTCGGGCGAAGGCTACTTCGTTGGCCTGGTGATGGCGATGACCAACCGCTCGCGCTGCTGGTGGGGCGAAGGGGACGAGAAGGTCTGGGTGGACGACGAGCCGTTCCCGCGCCTCTTCGGGACCGGAACCGAGGACTACTTCGGGTACGCATGGGCCTCCTCGGAGGTGTTCCTTGCGTCCTTCCACGGTCAGCCCGAGGCAGACGTGGGGCGGGGCAACGACATCTGTGGTCGGGGGGAGAACCTCGGTGGCACCTGGTGGAACTACCGCTTCCACCACTTGGACGCGATCGACTTCCATGAATCTCTGCGCTTCGACATGGAGGTGTGGCACTGGGGAGGCGATGCTGCTGGGAACGCGCCCCTCGCGCAGGCCTTCACGGGTTTCTGGTACAGCAGCACCGCGCAGGTGGCGCCAGCCGTCGGCGACCTCGCTACGCGCCCCGGCGTGTGGACGAACTAGCGCCCTGGGCATGAGGCCCTCCGTGTCCGCAAGGGGTGAGCCACGAAGGGGCTCCCACTCTTTCTAGCAAAGGCGGAGCCTGGAGGCGGACTCGATGGCGTCCTGCGAGTCGAGGTCGGCCAACTTGGCCTGGACGGTGCGGCTGGTCTGGCCGCCGTGGATCACCGGCAGACCTTCGACCCGCACCTCGCGGCTCTCGGCCTGTAGCGTGTTGTCGTCGAACCGGTCGCCGATGAGCGAAGTTGGTGCGCGAGGGCGACGGCGATCGGGCCGCCGTGCCCGCACGTCGAGAACCTGCTCCCGGTGCCAAAGGACCGCACTCAGCGGCGGCTCAGCACCTCGAGCGGGATGGCGTTGCTGGGGCCCGGGAAGGGCCCGTACTGCACGCGCTCCACGGTGAGCCCCTCGGGCACGCGCAGCTCCACGCGCCGTATGATCGCGGCTGCCAGCGTGCTCAGCTCGAAGGTGGCGAAGGCCGCGCCGACGCAACGCCGGTACCCGCCGCCGAAGGGCGCGTAGTCCAGCGGTGACAGGCGCTCGCCCAGCAGGCGCTCGGGACGAAACGCGAGAGGCTCTGCGAAGCGCTCGGGATCGAGGTGCGCGTGCCGCACTTGCGCGTTCACGAGCGTGCCCGCCGGGATCGCGTATCCGTCGATGGTGAGGTCGCGTCGCGTGCGGCGCATGACCCCGAGGGTGAGCCCGTCCAGCCGCAGGCTCTCTTCGACGACGGCGCTCAGGTACGGGAGACGTGCCGCACGGCGCGCGTCGAGCGGACCGTCGCCGAACGCTTCGTCCAGCTCGGCGCGTGCACGCGCCCAGGCGTCGGGCTGACCTGCCAGGCGGTACAGCAGCCAGCCGAGCGCGACGGCGGTGGTCTCGTGCCCGCCCAGCAGCAGGGTGAGCAGCTCGTCCACCAGCTCGGCGTCACCAAGCGCGGTCCCCTTGTCGCTGGCGTGGCGCAGGATGCGCGCGAGAGCGTCGGTGCCGCCGTCGTCGAGGTGAGCGCGCCGCTCGCGGACCTGGTCCATCAGGCGGTCCACCAGCTCGCGCGCTTCGCGCACGCCCCGCGCGCCCCCCAGCGCGCGCAGCAGCACAGGCTCCGGTAGCAGCGTCATGTCGGGCCCGCGGCGCCCCACCATCAGGCGCCGCACCGTCGCGGCCGGCAGCAGCATGGACGCGAGGTTGCCCGCTGTGCCACGCCCCCCTTCCATGAACTCGCGGGCCAAGCGGTGCAGCGCGTCGTACGCCGGGCCCGGCTGCATGCCGAACACGGTCTGGAGGATGACGTCGAGGGTCATCCACTGCGCCCCCACCAACGCCTCGGTCGTAGTCCCCACGTCGAGGCTGTCGACCCACGCGTCGGCGATGCTGGCCATGGTCGCGCCGTAGGCCATCAGGCCGTCGCCTGCGATCACGGCCATCGTGCGGCGGCGCGCGGCCGCGTGCTTCTCACCGTCCAGCAGCAGCAGCGACGAGGGCCCCACGAACAGGGCAGCCAGGTCGTTCGCGTGTCCGAAGTCCTCCGCGCTGCCCTTGATGACGGCGCGCCGCGCCTCTTCCGAGGTGAACACCGCGACCAGCCCGTGACCCCACAGGTCGAGGGTGTAGGCCCCGGCCTCTCCTGCGCGCACGTCCGCGAGCAACCCGTCCATGTCGCTGGCCCAGCGCACCAGCTGGCGCACGGGGTGCTCCGGCCAGGGCGTCGGCAGCCCCGTCCGGCGGATGCGCCGACGCGAGAGGAGCGCCGAGGGAGCGGTGAGCAGCATGCCGCGCAGCATACTCGAACTCGTCGCCACGACCGTCATCGGTCCGTTCACTTCCGTCACCCCGCAATTTCGGCAATCGGATAGGCTGCGGGTCGGGATGGTCATGCACGAGAGCGTGGAGCGTGTCGGAGAGCGCTACGAGATCGAGTTCCTCTTGGGCACGGGGAGCTATGGCACGGTCTACGCTGCGTACGACCGCGTCCGAGCCGTGCGCGTCGCGTTGAAGCGGCTGCACCACTCCGACGCGCGCGCCCTGTACCGCTTCAAGAAGGAGTTCCGCGCCCTCTCCCGCACGAGCCACCCGAACCTCGTGGCCTTGCACGAGCTGTTCGTGTCCGAGGGCGAGTGGTACCTCGTCATGGAGCTGGTGGAGGGCGCGCCGCTGGTCGAGCACTTCGGCGCCGGCATGGCGACCGCGGGGCTCGGGTCGAGCACGCTGGTCCAGACCCTCGACGGCGCGAGCATGGGGTTCGGGCCCGGCGGCGACCCGACGCTCGAGGCCGCGGCGCACGTCGAGGGCTCCCCCTCCACGACCCGGCCTGTGCTCGCGGGGCCTTGGGTCGAGCGCGACTGGGAGGCGGTGCGCGCCGTGTTCGCGCAGGTGGCGCGCGCCCTGGTGGCGCTCCACGCCGAGGGCATGCTCCACCGCGACCTGAAGCCGCACAACGTGCTGGTGAGCAAGGCGGGGCGGGCGGTCGTGCTCGACTTCGGGCTCGTCACCGAGCTCGGGGCGGGCGGGGCCGAGCACGTCGAGGGCGCCATCGTCGGGACCCCGCTGTACATGGCCCCCGAACAGGTCACGGGCCGACCCGCTGGGCCGCGCAGCGACGTCTACGCGCTGGGCGTGATGCTGTACGAGGTGCTGACGGGCGTGCTCCCGTACATGCACGACAACGTGCACACGCTGCTGTGGTCGAAGATCCACGGCGGCGCGCCCGGTCCTCGCACGCGCAACCCGGCGGTGCCCGAGGACCTCGCCGAGCTGTGCATGGAGCTGCTGGCCGTCGACCCGGAAGAGCGCCCCGATGCGGCCACGGTGATGGCGCGTCTCGCGCGCATGGAGGCGCCGCGTCCCGTGGTGCCCGCCGACGACCCCAGCCGCGCCTTCGTCGGCCGCGAGCCGGAGCTCGCCGCACTGCAGGAGGCCTTTCTGCGTTGCCGTGAGCGTGGCGAGCCTGCGGTCGCGCTGGTCGAGGGCGAGAGCGGCATGGGCAAGAGCGCCCTGATCGACCACGTGCTGGGTGAGGTCGCGCGCGACGAGCGGGCGTTCGTCCTGCGTGGCCGCTGCTACGAGCAGGACTTCGTCCCGTACAAGACGGTCGACGCGGTGGTCGACGAGCTGAGCGCCTATCTCGGCAAGCAGAGCGGGCCCCGCGCAGCGGCGCTGCTGCCACCGCACGCGCGCGAGCTGGCGCGCCTCTTCCCCGTCTTCGGGCAGGCCGTCGACGCCGCCACCGCCGCGCACTTCGAGCCGCTGGTCGAGGACCCCATCGTCGCCAAGCGGCGTGGGTTCGCGGCGCTGCGTGAGCTGCTCTTCCGCATGACGCGCGAGAGCCCCGTGGTGGTGTTCGTGGACGACGTGCAGTGGGGCGACGCAGAGAGCGCGGACGTGCTGGTCGACCTCATGCGAGCGCCCGGGGCGCCGCCCGTGTTCTGGGTCGTCGCGTTCCGCGGGGACGAGCGCGCCACCAGCCCGTTCCTGCGCGCTCTGCTCGCGCGCCTCGGCTCCGAGTCGGACATCGTGCGCCTGCACCTGCCCCTCACCGGGCTCCCGCCCGAGGTCGCCGTGGCCCTCGTCGCGCGGCTCCTGCCGTCCGAAGGGGCAGACTCCGAGCTGGCCGTGCGCATCGCCTACGAGGGCGCTGGGCACCCCCTGTTCATCGAAGAGCTGGCGCGGCACGCGGAGGAGGCCAGCGGCGTGTGGCTCACGTCCGAGGTCGGCCGCACGCCGGACAGCGCCGACCGTCAGCTGTTGCTCGCCGAGGTGCTGCGGCGGCGCGTCGACGACCTCAGCGCCGAGGCTCGCACGCTCCTGGAGCTGGTCTCGGTGGCCGGCGTGCCGCTCGAGCGTCGTGTGGCGGCGCAGGCCCTGGGGGTCGACAACCTCAGCCGCGTGAACGTCGGGCGGCTGCGCGCCAGCAAGCTGCTCCGCACGCAGCAGGCTGGCGACAAGGAGCTGCTCGTCGCCTACCACGACCGCATTCGGGCCGCCGTGGTCGACGCCATCGAGGCCGAGCGCCTCGCCGCGCACCACGGCACGCTCGCGCTCGCGCTCGAGGCTGCGGCCGCCCCGGCGCGCACGCTGGTGACGCACTTTGCCGAAGCGGGCGAGCTCGCGCGTGCAGCGCACCACGCGCGCCGCGCAGGAGACGAGGCGGCGGCGGCGCTGGCTTTCCACGAGGCCGCGGAGCTCTACGGGCGCGCCCTCGCGTGGGACACGGATGCCAGCCCGAGCGTGGTGCGGGAGACCGAGAAGAAGCGCGCGGCGGCGCTCATCAACGTCGGGCGCTGCAAGGAGGGCGCCGCCATCTACGCTGCGCTGGCGGACGCCGCGACCGACGCCGAGGAGGCCCTCGACCTCGAGCTGCGCGCCGCCCAGGGCTACTTCACGTGTGCGGCCATGGCCGAGGGCGAGCCCCTGCTCCGGCGCGTCACCCGCCGCGTGGGTCTCTCGGTGCCGCGCTCCGCGATGATGATCAACGCCAGCGTCTTCGCGCGCATGGGGCGCATCTGGCTGCGCGCCGACGCGTTCGAGGAGCGCCCCCCCGAGAGCATCCCCGCCAGCGTCGCGCGGCGCATCGAGGTCAGCTCGGCGCTCGGGCACAGCCTGACGATGCCCGACCTGGTGCGCTCGCTCTACTTCTACCTGGACGCTTACGAGCTGGCCGTGAAGGCCGGGGACGCGCGCCGCGCCATCGACGGCCTGGCCATGATGGGCATGTTCCTGTCCAACCTGGGCTGGAAGCAGGCCGACGGAGCCCTCGCGCGCGCGAACGCCCTCGCCGCTCAGCAGGGCACGCCCGAGGCGCTGGGCGTCACCGCCTATGCGCGCGGTGTGGCCGCCTTCCTGAACGACGACTGGTCCACGGGACTGGCCGAGCAGGAAGCAGCCGTGCGGCACCTCAGCCGCGGGCGCAACGTGGCCGCGCAGCGTCAGGGCGCGCAGGTGCTGGTGTCCACCAACCTGCGCTACCTGGACCGCTTCGAGGAGCTGCTGCGCCGCACGGAGCAGGCCATCGCGGAGGCCCGCGACGTCGGCAACCCCTTCGCCGAGGCCGCCGCCTACGTCGACGCGGGCTTCGCGCACCTGGGCCTTGGCCGCCCCGACCTGGCGCGTGAGCACCGCGAGCGGGCGCAGGCCCTCTCGTCGGACACGGACATGTACGTGGAGTTCGCGGGGCTCACGCTCAGCACGCGCACCGACCTCTATCTCGGCGACGCAGTCTCGGCCCACGCGCGCATGGAGCAGCAGTGGCCACGGCTCAAGAAGGCGGGCCTGCTCATGCTCCCGGTGGGTCGCGAGTTCTACGGCTGGCTGCGCGCGGCGGCCGCCGTCGGGCGTTCGTGCACGCTCGAGGGACGCGACGCCGCGGCGCTTCGCAAGCTCGCGCGCAGGGTGCTGGCCAAGAACCTCGGCGCCCGCCCTCGCACCGCGTTCGGCGCCGCCAACCGTCACGCGGTGCTGGCGGCCTGCGCCCACCAGGAAGGCAACGGCCCCGACGCCCTCGCGCTGCTCGACGAGGCCGCCGTGGGCTACGCCAGCGCTGGTCTCGAGGTGCGCGCGGCGGCGACGCGCCTGACCCACGCCACCTTGGCGAACGACGCGGCCGCCGCGGAGGACGCGCTCGCTACGCTGGCCACCCTCGACGTCGCCGACCCGTCCCGCTTCACGGGCAGCGTCCTGCCGGGCTTCCCGGAGATTCCGCCCCGCCCCGAGACCCTGAGCGGGCCGTAGCCTCGACGCGAGACGGGGCGCCGAGCTCCGCTATCATCCCCGCCCATGGCCCCGCCGCACAGCCTCGCGCCCCTCGCCGCCATCGTCGACTCGTACCAACGCCTGCTCGGCGAGCCGCTGGAACCCGGCGAGCGTGACCCCCTCGAGCTCGCGCGCTGGCTCGACGAGAGCGCGCCCTACTGCGTGCTCGCGCACAACGACGAGGCCGACCCGCGCTTCGTCTACGCCAACCGTGCCGCGCTGAATTGCTTCGAGTACACCTGGGACGAGCTGATCGGGATGCCCTCACGTCTGTCTGCCGAGGCGCCCAACCGCGCCGAGCGCGAAGCGCTGCTCAGCTCGGTCGCAGAGAAGGGGTACGCGAGCGGCTATCGGGGGCTGCGCATCGCGAAGTCGGGCCGGCGCTTCTGGATCGAAGACGTGACCGTGTGGAACCTGCTCGACGCAGAGGGACGGGCGTGCGGTCAGGCCGCGACCTACCGCCGCACGTCGCCCGCGAGCGAACCGCTGGCCTGAGCGCGCCGCTGACGTGAACGCTGCCCGCCGCCTCGCGGTTGCCTGCGCGCCTGCTGGCGTGCGCCTGGCCCGGCTTCCGAGGCGCCTGCGACGCGAGTCACGCGTGCGCCTGCGCGTAGTGGCTGGGCGGCATCCCCACGTGCCGGCTGAACGCGGTGCTGAACGCGCTCGCCGAGCCATAGCCCACGCGCGTGGCTATGTCGGTCAGCGCCACGTCGTGTTCCCGCAAGAGCTCCTTCGCGAGGGCCATGCGCCACGCCAGCAGGTACTCCATCGGAGGCACGCCCATGGTGCGCGTGAAGCGGTCGAAGAACCCCGAGCGCGACAGGGCCGCGGCCTTGGCGAGCTCTCCGACGGACCATGCACGCGTGACGTCCGCGTGCATCTGTCTCAGCGCGGGCGCCAGGCGTTCGTCGTGGAGGCCCCGCAGGAGCCCGGGCGGTGCGTCCTCCCCCGTCGCGGACCGCAGCGCTTCGACCAGCAGCGCGTCCACCAAGCGCGAGAGCACGAAGTCGCTCCCCGCGAGCTGGCCGCGCGCTTCTTCGTCGACCAGGCGCACGAGCAGCGCGAGGCGCTCGGCGTTGCGCACGTGCACCACGCGCGGCAGGAGCGAGACCAGCAGCGCGGCGTCCGGGGAGTCGAACACGAAGTAGCCTCCCAGGAGGCGCACGTCGGGCGGACCCGCGCGCCCGTGCCGCACCTCGGCCGTGGCGGGGGGCTCTGCGCGTGGGTCCACGTGCACGGGGGTGGCGCGCTGGAAGCTCGACATGGTGAACCCCGGGGTCGCGGGCAGCAGCACGAAGTCACCCGCTTCGAGCGTCAGCGCGCCGTGACCGTCGACCACGAGCCGGCAGCTCCCCTCCAGCACCGTGCAGAAGCTGGGCTGACCGAACTCCGAGTAGCGGACCGCCCAGCGGCCCGCGCCGCTGATGGGCTTGGAGAACACCGTGCGGGGCCGGAGCAGGCTGATGAGCTCGGAGAGGGGATCACTCATGGCTGGACGATCGATAATGAAAGATGGACGAAGCATTATAGATAGTCCGTGAACAGGGCGCTACTCAGGGTGCATGCACACAGCACTCATCACCGGTTCTTCCTCTGGTTACGGGCTCGAGACGGCGCGGCACTTTCTGTCGCGTGGCTGGAACGTCGTCGCGACGATGCGCCACCCTCGGCCCGAGCTCCTCCCATCGTCCGAGCGGCTGCGCCTGATGCGCCTCGACGTGACGGACCCCGAGAGCATCGCGCGCTGCCTCGACGAGGCCGGCCCGCTGGACGTCCTCGTGAACAACGCGGGCATCGGGGCCTTCGGGCCCTTCGAGGCCATGCCGCTCGCAGCGCTGCGCGAGGTCTTCGAGACCAACACCTTCGGCACCATGGCGATGACGCACGCCGCGCTGCCCCGCTTCCGCGCGCAGGGCTCCGGCGTGATCGTGAACGTCACCTCCAGCGCCACCCTCGCGCCCATGCCACTCGTCGCGGCCTACACCGCCAGCAAGATGGCCATCGAGGGCTTCACCGCGTCGCTCGCCTTCGAGCTGGAAGGGCTCGGCATTCGGGCGAAGCTCGTGGAGCCCGGCTACTGCGCGACGACGGCCTTCGCGAGCAACACGGGCGCGCGCGCGGGCGGCGACATGCCCGAGGCATACGCGCCCTTCGTGCAGCAGGTGTTCGCCGCCTATGCCGCGCCCGCAGAGCACACGCGCGAGACGGACGTCGCCGAGGCCGTGTACCGCGCGGCCACCGACACCTCGGGACAGCTGCGCTTTCCTGCGGGGCCGGATGCCGTCGCGCTGGCGGTGGCCGCGTAGCTCGGCGCCGTCGACTCCTCCATGAAACTGGCTCGTGGGCGGAGACTTCGGCGTGCGCGGCGCTGACGGACTGCGACGCGGGTCAATACACGTCGTCTTCGTTTTCGCGGCACTCGAAGCTGGCCGCTCGCACGGGAGTCACCTCGACGTCCGGGATGCGCACGAAGTCGAGGCGCAGCGCCGGCAGCGACCGTCCCAGCTGTGCGTACCGGTTTCTCCCCCAGCAGAGCACCTCGCCGTCTTCGCGGCGCGCGCAGAAGTGTCCCAAGCCCGTCGACAGCTGGACCACCGCGTCGACGCCGGGCACGGCTGGACCCAGCGACATCCGGCCGTCGACGAACTCGATGCAGCGCACGCGACCCTCCTGCAGCACGCACATCTGGTCGACGCCATGCGCCACGGTCGAGATGCCGTTGATCGTGCCCTCGTAGCGCGCCACCCCCTCCCAGCACACGAGCTCGCCGCCTTGGCGCACCACGCAGGTCTGGTTGCCCGCGAGGGCGAGGGCGCGGATGTCCGTGAAGCCGGCTCGGAGCGTGTCTGCGGGCTCGCCTCGTCCCGCGCGCATGTGAGCGCAGGCCAGGGCCCCTCGAGTCGACACGGCGCACACACGCCCCGCGTCCATCGCGATCAGCGCGGCGTCCTCGAGACCAGCGACGGGGACGGGAGCGTCGGTGTCGTAGCGGTGCGCACAGTGGACGTGGCGTGTGGAATCCACGAAGCACACGACCGCGCTGTCGGCCGTGAGCGCCAGCGTCCCCGTACGCTCGAACCGCGCGTCGTCACGCCGGCAGGCAAGCCGACCATCACGCCAACGGACACAGGGCTCGTCGAGGTAGATGTAGAGGTCGGCGATCTCGTCGGGGTCAAGGACACCCGGGTCCCAACCTGCGACGGCCTCCTCGTATCCGCGGCTGTCCGTCTGTGCGCCCCCGAAGCAGCGCAGCCCGGTGGCGGCCCGTATACACGTGGTCTGTTCGGACGTGAAGACGGCAGTGGCCGTAACGCCCCGCAGGGCTGCGGGACCGTGCTCCTCGGGGACGGCCTCGAACTGCAGCGGCGCCAGGTCACCCGCGCAGCGGATGCCGTCCTGTGCGAAGCGCGCACAGATGAAGTCCAGACCAGGTGCGACATCCAGCGCTCCATCCAGTGCTGGTACGTGCGTGGGCGTGTCCACGCGCCGCGTGTGGCCGAGGCCCAGCTGCCCGCGCGCGTTGTCGCCCCAACAATAGGTCCGCCCGTCCTCACCGCGAGCACACACGGTTCGCTCGGACCCCACCAAGTCGACGGCCTGAATGCCATCGACGCGCTCTACGCCGAGGCGTGCGTAGGTCGTGACGGCTCCGCGGCCGAGAGAGCCGTTGTAGTCGTGGCCCCAGCAGAAAACCCGTCCATCGGAGCTTCGGGCGCAGGCCGAGTCGCTACCCACCACCACTTGGGCGGGGTCCGGCACGTCCACGCGGTAGCTGTGTTCGAGGGTCGCGATCTCGTCGTCCATGATGGAGCTACCCCAGCAGCGCACGCCGTCGGACGTCAGCGCGCACCCTTGCCAGAGAGAGACCGACAACCCGTGGGCGCCTTCGACGAGGCCCACGGCGGTCGTGGGACTCGTCGACTCCGACTCGTCGCCCCAGCAGCGGACCGTCCGACTGTCCGTGACGATGCACCCCATCGCCCCGCTGACCGCGACCTCGCGCACGCGGTCCTCATCATGGAAGGACGCTGCGGTGCACAGCGCGAGGTGCGTGTCGTCCGACGGGGTGACGGCGTTGTCTCCCCAGCACACGACCCGGCCCGCCCTCAGTCCGCAGACTTGCGCAGCCCCCATCGAGACGCTGCTGAAGCCGTCCGCGAACGTGACCCAGCCTTCCTCGTCGGTCTGGAGTGGGGTGAGCCCATAGCAACGGAGACGTCCCTCGGGCCCTTCGTCACACAGCATGTATTCGTCGGCGTGCAGCCGGTGCGCGTAGCCGAGCGCCGGGAGTCGCACCGGCGCGGGGGACGGCACTGTCGGCGGAGACTCGCGCCCTGCGCACGCCGCCGCGAGCAGCGTTGCGCCGAGACAGCCCACCACCACCAGGGCCCCGTATCGCCTCGCTCGCATGTCCTTCAAGGTGACACCTCCTGCATGGCCGAGGGATAGCACAAACGCACGTCGGCTCCTCGTACGCCCCTCGCACTCCTCGGACCCGGTCGCCGCTAGCAGCCCGTTGAAGAACCTTCCCTTCCTCTCGCTTGCAGCCCGAGGCCCACTTGCCGCACGCCTCGGTCGCAGAACCATCGAGGTTCTGCTCCCTCACCGTGCGGCAATTGAGCCCCGGTTGCTAGCGCGATAGAAAGGGTAGTTCTTCAACGGGCTGCTAGCGGGGCAGGGGGTCGAGCGGGGCCTCCACGCACGGCGCGTCGAAGTCGACGCGCGCGGGTCGCTCGGTGCGCCGGACCGTGCCCTGCCCCAGCTGCCCGTACGTGTCATCGCCCCAGCACGCGACGGTCCCCGCATCCCGCAGGGCGCACACGTGGTGCGCTCCCGCGGCGACCGCTCGGGCGCGACCGAGGGACGTGATGGGGATCGCGGTGGGTCTCGCGTCACGGCGCATGTTGCGCCCCAGCTGGCCGCGAGCGTTGCTTCCCCAGCACGCCACCAGACCGCTCTCTTGGATGGTGCACGCGAACTCGGCGCCGTACGAGGGCGTGTTCGACGGGAGCTCGTCTTCGACCCCGCCGTCTGCGTCGAACGCGACGGGCACCCCCATGCCGCGGACGAGCGCTTGGCCCCCGTCTTGGCCTGCTCGAGCCGAGATCACCACCTCTCCACGTGCCTCGTTCACGCCGCGCACCACGTGGCGCTCGATGTGCTCGACGCTGACCAGGCCTTCGAGCGCCGCCGACACCGACGCCGCTGGGACGGGGGCGCGCTCGGAGTGACCCCAGCAGTCCCACGACGCGGTTCCGGTCCGCGCACAGATGGCGCCGAACGCGGTCACCAGTCGGTCGGCTCGCACGCCGGCCCGCGCTTGGGCCACGTGGAGACGACCGCCGGGAGTGCGCTCCGACGACGGGCCCGTCGTCGCGTCCGCGCCGATACACGCGACCCCAGTGTCCGTCAGGAAGCACGCGAGACGCGGCAGCAGCGCCATCATGCGGACGTCGGCCACGCCCTCGATGACGGTGGGGGTGGGCGTGATCACGCGCCGCGACCCCACCGGAACCGCGCCCCAGCAGCGCACCTCGCCGCGTGAGGTCGCTGCGCACGAGTACGTGTCCGACGAAGCGACGGCAGCGACATCCACCAGGTTGGGCACGTCGACTGGCGCACGCGCGAGGGCCTCCGGGTCGGTCCGCCCGGTGTATGGGAGCGACCCGTCGCCCATCGCACCCCAACACCAGACTTCGCCAGTTCGCGTCCGCGCGCACGCGTAGAGCCCGCCGGCCACCACCTGCGCGACGTCGCGCAGGCCCTCGACGATGACCGGAGTCGGTGATGGATCGATGGTCCCGTTCCCGAGCGCGTGCGCCCCCCAGCAGGCGACACGCGCGTTGTGCGTCAGCCCACAGGCGAACTCCGTCCCCACGGCGACGGACACCATGTCACGCGCGTCGGGCACCCTGTTGAACACGAGCTCGCGCAGCGCATCCCCGCACGCGACGCCGCCGTCCTCGTACACGAGGCAGCCAGTCGACCCGCGGCCCGCAGCGTGCACGACGTGCTCGAAGGTCGGGCGCTGCTCACGGCCGTCGTTCCCGCGCGCGAGGCAGGTCAGTCGGTTCGTCGCCGACCGCGCGCAAGGCATGGTCCCCAGTGTCAGCAGCGCGACGGCGTCGGGCATCGACGTCTCGTAGTTCTCGAGGCGGGTCTCCGAGTCCCCGTGGTTGCAGCGCAGCGCCCCGCTCGGCTGAAGCCAGCAGAGTGTGTCGCGGGTGACGGGGAAGTTGCCGAGGGTGATGGACGTCGCGTCCGAGACCGCGAGCACGCGATAGGGCACGATCGATCCCGCCTCCGCCTGGTCGAACGCGATGCTGTCGAACCCGTAGATGCGCTGAGAACCCCAGCAGCTCGCGCGACCGTCGCGGTGCTTCGCACACGCGTAGTCGGTTCCGCCGACCAACTGCTGCGCGTCGGCGATGCCGGACACCTCGGCCGTCCCCGTCAGGCACTGCGTAGGCCCGCGACCCTGCTCGCCCTGTCCGCCGAAGCCCCAGCAGCGCACAGCGCCACCCTGGAACACGGCGCACGCAGTCTTCTCGCGCGCGACGAGGTCGACCGCGACGTCGCGTGGGACAGGCAACGCAGGCGCCGTGGGGGCGAGGGAAGCGCGAGGGGTCTCCGCAGACGGCTCATGCGCGGCTTCGGTGGGACCACTGGGCGCGCTCGCGGGAGGTGGCTCGTCGCGCACACGCGCGCTGTCCGTACCTTGACCACATCCACTCACCACGACTGCGAGCAACACGAATCCGAACCACGCGGGCATCGCCGACCTCCTCGTTGGAGCGACTCTCGCATGCATCGAGGCATGGTCAACCTCCTCGGCGCGCGGAGTCGGACCCGGTTGGCACGCGACGTCGGAAGAGCCGCGAGACTTGCGCGGCGCCACACAGCAGGAAGATCACGTCAAAGGGATACCGAGCGCGCGGCGTACCCATGAACAACGCGCAGGTGATCACGCTGCTCGTGATCGCCACCAAGACCAGGGCTCGCTGGGCGCTCGTCCCACGGTAGGCGGCTCCCACCCCTCCGACCACCGCCGCGACCGCGCTCGCTACCGCACACACCGAGAGGAGCGTGTCGCCCGCGTCGCCCTCGAAGCCCGGAAACGTCATCACCGCGCCGGTGCTGCACCACAGGTTCGTGCCCCAGCGTACGAGCGCCGCGCCCGGGTGATCTGTCACCAGCCGCCACGCCTCGGCATAGAAGTACCCGGAGTCCGTCAGCGGGACGTCCGTCGTGACGGCCTCGGAGTAGAGCGCCGCGTTCACGATCGGGGCCCACCCGCCTCCGGCCGAAGTGCTGGCGAGCTGCCGGATGGGCGCCACCGACATGTAGAAGTTGAAGCCTCCGTTCTCGGCGAGGCCGTGCCCGTCCGGGATCAGTGCGCGCGTGACCCCGTACGCGAACGCCAGCCCGATCGTCGCGCCTCCAGTGAAGAACGCCGCGTGGTGGCGTCGACCCGCGCACCCTATCCAAGCCACAGCGAGCACGACCGTGAGCTGCAGGTTCGGGCGGAACACGCAGGCCAGCCCCAGCGCGAGACCTGCGACAGCCTGATGCCATGGGGGGCCAACCGACGCTACGTCCGCTGGGCTAGAACCCGACACCCCAGAACCCGCGCGTCCGACGAACGCATCCAGCCACGTGGCCGCCGCGATCAGGGTGAGCGATGCAGCCACGGACTCTCCGAGATACAGCTGCGTGTACATGGCCGTGGGAAACCAGGTGGCCGCCACCAGGCCCGTGAGCGCCTGACCGCGTGCGCCGAGCCCGAGTCGCGCGGCCGTGCGCGGCACCACCGAGGCCGCCACCGCCGCAACCGCTGCGTGGATCCACGCTACCCGGGCGGCCCCGCCCAGCCACGTGTGGGCGCCCAAGATCAACAGGACCTCGCCCTGAGACTGAAAGGCGGCGTCGCGCGGGTATGTCCCGGCCGCCGCCATGAGCGCCCGCTCCACGTAGACCGCCATGTCCGACACGGCAAAGTCGTCGGGACCGCGTGCGGCGCCCATC